>NZ_MQTS01000144.1:0-8791 GCF_020532825.1 Arthrobacter sp. SO3
CCGCTGGACATGCCCTCCCCTGACCTGCACGAGTGGACATAGGGCCACTATGTCCACTCGCTGCCGCCTGCGCTGGGCATGTCCCTCGGGCCCAGCCGGGGGATTCCAGCAGGGCGGGCGCCGGGGACTGCGGGTGTTCAGCGGACGGCGACGCGGATCCGGTTGCGCCACGGGTCCTCGAAGCGCAGTTCGGCTCCGGTGTGGTGGGACTGGACCCCGGCGGTCTTGAGGCGGTCGGCGAGGGCTCCGATGTCGTCTCCGGCCGGTACTTCGATCAGCACCTCGCCAAGTCCCAGGGTGTCGCGGCGCGGGCCGGCGCCGCGGCTGTTCCAAACGTTCATGGCCATGTGGTGGTGGTAGCCGCCGGCCGAGACGAACAGGGCCTGGCCGTGCCAGCCCGCGGTCCGCTCGAAGCCGAGGGTTCCGACGTAGAAGTCCTGGGCGGACTGGACGTCGCCGACCTGGAGGTGGACGTGGCCGACGCCGGCCGCGGCTTCGCGCTGCCCGCTGACGGATTCCTCGGTGAGGAACTGCTCGAGGAAGCGCTGCGGCGGCAGCGCCAGGCTGTCCATGACCACGCTGGTGCCGTCCCAGGACCAGGCGTCGCGGGGGCGGTCCCAGTAGAGCTCGATGCCGTTGCCCTCGGGATCGTTGAAGTAGAACGCTTCGCTGACGAGGTGGTCGGCACTGCCGGTGATGGACTGCGGTTCGTACTGCGCCGCACTGGCGACAGTGGCGGCGAGGGAGGACTGGTCATCGAAGAGCAGTGCCGTGTGGAAGAGGCCGGCCTCGCCGCGGGACGGGACGCTCAGCCCCGGCGCCGGTGCCAGGTGGACCAGCGGCTTCTGCCGGCGCCCGAGGTACAGCCCGCCGTCCTGCTCCGCCACGATGTCGAGGCCGAGTGCGCGCTGGTAGTAGTCCGTCATGACCTTCATGTCGCCGACCTTGAGCATCACGGTGCCCATGGTGAGTTCGGCGGGAAGAAGATCATGGGTGCTGGTTTCTGCAGTCATGTGATCGCTCCGGTACTTGGCGGCCACCGACCTTCGATGACCTCATATAGATAAATTACTTGAAGCTTCAATTTATTCCTCATGGGCCAGGAGTGGTCCTACCGGACCAGTTCCCCGCGCAGCACGATGTGCCGCAGCTCCTGCAGGGTGGCCAGGTTGCGCCGCGGATCCTCGGCACAGACCAGCGCGTCGGCGCTGGCACCGTCGGTGATGCCGGCCGCCCCAAGCCAGGCCCGGGCAGCCCAGGAACCGGCGTCGAGGGCCGCCTTCGCAGGGAGTCCGGCGGCGTGCAGCGCCTGGAGTTCGTCGACGATGCGCCCGTGCCTGATGACGCTGCCGGCGTCCGTCCCGGCGTAGATGGTGACACCGGCTTCGAAGGCTGCCAGGACACGTTCCGCACGGCGCTCCCAGAGGGAGCGCATGTGCGCTGCGTAGCGGGGGAACTTCGCCTCCGCCTGCGCGGCGATGCCGGGGAACGTGGCGATATTGATAAGCGTGGGGACGATCGGAACACCCTGTTCGACGAAGCGCGCCAGATGCCGCGGGAGCAGGCCGGTCGCGTGCTCGATGCAGTCGATGCCGGCGTCGAGCATGTCATCCAGGGTGTCTTCGGCGAAGCAGTGCGCCGTGACCCGGGCGCCTTCGTCGTGGGCGGCCCCGATGGCTTGTTTCAGCACCCCGGCGGGGAAGCTCGCCGCGAGGTCGCCGGCGTCGCGGTCGATCCAGTCCCCCACGAGTTTGACCCAGCCGTCACCGGCCCGCGCCTGCTTGCGCACTGCCTCCACCAGATTCTCCGGCTCCACCTCGACGGCGAACCCGCGGAGGTACCGCCGGGTCCTGGCGATATGCCGGCCCGAGCGGATGATGCGGGGCAGGTCCGCGCGGTGCTGGATCCAGCGGGTGTCGTGGACGGCACCGGCATCGCGGACAAGGAGGGTTCCGGCGTCGCGGTCGGCCATGGCTTGTTCTTCCGCCAGTTGCTCCGGGACGTCCCCCTCGGGGCCAAGCCCGATGTGGCAGTGCGCGTCGACCAGGCCGGGAATGACCCAGCCGTCCAGGACAAGGTCCGGGGCGGAGGCGGGCCGCTGGAAGGTCAGGACGCCGCCGACGGACCACAATCCGTGGCGTTCCCTGTCGGGTCCGGTGAGGACGGTGCCGGTGAACTCGATGATGCTGGTCATGGCTTAAAGCCTAATCCGCATCGCGAGCCGCCGGCCCAGCCCATCCAGCCCCAGCTCCGCTTCGTGGGACCGCACGGCGGCCAGCGCCGGCCCGGGGTCATCGGGTTCCTCGAAGCCACAGCTCGCGTAAAACGGCGCATTGAACGGAATCCCCGCGAAGGTGCAAAGCGTCATCGATTGATAGCCACGGTCCCGGGCCGCGCCGATGGCGGCCTCCACCAGCGCACGTCCGAGCCCGCGCCCGGCAGCGTCGGGATGCACGGAAAGTTGTCCCAGATGGGGCTGGCCGCCGACCGCCTCGACGCGGGCAAACCCCACGGGCGGGTTTCCGGCGACCAGGATGAAGAGCGGAACACCTGCCGACGGCAATTCCGGGAGCACCTGGTGCCCCAGCTCCGCTTCGAGGAGGCGGTCAGCCGCCGCTTCAACAGCAGGCAGCGCCGCAAGGTCTTCCGGCGCCGCCTCCCTGATGCGGGGCACTGCCCTGGACTGCGTCACGATGCCACGCTAACACCGGGCCCTGACGGCCGCCGTCACACTCGACAGCCCTTCGGGCGGCACGTGGTAGCTTCGTCTACGACCACACGGGTGCCCTTGCAGGGGCTGAGATCGGGCTGACGCGGCCTGCGACCGTTGAACCTGTCCGGGTAATGCCGGCGAAGGAAGTGAGTGTTTCCGTGAACACACCATTGACGCAGCACAGCCCTGTCCACAACCAGCCAGCCGGCGAGCTGACGGGCCAGATGGAGCCCGACCCCCGTACGCGGTCGCTGGAGTCCCACTCCCTGGCGTTTGACCAGGACCTGGAACACGGCATCCGCGTCCCGGTGACCGAAATCGCCCTGGCGGGCTCCCCCGACGGTACCGGGAACGCCCCGTTCCGGGTGTACCGCACTGCCGGGCCCGGCAGCGATCCGGTCCGCGGGCTGGAGCCGTTCCGGGTGCCCTGGATTGAAGCCCGGGCTGACACCGAAACCTACGCCGGCCGGGCCCGGGCGCTGCTCGACGACGGGAAGTCCGCCGTGCGCCGGGGCGCGGCATCCGCAGAGTGGAGGGGCGAGCGGCCGGTGCCGCGGCGTGCGGTCGACGGCCGGACGGTCACGCAGATGCGCTACGCACGGGACGGGGTCATCACCCAGGAGATGCGGTTCGTCGCACTGCGGGAAAACTGCGAGGTGGAGCTCGTGCGCAGCGAGGTCGCGGCGGGCCGCGCCATTATCCCCAGCAATGTCAACCACCCCGAATCCGAGCCGATGATCATCGGTAAGGCGTTCCTGGTGAAAATCAACGCCAACATCGGCAACTCCGCGGTGACCAGCTCCATCGCCGAGGAAGTCGACAAACTCCAGTGGGCCACGCAATGGGGTGCGGACACGGTGATGGACCTCTCCACCGGCGACGACATCCACACCACGCGCGAGTGGATCCTCCGCAACTCCCCCGTCCCCATCGGCACGGTCCCCATCTACCAGGCGCTGGAGAAGGTCAACGGCGAGGCGAACGCCCTGACCTGGGAAATCTTCCGGGACACCGTGATTGAACAGTGCGAGCAAGGGGTGGACTACATGACCATCCACGCCGGCGTGCTGCTGCGCTATGTGCCGCTGACCGCGGACCGGGTCACCGGCATCGTGTCCCGCGGCGGAGCCATTATGGCCGGCTGGTGCCTGGCCCACCATCAGGAAAACTTCCTCTACACCCACTTCGACGAGCTCTGCGAAATCTTCGCCCGCTACGACGTCGCGTTCTCGCTCGGTGACGGCCTGCGGCCCGGTGCGACCGCAGACGCCAACGACGCGGCGCAGTTCGCCGAACTGGACACCCTGGCCGAGCTCACCCAGCGGGCCTGGGAGTTCGATGTGCAGGTCATGGTGGAGGGCCCCGGACACGTGCCGTTCCACCTCGTCCGGGAAAACGTGGAGCGCCAGCAGGAACTCTGCAAGGGTGCCCCGTTCTATACGCTCGGGCCGCTGGTGACCGATATTGCCCCGGGCTATGACCACATCACCTCCGCAATCGGCGCCACCGAGATCGCCCGCTACGGCACGGCCATGCTGTGCTACGTCACCCCCAAGGAACACCTCGGCCTGCCCAACAAAGACGACGTGAAGACCGGCGTCATCACCTACAAGATCGCGGCCCACGCCGCAGATCTCGCCAAGGGACACCCCGGAGCGCACGAACGCGACGACGCCTTGTCCAAGGCACGGTTTGAGTTCCGCTGGCGGGACCAGTTCGCGCTGTCCCTGGACCCCGTGACGGCCGAGTCGTTCCACGACGAGACGCTGCCCGCGGAGCCGGCCAAGACGGCCCATTTCTGCTCGATGTGCGGTCCCAAGTTCTGCTCCATGCGGATCAGCCAGGACATCCGCGATGAGTACGGGTCCGCCGACTCGCAGGCCGCGCTGGCGGGATTGGCAGCCGGGATGCGGGCGAAGAGCACCGAGTTCCTGGCCTCGGGCGGCAAGGTTTACCTGCCGGAGCCTGCCGTGGGCGGCCCCGCACCCCTCTAGGAGGCGTGGGCGTGCTGCTGCCGGCCGACGTCGGCGATGAACGCCCGGATGAGCCGGTTGCCCTCTGCTGAATCCTGGGGCCGGTGCCCGCCCGCCGCGGTGCGGTGCAGGGCGCCGGTCTCACGCAGGTAGCCTGCGATCTCCTCATAGAGCGGCTCCCAGCCTCCGGTCAGGACCAGCGTCGGGACGCCGGGAACGATCTGCAGCGGGGCTTCCCAGGGCGGAGCCTGCAGCCGCAGGCGGCGCGCCTCCCGCTGGTCCTCCGGACTTGGCGCACCCAGGGTCGCTTGTGCCGGGGTATGGGCCGCGAACACCCGGCGCACGAATTCGCGGTGGAAATCCTCATCACTCAGGTGGTGGCGGACTTCGAAGAGCGGCTGCATCAACGCGCGGTGGGCGGCAGTCGCCGGCTGGTCCGCGGTGAGCGAGAGGCAGGCCGGTTCCACGAGGGTCAGGGAGTGCACCAGGTCCGGGCGTTCGACGGCGGCCATCATCGCGGAGATGGCCCCTTGCGAATGGGCCACGACGTGGCCGCCGGCCCGGCCGCGGCCGTCGTCGGACAGGGCGCGGAGGACAATGGCGGCGTCGGCGGCGAAGTCCGTCTCCAGCGGCTCGGCGACGGGGTCATAACCGTGGCGGCGCAGGAACAGCGCGTCGTAGTTCAGCGCCATTCCGTGCTGTTTCGGCCACGCGGCAGCGCCGAAGCTGCCCGCCCCGTGGACGAAAACTACGCGCTGCTTGTACATGATCTAACCCTATGACACCGGCCCGGCAACGGGCCGCCGACATTTCGGCCGGGGGGCCCTATTTGCCGCCGCCGAGGAACTTGTCGAAGCCCTTGGGCAGGTTCAGCTGGGACGGATCGAAGTCGCCGCCCTGCTGCCCGAACGCGGCACCGGTCGGAAGGGCCTTGGCGCCTTCGGTCCGGCGGGCCTGGGCATCCTTGAGCTCCTGCGCGGCCTTGGCCGGGTTGCCGGAGCGGGCCTTCTTCTTGGGTGCGCTCTTGGCACCCTTCCGGGCCCCTCCGCCGCCCATGCCGGGCATCCCCGGCATTCCGGGCATGCCGGGCATGCCTCCGCCGGCAGCCATCTTCTTCATCATCTTCTGGGCCTGGGCAAAACGTTCCAGCAGGCCGTTGACCTCGGAGACATGCACACCGGAGCCGCGGGCAATTCTGGCCCGGCGGGAACCGTTGATGATTTTGGGGGCCACTCGTTCATGCGGGGTCATGGAACGCACGATCGCCTCGACGCGGTCAATTTCACGCTCGTCGAACTGCTCGAGCTGCTGCCGGATGTTCTGCGCCCCGGGCATCATCATGAGCATCTTCTTCATGGAACCCATGTTGCGGATCTGCTGCATCTGGGAGAGGAAGTCCTCCAGGGTAAAGTCTTCCTGGTCGGCGAATTTCTTCGCCATCCGGGCAGCCTCGTCCTTATCCCAGGACTTCTCCGCCTGCTCGATCAGTGTAAGCACGTCACCGAGGTCGAGGATGCGTGAGGCCATGCGGTCCGGGTGGAAGAGCTCGAAGTCGTCCAGGCCTTCGCCGGTGGACGCGAACATCACGGGTTTGCCGGTGACGGAGGAGACCGAGAGCGCGGCGCCGCCGCGGGCGTCGCCGTCGAGCTTGGAAAGCACGATGCCGGTGAAGTTGACGCCTTCGTCGAAGGCCATGGCCGTGTTGACGGCGTCCTGGCCGATCATGGCGTCGACCACGAACAGCACTTCGTTCGGAACGATGGCGCGGCGGATCTGGCGCGCCTGTTCCATCATCTCGGCGTCCACGCCGGTCCGGCCGGCGGTGTCAACGATGACGACGTCGTGCAGCGTGCGGCGGGCTTCCTCGACGCCGGCGCGGGCGACCGCGACCGGGTCGCCGGCCGGGTGGTCCAGTTCGGTGGAGGTCGCGCCCGGGTGCGGTGCGAAGACGGGCACGCCGGCGCGCTGGCCGACGACCTGGAGCTGGGTCACGGCATTGGGACGCTGCAGGTCGCAGGCCACCAGCATGGGGCTGTGGCCCTGCGCCTTGAGGTACTTGGAGAGCTTGCCCGCCAGGGTCGTCTTGCCGGCGCCCTGGAGGCCGGCAAGCATGATGATGGTGGGCCCGGTCTTGGCCAGCCGGATCCGGCGGGTCTCACCGCCGAGGATCTCCACGAGCTCCTCGTTGACGATCTTCACGATCTGCTGGCCCGGGTTCAGTGCGGCGGAGACCTCGGCGCCGAGGGCACGCTCGCGCACACGCCCGGTGAATTCGCGGACGACGGACACGGCGACATCGGCGTCCAGGAGGGCACGCCGGATTTCGCGGACCGTGGCATCAACATCCGCCTCGGTCAGGCGGCCCTTGCCACGGAGATTCTTGAAGGTTGCTGTCAACCGGTCAGAGAGTGAATTGAACACGCGCCGTGCACTTCTTTCAGTGGATCTGCGGATGGCGGCCGGTCCGGCACGCCAGCGTCGCGACTGATGTTCGCCTGAACGAACCGCCTCGACAACGGGACTCGACTATCTAGGGTACCAAGACGCGCCTTCAAGATGGCATGCTGACTTAGGTGACCAGCCAAACAACTGTGAAAACCTTGCTCATCCTGGGCGCCTCGGGCGACCTCACCGGAAGGCTCCTGCTGCCGGGCCTTGCCAGGCTCGTGTCCCGGGGACGCGCCGGCGGACTGACCCTGGTGGGCGCCGGGTCCGACGACTGGACCCCGGATCAATGGCTGGAACGCATTGAGGAGTCCTTCGCCGACGCCAACTCCCAGGCCGACGCCTATGGCCGGCGGGAACTGAAACGGATCCGCGAAACCACCAGCTACCACCAGCTCGACGTCACGGCCGAAGGGCAGCTGGCCGGACTGCTGGCGGAGCTGGAGGGGCCGGTCGCCGTGTATTTCGCCCTGCCGCCGCGCGTCAGCCAGCTGGCCTGCGAGGCGCTGGCTCCCGGCCAGGTGCCCGCCGGGACCCGGCTGGTCATGGAGAAACCCTTTGGTTCCAGCGCGGAATCCGCCCGGCACCTCAACCGCACCCTGGCCGCCCTGGTCCCGGAGGACCATATCCACCGGGTGGACCACTTCCTGGGCAAGGCGACGGTGCTGAACATCCTGGGCCTGCGCTTCGCCAACACCTTCCTGGAGCCGGTGTGGAACCGGGAGCACATCGAAAAGGTCGAGATCGTCTTCGACGAGGACCTCGCGCTGGAGGGGCGGGCCCGTTATTACGACGGCGCCGGAGCCTTGCGCGACATGATCCAGAGCCACCTTTTGCAGATCATGGCCCTGATGGCGATCGAGCCGCCCGCATCGGTGGACGAACGGGACCTCCGCGACGCCGTGGCCACGGTGCTGCGGGCCAGCAGCATCAAGGCCCCCTATGCCAAGAGCACGCGCCGCGCCCGGTACACCGCGGGATCCCTCGGCGGCCGCAAGGTTCCGGACTACGCCAAGGAAGAAGGCGTCGACGCGGCCCGCGGCACCGAGACGCTGGCCGAGGTCGAGGTGGAGATCGACAACTGGCGCTGGCAGGGCGTCCCGTTCATCCTGCGTTCCGGCAAGGCCCTGGGCACCAAACGCAAGGAAGCCGTGGTGACCTTCCGGCCGGTACCGCACCTGCCGAAAGGCTTTTCCGGGGTGGACTCCCCCAACCAGCTCCGGATCGGCTTCGGACCGGACACCCTGCAGTTCGACGTCGACGTGAACGGCCCCGGCGATGTCCTGAGCCTGGACCGCGCGACCCTGAAGGCCGAGCTCAGCGCCTCCGAACTGCTGCCGTACGGTGAAGTCCTCGAGGGCGTCCTGACCGGCGATCCCCTCCTCTCCGTCCGCGCCGATACCGCGGAAGACTGCTGGCGGATCCTGGAGCCCGTCCTCAAGGCCTGGGCCCGGGACAGCGCGCCCTTGGAGGAGTACGCCGCCGGTAGCGCCGGGCCGGACGGCTGGCCGCGCTGACCGGCGTCGTCGTCAGGTGGTCCACAGACCAAAACATCCGCAGACCAAAACAACGGCGGGCCGGGAACCCTTCCAGGTACCCGGCCCGCCTTGGTGTTGAAGCTGCCGGCTAGATGGCAGCCGATCCGCGCTCTCCGGTGCGG
>NZ_MQTS01000144.1:8801-24154 GCF_020532825.1 Arthrobacter sp. SO3
CCCGCACCGCCTCGAACACATCCATCGTCCAGACCTTGCCGTCGCCGGCCCGGCCGGTGTTCGAGCTGGCGATGATGACATCCAGGATGTCGTCCGCCTGTTCATCGGTGGCCAGGACCTCTACCCGGATCTTGGGGAGCAGGTCCACGTTGTACTCTGCTCCGCGGTACACCTCGGTGTAGCCCCGCTGCCGGCCGTAGCCGCTGGCTGCGCTGACCGTGAGGCCCTGCACGCCGTAGGCTTCGAGGCCCTCGCGGATGGTGTCGAGCTTTTCCGGCCGGACGATTGCTGTGATCAGTTTCATGCCTCCACACTTTCCTTGCCTGCTGCTGCGGTCTTCTTGCCGTTGGACGCCACGTCCACCGGTGCGGCGGCCGGAGCCACGGCCTGGGCCTTGCCGGTGATGAGTTCGTGCAGCGGGGTGAAGCTTCCGCCGTGGCCCCCGACGCCGAATTCGTAGGCGGTTTCGGCGTGCAGGCTGAGGTCCACGCCCACCACTTCCTGCTCCTGGGAAACCCGGAAGCCCATGGTCTTGTGGATGGCCAGTGCGATGATCGTGGTCATGATTGCGGAGTAGGCGATGGCCATACCGGCCACGGCGAGCTGGGCCACCAGCTGGGTGACACCGCCGCCGTAGAACAGGCCGCCGCCAACACCCTCAACGGGGAGGGCGATGAAGCCCAGTGACACGGTGCCGATGATGCCCGAGACGAGGTGGACACCGACGACGTCGAGCGAATCGTCAAAGCCCCAGCGGAACTTCAGTCCGACGGCGAGTGCGGAAGCGATACCGGCGATGAGTCCCAGGCCAAGGGCACCGACCGGGCTGACGTTGGCGCAGGCCGGGGTGATGGCGACGAGGCCGGCAACCACACCGGAGGCTGCACCAAGCGAGGTCGGGTGACCGTCGCGGATACGTTCCGTGACGAGCCAGCCGAGCATTGCCGCGGCGGGGGCTGCGAGGGTGTTGATCCAGATCAGGCCGCCCTGTTCCGCCGTCGTGGCGGCTCCGCCGTTGAAGCCGAACCAGCCGAACCACAGGATCGCGGCACCAAGCATCACAAACGGAATGTTGTGCGGGCGGTGGTTGGGGTCCTTGCCGAAGCCCTTGCGGTTGCCGATGATCAGCACGAGGATCAGCGCGGCGACACCGGCGTTGATGTGGACGACCGTACCGCCGGCGAAGTCAATCGCGGGGCCGAGGGCCTTGCCGATTGCGCCTTCCGGGCCGAAGAGCCCGCCGCCCCAGATCATGTAGGCCAGCGGGCAGTACACCAGCGTGACCCAGACCGGGACGAAAAGGGACCAGGCGCCGAATTTGGCGCGGTCGGCGATCGCGCCGCTGATCAGTGCGACGGTGATGATGGCGAAGGTGGCTGCGTAGCCGACCTTGATGAGCCCGTCAGGAGTGTTGATGCCCTCCAGCCCGAAGGTGGCGAAGGGGTTTCCCACCATCTGCATGAAGCCCTCGCCGGAGCTCATCGAGGCGCCCCAGAGCACCCAGACCACACCGACCATGCCGATGGAGATGAAACTCATCATCATCATGTTCAGTGCGGCCTTGGCGCGCGTCATGCCGCCGTAGAAAAATGCGAGTCCTGGTGTCATGAACAGCACGAGTGCCGCTGCCACCATCAGCCATACGTGACCTGCGGTAAGTTCCATGGTGCACGTCCTCCTTGCTTGGATGCGATCTAGAAGTTGTTCCTGCGGAGTTCTCCGCGTGCCTCAACGCTGTTTGCGTTCTAAGAAGATTTTGTCGAAGGCGTGTTTCGCCGACGGAGGATTTAGATTGCCGGGCTGTTACAAGAACCTCCCGGAAGTAAATGGTTGGAACCGTTCTTGTTACGGTTATGTTTCGAGCGTTCCAACATCACCTGTCCGCCCGCCCGTTCGCCAGGAAGCCACCACCATGAGTAAGACCCCCCGCCCCGCGGGTTCCCCGCCGCAGGCCGGCATCCGGACCGACGGCAGGGCGGTGCTGCCCCGGGACATCAAGGTGATGTTGGTAGCTGCCTTCCTCATCGCCCTCGGTTTTGGCCTCGTGGCCCCGGTCCTCCCCCAGTTCGCAACCACTTTCGACGTCGGGGCGACCGCAGCTGCCGTGATCGTGAGCATCTTCGCGTTCATGCGGCTGGTGTTCGCTCCCGCGGGAGGCGCGCTGATTGTGCGGCTCGGGGAACGGCCGGTGTATGTGGCCGGACTGCTGATTGTCGCGGCGTCGACGGCGGCCTGCGCCTTCGCCCAGGACTACTGGCAGCTGCTCATCTTCCGGGGACTCGGCGGCGCCGGCTCGGTGATGTTTACGGTGGCGTCGATGGCTCTGGTGGTCCGGCTCGCTCCGCCCAAGAGCCGCGGGCGGGTTTCCGGGGCCTACGCCTCGGCGTTCCTGATCGGCAATGTCTGCGGGCCGGTCGTGGGCGGGCTGCTGGCCGGCTTCGGCCTGCGCGTGCCCTTCCTCGTCTACGCGGCCGCCCTGGTGCTGGCAGCCCTCGTGGTGCAGACCCAGCTGAGCCACGTTCCCGCCGCGTCCCGCCCGGACGGAAGCGCGGCTCCGGCCATGGAGCTGCGGACGGCACTGCGGGACAGCGCATACCGCGCGGGGCTGTTCTCCAGTTTCGCGAACGGCTGGGCGACGTTCGGCGTGCGGATGGCCACGGTGCCGCTCTTCGCGGTCGCGGCACTGAACGCCGGACCGGAATCGGCCGGCTGGGCACTGGCCATGTTCGCCGCCGCCAACGCCGTGGCGCTGACGTTCTCCGGCAAACTCGCGGACAGCCTGGGCCGGAAACCGATGATGATCTCCGGGCTCCTGGTCACCGGGACCGCAACGGCAGCCATCGGCTTCACACAGGAGCTGCCCTGGTTCCTCGCGGCGACCGCGGTCGCCGGCATCGGTTCGGGACTGCTCGGGCCGGCACAGCAGGCAGCCATGGCCGATGTGATCGGCAACGAACGCTCCGGCGGACGGGTGCTCGCCATCTTCCAGATGACCTCCGACAGCGGCGCGATCGTCGGACCGGTCCTCGCCGGGCTCCTCGCGGACCGGCTGGGCTACGGCTGGGCCTTCGGCGTCACCGGCGGCGTCCTGGTCGCGGCCGCCGCGGGCTGGCTGCTGGCGCGGGAGACTTTCCAGCGGCCCGCGCACCGCGGCGCCTGACCCGGCCCGGGGCGGGGCGGCCGCCCGGCACCCCCGCGTCGGCCAGTACTGTCGGACTGAACCGAAGGACTTCGTTAGGCTGTTGGGAGTTCCCACCCAGAAGCTGGAGAAGTTTGCATGCCACCCCAAGAACGTTCGCCCGAACACAACCCCGACAACAGGCCGGAGGATATGGCCGGGACCAGGCGCAGGACGCTCCGTCCCGCCGTCGTGGTCTCAGTGATCGCGGTCCTTGCCGTGGTGGCATCCCTCATGTTCTTCCTCCGGCCGGGTGCCGGCGGAGACCCGGCGGCGTCCGCACCGGCGGCCTCGGCCCCCACATCGGCCGCGGCCCTGCCTCCGGCACCGGAGGTGACCTACTACAAGCAGCTGGCCCCGCCCGCCGGCTCGCCGCTGGAAGCAGTGGAGCCGCTGCAGGTAAATGTCTCGACAGATCAGGTCGGCACCTCGCTGACCAAGGGACTGGTCGGGATCTCGCTCGAAGCCACGGACCTCGCAGACCCCGCCCTGAGCGGTGACAACGCCTCGATTGTGAAGCTGTTCAAGGAAGCGGACCAGCCGGTGCTCCGGTTCGGCGGAAACGCTGTGGACCGCCGCTTCTTCTGGACATCCACTAACGAGGCAGTCCCCTCCACCGGCTACAGCGGAGATGCAGCACACCCGGTGGAGGCTGTGGGCCCGGCGGACCTGGCCCGGCTGAACACCCTGCTGGTGGCCGCTGACGCGACCGTCAGCATCACCGTTGACCTTGGCCACTACGACCCTAACCGGGCCGCGGACATGGCCAAGCACGCCGCGGAGATCTTCGGCCCGAGGCTCCTGAGCATCACTGTCGGCAACGAACCCAATGGATTCGGGCTCAATGGTGTCCGCCCGGGTGGCTACGGCCCCGAGAAGTACGTGGAGGAACTGAAGGCCTACGCGAACGCGATCAACGCAGTCGCCCCGAATGTTCCCATCTCCGGCCCGGGCGCCTACGACCAGAAGTGGTGGCAGCCGTTCATTGATGCTGACATCCCGCAGAAGAAGATCCTGTCCTTCCACAATTACCCGCTGCACAGCTGCGACGGAAGCGATCCCAAGAGTTCGCCGACCATCTCGAACGTCATGAGCCAGCTCATGCATGACCGCGCGGCGGATTACCAGCAGGCTGCCCTGGCGGCCGGCCGGGCAGCGGGGATCGAGACCTGGCTCCCCGAGACCGGGATCGCCGCGTGCCCAGGGTCCAACGAGACATCACGGACCCATGCCTCCGCACTCTGGACCGCGGACTACGCCCTCAACGCTGCGCAACTGGGCATTGCGCGCATCGGTTTCCACAGTTCGATGCTGACGTGCAAGGGCGGTCCCCCCATGTCCGCCATCTGCAGCGGCGGGCCCTACCTTAAACCCAATGGCGAGGTATCCGGCCGGGCCAACTTCTTTGGCATCTCCATGGTCGCCGAGATGGAGGGCGGGAAGTTCCTGAAGCTGGACTCGAAGGGCGGCGGCTTGATGTTCAGCTACGCCCTGCGGAACGAGGACGGAAGCACCACCGTTGTCCTGGTCAACGAGAACAACCCCGAGAAGGCGGCGCAGACCGAAGTCACGCTCAATCTGCCCGCGCGGGCGCTGACGGGCACCATGACCCAGCTGTCCGGGCCGAAGTACGGGGTCGAGGACAGCACGGTGATCGACGGCGCCAAGTCCGAGCCGATCCCGCTTGCTGACCGTGCCACGGTGGAGGGTTTCGCCTACGGTTCACAGACGCAGACGTTCAAGCTGACGGCCGGAACCGTGACCGTACTGAACTTCAAGCACTAGGCACCATACGCAACTGGCTCCCGGTTGATGTCGATTCGGAAGTCCGAGGACACCAACCGGGAGCCAGCCGGGTTTAAGGCACTACTGCGGTGGGCTAGTTCAGGATGGCGTCGACGAAGCTCTCGGCGTCGAACGGGGCGAGGTCGTCCGCACCCTCGCCGAGGCCGATCAGCTTGACCGGAACGCCGAGCGACTTCTGGATGGCCACCACGATGCCGCCCTTGGCCGTTCCGTCGAGCTTGGTCAGGACGATGCCGGTGATGTTCACGACTTCGGCGAAAACCCGGGCTTGGTTCAGTCCGTTTTGTCCCGTCGTGGCGTCGAGGACCAGGAGCACCTCGTCGACCTCGGCCAGCTTCTCGATGACGCGCTTGACCTTGCCGAGTTCGTCCATCAGGCCCACCTTGTTCTGCAGGCGTCCGGCGGTATCGATCATGACGACGTCGACTTCCTGGTCAATGCCTGCCTTGACCGCCTCGTAGGCGACCGATGCCGGGTCCGCGCCGTGGACGTCGGACTTCACGGTGGCGACGCCGACGCGCTGGCCCCAGGTGGCGAGCTGCTCGGCGGCGGCGGCGCGGAAGGTGTCGGCCGCGCCCAGCAGGACGTCCTTGTCCTCGGCTACGAGAACGCGGGCGAGCTTGCCCACCGTGGTGGTCTTGCCGACGCCGTTGACGCCGACGACCAGCACGACGGCGGGCTTGTCCGCGTGCCGTTCGACCCGCAGGCTGCGGTCCATCGTCGGGTCGACGAGCTTGATGAGTTCCTCGCGCAGCAGGGCCTTGACCTGCTCCGGGGAGCGGGTACCGAGCACCTTGACGCGTTCGCGCAGGGCGTCCACCAGCTGCAGGGTCGGCTCGGTGCCGAGGTCGGCGAGCAGGAGGGTCTCCTCGACCTCGTCCCACACGTGTTCGTCGATTTTGTCCGCTGAGAGCAGCGCCAGCAGGCCCTTGCCGAGGATGTTGTTGGACTTGACGAGGCGTTCGCGCAGGCGGATGAGGCGGCCGGCCACCGGCAGCGGCGTTTCAACCGGAACGGTTTCCAGGCCGGCGACGTTGTCCGGGACTTCGACTGTTGCCAGGCCCTCGCGGTCGACGAAGTCCGGTGCCGTGCGTTCGCGCGGCGGCGCGGGGCGGTCCTCGAGCAGGGTTCCGCCGCCCGCACCCGGCTGCACGGGGTCGTTCTCGTCCCGTTTTCCGGGGTAGTTCGTGATGTTCTTCCGGGTCTTCATCAGGACCGGGATGAGCGCACCGAGGACCACCAGGGCGGCGAGAATGGGCAGAAGAATGGGGAGGATGTCGTTCACTCCCCTAGCTTCTCACAAACCGGAAAGCCGGTGCGGAGCCAGAAAAAGCGGGCGGCCGTGCCTCAGACCTGGGCGCCGAGGCGCTGGCTGATGACGGTGGAGACGCCGTCGCCGCGCATGGTGACGCCGTACAGTGCGTCGGCAACTTCCATGGTGCGTTTCTGGTGCGTGATGATGATGAGCTGGCTGGATTCCCGCAGCTCCTCGAAGATGGTGATGAGCCGGCCCAGGTTGGTGTCGTCCAGGGCCGCTTCCACCTCGTCCATAACATAGAACGGGGAGGGCCGGGCCTTGAAGATCGCCACGAGCAAGGCTACGGCGGTCAGCGAGCGTTCCCCGCCCGAGAGCAGCGAGAGCCGCTTGATCTTCTTCCCGGCCGGGCGCGCCTCAACCTCGATGCCGGTGCTGAGCATGTCCGAGGGGTCGGTGAGGACCAGCCGGCCCTCCCCGCCCGGGAACAGCCGCGCGAAGATCCGGACGAACTGCGCCGAGGTGTCCTCGAAGGCTTCGGCGAAGACCTTCTGGACGCGCTCGTCGACTTCCTTGATGATGTCCAGCAGGTCCTTGCGACTGGATTTGAGGTCCTCGAGCTGGGTGCTGAGGAACTGGTGGCGTTCCTCGAGGGCGGCGAATTCCTCCAACGCCAGGGGGTTGACCCGGCCCAGCGCCGACAGGTCCCGTTCGGCCCGTTTGAGCCGCTTCTCCTGCTCCTCGCGGACGAAGGGCCTGCCGGCCACGATCTCGCGTCCGTCCTCGTCCACCGGGGCGCGCAGGGCCGCCCACTTGTCCGCCGGTGCCGTGGCGGCCACGGGAACTGGCTGGTCCGGGCCGAAATCTGCCACCAGCTGGTCCGCGGTCAGTCCCAGCTCCTCGATGCTTCGAAGCTCGACGGCTTCGATCCGGAGGCGCTGCTGGGTGCGGGCCAGTTCGTCGCGGTGGACGGAGTCGGTGAGTTCGGCCAGTTCCCGGGCGAGGGCATCGTTGCTGCTGCGCAACGCGGCGAGCTCGCCGTCCATCTGCTCCTTGCGTTGCTCGGCGCAGTCCCGCTCCCGGGCGGCAAGTTCCACGGACACATCGATGTGGCCGATCACCTGTCCGACGGCGGCGGAGACGGCCGCTGCACGTTTGGCCTGGAGCCGGCGGCGGCGTGCCCGTTCGGCGGCTTCCTCGCGGGCGCGCCGTTCGGTGGCAGCGGCGCGTTCGAGCGATGACGCCCGGTTGCGCGTGGCTGTGAGCTGTTCCTCGGCGCTGCGCAGGGCCAGCCGGGCCTCCATTTCGGCGCTGCGGGCCAGCGAGGCAGCCAGGGCGAGGGCGTCGCGGTGTTCCGGGGAGGGCTCCTCCTCGGCCGGCGCTTCCTGCGCGGCGGCGAGCCGTGCCGCCACGGCTTCCAGCGCCTGCTGTTCGCTGACGATGCCGGCCTCGGCCTTGGCGAGGGACGCGGCGAGCCGCTCGCTTTCCCCGACAGCACTGCGCAACACGGAATTCAGGTGGCCCAGGCGTTCGGCGACGGCGGCCAGCCGGGCATCCGAATCGTGGAGTTTCTCAAGGGCCGCATCGGCACGGTCCTGCGCCGCGGCCCGTCTGGCCTGCGCGGACGCGAGGGCGAAACGCTGCCGTTCCAGCTCCGCGGTCACCTCGGCAAGCCGCGCGGAGGCGTCGTCGACGGCGGCCTGAACTTCGATCAGCGAGGGCGCCTTCGCGGAGCCTCCACTGACTGTCAGTGAGGTCAGGACGTCCCCGGCCAGGGTCACCGCGGTCAGTTCCGGGCGGCCGGCAAGCAGCTGCGCCGCACCGTCCAGGCCCTCGACGACGGCGACGTCCGCCAGCAGCACGGACAGCGGCAGGCGGGAGGCGGGATCAATATCCGACGCGGACGTCGTGACGAGCCGGGAGGCCCACCGGGCGCCCGCGGGGAGCCGCCCGCCGGAAGCGGGCCGGGCGTCGGCTTCGGTGGCAGCTGCCCCTGCCAGTAGCAGGGCGGCCCGGCCGGCGTCGTCGTCCTTCAGTCGCTGGACGGCGGCGGCCGCAGCCTCGCTGTCCTGCACCACGATGGCGTCGGAGGCGGCGCCGAGGGCCGCGGCGACGGCGGTTTCGAAACCTGGTTCCACTGTGATCATGGACGCCAGGGATCCGAGGACCCCGGGAATTCCTGAGCCGAGGACGTGGCCTGAGCCGTCTTTACGGTTCAGGCCAAGCTGGAGGGCCTCGCGCCGGGCAAGGAGGGCACCGCGTTCCCGTTCGCCTTCGCGTTCGGCTGTCTTCAGCGCGTCGATCTCGGCGGCGATGGCGTCCAGTGCCGCGCTGGCTTCCTCGTAGTCGGCGTCGAGGGTCTCCTCGCCGTCCTCCACGCCGGCGACCTGGGTTTCGAGGGCGGTGAACTCGCTGTGGGCCAGCCTGCGGCGCTCCTCCCCTGCCTTGAGGGATTCGCGGAGCCGGCCGAGTTCGGCCTGCGCGGACTCGACCCGGGAGCGTGCGGCGCCCACCTGCCCGGCAAGCCTGGCCAGGCCTTCGCGGCGGTCCGCCGCGGCGCGGAGCAAGGACGCGAGCCGCTTGTCCTCGGCGGCGGCGGCGTGTTCGGCGTCCTGCTTCGCGGCCGTGGCGGTGGCCAGGACGCTGCGGCGGTCCACGATCTGGTGCTCCAGCCCGGTTTGTTCCTCCCGGACGCGGGCGGCCTGCCGGTCGAGCTGCTCGGGGTCGCGGCCGGAGTCCGGGACGTTGTCGGCGGCGCCGAGCAGCCGGCGGCGCTCCTCGGCGAGCGAGCCCAGGGAGCGCAGCCGTTCGCGACCGGCGGTGAGCTGGTACCAGTTCTCGCGCGCGGCGGTGAGCTTGGGGGTGGCTTCGGCGGCGAGCTGTTCGAGGCTGGCCTGCCGCTGCCTGCCGAGCCCGAGGTCCTGCCCGACGACGCCGCGGCGGGCCTTGAGCGCGCTCTCGTCCGCTACGTCCCGGGCCAGGGCCGTCTGCAGCCGGACAAGGTCGTCCGCCAGGAGGCGGGAGCGGGCGTCGCGGACTTCGAACTGGACGGTCTGGGCACGCCTGGCCACTTCGGCCTGCTTGCCGAGCGGGGTGAGCTGCCGCCGGATTTCGGCGGTGAGGTCGCTGAGCCGGGCCAGGTTGGCCTGCATGGCTTCGAGTTTGCGGACCGTTTTTTCCTTGCGGCGGCGGTGTTTGAGGATGCCGGCGGCTTCTTCGATGAAACCGCGCCGGTCCTCCGGGGTGGCGTGGAGGACCTTGTCCAGTTGCCCCTGGCCCACGATCACGTGCATCTCCCGGCCCAGGCCGGAGTCGGAGAGGAGTTCCTGGATGTCCAGGAGCCGGCAGCCGGCGCCGTTGATGGCGTACTCCGAACCGCCGGTGCGGAACAGTGTGCGGGAAATCGTGACTTCGCTGTATTCGATCGGCAGGGCGCCGTCGCTGTTGTCGATGGTGAGGGAGACGTGGGCGCGGCCCAGCGGCGGGCGTCCGGACGTGCCCGCGAAGATCACGTCCTCCATCTTGCCGCCGCGGAGGGTCTTGGCGCCCTGCTCGCCCATCACCCAGGCCAGGGCGTCCACCACGTTGGACTTGCCGGAGCCGTTGGGGCCGACCACGGCGGTGACGCCTGGTTCGAATTCGAAAGTCGTCGCCGAGGCGAAGGACTTGAATCCCCGGACGGTCAGGGTTTTGAGGTGCAAGGTGGTTCGGATCTCCTGGCTGGCGGAAACGGCTGTTCCTCGCTCAAATCTACCGTTACCGCGCCAAAATCACCGGATTTCGGCTTTCCCGGATTCCGGGTGGCAGCTCCTAGGGCCCGGCGGGGGCGAAGGCGATATCGACGAAATAGTTGGTGGCATTCCAGGAGTTCGCCGGCATGGAACCGCCGGCACCGTAGGAGTAGAGGCCGTTGTTCGTGCCCGGCGCAGTCAGGACGCCGTTGGCCCACGGTTCCGCGAAGAATGCCGCTGTGTAGGCGTAGCTCCCGTTCGGGGCCAGATAGGACACCACGTAGCGCTGGCCGGGTTCCAGAGCGACGGGGGCCGAGAACGAGGCTTCTTGCCAGCCGGCCGACGTCTCGCCCGTAAACGTCACCTGGGCGAGTTTCACCCCGGCGGCATCCCACAGCGAGCCGACATGTGTTCCGGTGTTTCCAGTGCCCTTGTAGAACCTGACGCCGGTGGCACTGCCGGCCGCCGACACCGAGAAGGCGGTGCCCAGTTCAATGGATGACGTGTCCCCTGTCGCGGCCGGCACGGCCGGGAGCAGGGATCCGAACAGTGACTGTTCGGTGCCGGCGGGATCGGATGTTGTGAACTTCCAGCTGACCGGAGCCAGCCCGGCGCCCTGCGTGGAGACCGCGTTGGTCAGGCTGGCGGTGATCACGGTGGCCGGCGGCAGCGGCTGCGCCGGTGAGAACGTGATCGTCCGGGCGTCCGCCGAAAGGGCGGAGGTCCCGGCGACGGCGGTGCCGGCGGCTGACAGTCCGAAGGTGAAGCCTGCCTGGAGAGGCTCCGACAGCGTTACCGACGGTTTTGAGGTCAGCGGGAAGCCCAGCGAATCCGGAGCTGGCAGCTGTGCTGCCACCGTGAGCGGCGGCACGGAGACGACAAAGTCCACGTCCACGAGGTAGCTTGCGCTCGAGGAGGAGGCCGGGAAGTCGCCGTTGTACGTGAACGCCCCGGCGCCGGAGGCCGTGCGCAACGGTCCGCTGCTGATTCCGGAATTGAAACCACCCGGTGTCGCCGAATAGACCCCGGTGGGGGTGCGGTAGGCGGCCACGTATTCGGTGTTCGCGGCGATGTCCACCGGCTGGCTGAAGGCGGCCGTCTGCCATCCGGAGGAGGATTCTCCGCTGAAGGTGGCGGCCGCCAGCTGCTGGCCCGCAGCGGTATACAGGGCCCCGGTGTGGGTTCCGGTGTTGCCCGCGGATTTGTAGTAGCGGATGCCCGTGATCTGTCCGGCCGCGTCGCTGGCGAAGCGGACGCCCAGGCTAAGGGGTACCCCATCGTTGAATTCCGGTGCGCCCGGGGTCACGGTGTCCTGATACAGCGAGCACGGGCAGACGCCGGCCTGCCGCGGGGACGGGACGGTGGTGAAGTTCCAGGTGGCCCCGCCGCTGAGCGCCTGTCCTGTCGCCGAGGTGGCGGTCAGGGTGGCCGTGTAGCTGGCCGCCGGGTCCAGGGGGGCCGCCGGAGCGAAGGTGACCCTGCCCGTTGGCGCATCGTAACTGGCCGTACCAGGGACCTCAACGGAGCCCGGGCCGGTCAGGGCGAGGTGCACGCTGGACACCGTCGCGGGTTTGGACAGCGTCGCGGAGACCGTGGCATCCAGGGCGACGCTCGACGAGCCGGGCAGCGGTAACTGTGCCCCGGCCATGAACGGCGGATCCGGGTACTGCACCACCACGTCCACCAGGTAGCTGGCGCTGGAACGGTTGCCGGGGAAGTCGTTCGTGTAGGAGTACGCCCCGGCGTCAGCCGTGGTTCTCAGGTTCCCGATGCTCAGTCCGGGCCCGAAGCCGTTCACGGTAGCTGAGTAGGCTCCGGTGGTGCTCTTGTAGGCCACGACGTAGTCGGTGTTCGCCGTCATGGCGACCGGCTGATTGAAGTTGGCCGTCTGCCAGCCGGAGGTGCTCTCATTGGCGAAGGTGACCGTGGCCAGCTGCTGTCCGGACGCAGTGAACAGGGTGCCTGTGTGGGTGCCGGTATTGCCCGCTGACTTGTAGAAGCGCACGCCGGTGACGGTCCCCGCTGTGGTACTGGAGAAGCGGACGCCCAGCGTCAGCGGCACACCGTCCCGGACTTCCTGGATTCCGGGGACGACGGAGTCATCGTAGAGGCTGCAGGGGCAGCTCCCCGGCGCCAGTGGAGCGGACACCGTGGTGAAGGACCACGTCGCGCCGCTGGTCAGCGAGCCGCCGCCCGGGGCCGCGGCGTTGAGCGTCGCGGTGTAGGTGGTGCCGAGGTCCAGCCCGGCCGCCGGGGTGAAGGTGGCTTTCCGCGTGGTGGAGTCGTAAGCGGTGGTGCCGGGGACTGCGGTCCCGTTTGCCGTGAGTGTCAATTGGACGCTCGACGCTGTGACGGCCTTGGAGAACACCGCACCCACCGTGGTGGCCTGCGGGACGCTCGAGGAGCCGTCCAGCGGCCAGTGTCCGGAGGCCGTTAGCTCGGAGGTGTCGACGGTGTCGAACAGGGCATCGACGAAGTAGTTGCCGTTGCCGTAACTGTTCGCCGGAAAGGACCCCGGACCGGCGTACACTCCGGCCGGCGCGCTCCCGAATCCACCGGCCACGGTCAGGGGCGGGTCGGTCAGGCCAAAGCTGGCCCATTGGTAGTCCTTGCTGGCGTAGTGGCCAGCCGGCGCCGTGTACGAGACGACGTATTTTTGCCCCGCGGCGACCGGCACCGGCTGGCTGAACCGTACTTCCTGCCAGCCGGATGCCGTTTCCGCGGTGAAGGTGGCTGTTGCCAGCCGCTGGCCGGCGGAACTCCAGAGCGAGCCGGTGTGGGTTCCGGTGTTGGCGCTGCTCTTGTAGAAACGTGCTCCGGTGATGAAGCCGTCGACGCTGGGAGTGACGTTCATGCCGAGCTCATAGGCTCCGCCGTCCTGGGCATCAGGCACGTCCGGGACCTGCTGGCCGAAGACCGAGTAGGGTCCGGTGAGCTGGAGATTGCGGGTCACCGGTGCGCCGATGTTGGCGCTGTCATCGACGGCGCGCACCTGGATGGCGGCCGTGGCGAGGCCCTTCTGGATATATGTGTAGGACCAGTTTTGCTTGCCCTGGGCGGGATGCCAGCTGTTGCCGCCGTCGGTGGAGACCTCGACTCCGGCTACGATGCCCCCGGTGTCGTTCGCCGTTCCGGACACCGTAACGCTGCTGCCGTGCGGCATGGTGGTTCCGTCGGCCGGGGAGGAGACCGCCACAGCCGGGGCTGTCTTGTCGCTGCTGGCCGACGCCGCTGAGAGCGCGGCGTCGCGGGTGGCGGGCTGGGCACCCATGTCCGCCAGAAGGTTGATCTGCGCCTGCTGCATGCGCGGATCCGCGGCGGCGCCGTCGCCGTCGTGCTCCTGGTCCAGGCCCCACGTCCACTGGATCGTGCCGGCGGAGAAGACCAGCGCCCCGCTGGGGGCGCGGTACAGGGTCATGCTGTGGGTGGTGGTCCCCGGCTTGACGGTGTTGCCGAAATCCTGCAGATACTGGGGTGTTGGACCGGTGGTGGTGGACAGCCGGATCAGTCCCTGGGGCCTGAACCCGTTGTCCAGGTCTTCATTGGATTCGTATCCCACCGTGTGGGGCGCCAGCTGCGCCGAACTGCCCGCCGCGAGCGCCGCCAGGGAGGTGTTGCGCCAGAGGCGCGCTTTTCCCTCGCCCGCGCTGACGGTGATGGGCAGGTCCGTGAAATTGGACATGTACAGGGTTCCGGTCAGACCGTTTTCGGGCAGGCCTCCGCCGTTGGCCGGGGCGGCGTATCTGGGGTCACGCCAGGTGCCGGTCCATTCGGTGCTGGGGTCGATCTTGGCGTTCGCCCAGGTTTCCTTGTAAGTGGTGATGGTGCGCCCGGCCACGCCGTCCACCGGGGAACGCTCCAGCCTGGTGCGCCAGTACATTTCGTTGCCGGAGAGGAATTGAAGGTTCACACCGGCGTCCCGGGCGGCCTGCACGTTGGCGCGCTGGGCCCCGGACCAGTATTCGTCGTGCCCCACGGAGAGGAAGACCTTGTGGGTGAGGAGCCCGGCACCGTTCCGGTCGGTGTCGACCCCGCTGATGTAGCTGACGTCGTAGCCGTTTTTCTCGAGGAAGCGGACCAGGGGGTACTCGTTGCTGAAGTAGAAGTCCCGGCCGCCAATACCGTCGCGGGTGCTGACGGGGCGGTTGTAGCTGAGTTTGTAGGCGCGGCCGTTCGCGCCCCCCTCGTACAGGTCGGAGCCGCCGTAGGTGTTGTAGGCCTGCCATGAGGTGTCGGCGGTCTGGAAGACGACGTCCGAATGGCTGCCGTCGGAGCGGACGATGAAGGTGATATGGCTTCGACTGCCGTTGTCGGGTCTCGTCAGCAGGGCAACGTACACGCCGGAAACCGCCGTGGCAGGCACCTGCCACGTTGCCGAAACCGCCCAGGTTCCGCAATCGTAGAGTTCCGTGGTGGCGTCGGTGTGGCAGGGAGGTTGTGCCTGCCGCAAAGCCGAAGGTGTGACATCGGCGATCTTGCGGGCCCCCAGGCCCTGGTACCAGCCCGTCCGGTAGATGCCGATGGTGTAGGTGGCCGCGCTGGTATCCACCTTGAAGCTGATCGGCTGGCCGGCATTGACGCTGATGTCGGTTGAGAATCCCTGGATGTCGGCATCGCCCGCGCCGGATATGTCCCATTCCGAGGGCTGGTTCCCGGGTTTTGAATTTTCACAGGCGACAGCGTTCAGGAGCGGCGAGCAGGGATCGGCAGCGGAGGCGGACGGCAGGAGCGCCGCCGGCGCTGCCACCGGCAGGACCGCCGCAACCAGGGCGACAACCAGTGGAATGATGACCCGTTTGAGTGCTGTCAACGTGTGTCCGGCCGGGGATAAAGACATGTGAACTCCTGAGTGAGTGCGGGAAGGCATCCGGGAACGCTGCTTCGGGGCCCGACCGGGCCGCCGTCGCGGTCTGAAGTGTGCGGTCTGAAGTGTGTGGTGGGGAGGGGGCTAGCCGCCGGCCGCGCGCAGGTTTCCCAGGAGCATGAACCGTGTGCTTCCCGTTCCCGTGGTTGAGGTGGTGAGCGTCACCGAGTCATTGCCCCGGCTGAACCGCACGGCCAGTTGTCCTTCCGCGGCCGGTACGGGTTCGGACCAGAACGCCAGCGGCCCCAGGACCTGCTGGAAGTGCCCGACGACGGTGTCCGGGCTGGAAGCGACGATGGCGTCCGCGGCCACCTGCAGGGATCCGTCGGCCGAGGAGACGGCTGTCGAGACGACCGCCGTTCCCCCCGGGAACGGAAGAACGTCCGCAGGGAAGCCGTCCACGATCTTTCCTTGTGCTGATGCCGTCGCCGGCAACGGCGGTCGGATCAGTGGGGCCGGAGGCGGCGGTACCGGCAGCCCGGTGGGAGGGGCGTTTGTCGGCAGGAGGACCTCCCCGCC
>NZ_MQTS01000144.1:24164-28409 GCF_020532825.1 Arthrobacter sp. SO3
CTGCAGGAGACGTGGCGGCAGCGGATCCTGCCGCTGGGGTGGACCCGCCATCGCGTGCTCCCGTGCCCGTCGCGGCGTCGGCCTTGGCTGGATCCGCGCCGCCTCGGGCGGCCGGAGCCGCGCTGCCAGCCGGTGCCGCGACACTCGAATCCGGGGATGGTGCTGCCGTCACCTGATCCAGCAGCAAGGCCGTGCTGCCGAGGACCGCGGCCAGGCCGACCACCACCGTGACAGGCCACTTGGCTTTCACTGACTTTTCCCGGCCCGGGCGACTGCGTTCGCCTGGACATCTGTCATTCTTCTTCTCCTGGCACCCATCGCCACAGTCTTTCAGCGGGCTGAACGGGCGCGGAAGCGTAGCGCTACCTGTTTTTGGGTGCTCCGCTACCGGCGTCCGTTACTTGGACGGGGATGGCACAGGGGCACGAGTTCCTGGCCGACGACGCCGTGGCGGTCCTTGAGCGACGCTCTGGGCCCGCCGGCGGCAGATGCCACGGGCGGCACCTGCGGGAATTGATCTGCAACGGGCATAGTTAAGCTCTTGGGCTTGTGCCTGAAGGTGCGGTCAACCGCGGAGCGCAGGACAGACACGAACAGAGGCGTAATTTTGATAGGGAATGCAACATTCCGACACCGCAACACCGCGTTGCTGTCAGTGACCAGCGTCGAGGCTCCGAGGATCGTCAGTTCCACGGATTTCGACCACAGGCTGGCTGCGACCCTGCGGCGGCTGAAGTTTCCCCCGAAGCTGCTCGAACGGGTTGCCGGCGTCACCCACCGGCGATGGTGGGCGCCGGGGACATCGTTCGACGACGCCGCCATCGAGGCGGGCGCCAAGGCCCTGGCCGAGTCCGGCATCGAAGCGACCGAGATCGGCCTGCTGATCAACACCTCCGTCACGCGGCGCAACCTTGAACCGTCCGTCGCGGTGAAGATCCACCACGGACTCGGCCTGCCGTCCTCTGCCATGAACTTCGACCTGGCCAACGCCTGCCTCGGATTCGTCAATGGCATGACCCTGGCGGCCAACATGATCGATTCGGGCCAGATCAAGTACGCTGTGATCGTCAACGGCGAGGACGCCCAGGCAACGCAGGAGGCCACCCTGGCCAGGCTGCAGCGGCCGGAGACGACCCGCGAGGACTTTAACCGTGAGTTTGCCACCCTCACCCTCGGCTCGGGAGCCGCCGCCGCCGTCCTGGGCCCCGCGGACCAGCACCCGGGGGCGCACCGGATCCTCGGCGGCGTGATGCGCGCCGGCACGGAGCACCATGAATTGTGCGTGGGCGGTATCGACGGCATGGCCACGGACACCAAAGCCCTGCTTGACGGCGGCCTGCGGCTCGTGGTCGATGCCTGGCGCGAGGCCCAGCCGGAGTGGAACTGGGCTTCCATGGACCGCTACGTCACGCACCAGGTGAGTACCGCCTATACCCAGGCCATCATCGAAGCCATTGACCTGGACCCTGACAAGGTGCCGATCACGTTCCCGCATTGGGGCAATGTGGGCCCGGCGTCCCTCCCAATGACCCTCGCGGCCGAAGCGCAGAGCCTCGGAGCCGGGGACCGGGTGCTGTGCATGGGCGTCGGTTCCGGCCTCAACACCGCCATGGTGGAAATCGTTTGGTAGCCGCCGACTGGCCCGGCGTCGACCCCGAATGGTCGCGCGAGATCGAGGTGGCGTCCACCTCCGCGCCCGATGGGCGCGGAACCGTGCGCCGCTGGCACCTGCTCGACAACGGCGCCCAGCTCTCCCGCCGGGGCCTGACTCCTGCCGGGACCCTGCTGTGCGTGCATGGCAACCCGACCTGGTCCTACCTGTGGCGGACCTTGCTGGCCGCCGGTTCCGACCCCGCGCATCCCTGGCGTGTGGTGGCGGTGGACCAACTGGATATGGGCTTCTCGGAGCGCACCGGCACGTTCCGGCGCCTGGCAGACCGGATCAACGACCTGGGCGACCTCACCGCGGCGCTCGGGCTGGGCGGTCCGGTCGTCACCGTCGGCCACGACTGGGGCGGCGTGATCAGCCTCGGCTGGGCCTTGGCGCACCCGCAGCAGCTCGCCGGGGTGGTGCTGACCAACACCGCCGTCCACCAGCCCCCGGGCACCGGCATCCCCCCGGCGCTCCGGCTTGCCCTGCACCCTGCCGTGCACCGCTGGGGAACGACGACGTCGGACGCCTTCCTGCGGGTGACCCATGCCCTGGCCCACCCGCCGCTGGCCGCGGATGTCCGCAGCGCCTTCAAGGCCCCCTACCGCGGCGCCGGGCGCCGCGCCGGCGTGGGGAACTTCGTCGCGGACATTCCCGCCGACGCGTCCCACCCCAGCTTCCCGGCACTCGGCCGCGTCGCCGAAGGGCTCGGCGGGCTGGGAGTCCCGGCCCTGATGCTCTGGGGACCGCGGGACCCGATCTTTTCCGACCGGTACCTGAAGGACCTCATCAGCCGGCTGCCGCACGCGAAAGTGCACCGCTTCGAGGGCGCCGGCCACCTGGTCGCGGAAGACCGGGACATCGCCACTCCCGTCTTCGAGTGGCTTTCCGGACGCGACCCGGACAACGGACCCGGCCTTCAGCGGACGCACGCCCCGCTCGAGCGCCCGCCGCTGCAGGCCGGGGCCGGGCCCCTGGAAACCGGCACCGGGACTCCGCCCCTGTGGGCGCCGCTTACCGAGGCCGCGACAGGACCCGCACGCGGGGACACCGCCGTCGCGCAAATGGCCGCGGACGGCAGCGTCGCCCGCTCGCTCAGCTGGCAGGAGCTGGAACGGAGTATCGCCACCCTCGCAGCGGGCCTGCACGAGGCCGGTGTAGGGCACCGCAGCCGGGTGAGCCTGATGGTTCCGCCGGGTGTAGACCTGACCGTGGTCCTCTACGCCTGCCTCCGGCTCGGCGCGGTGGTCGTCGTGGCCGATGCCGGCCTGGGCACCCGGGGGCTCAGCCGCGCCGTCAAGGGCGCCACCCCGGACTTCCTCATCGGCATCGACAAAGCCCTCGCGGCGGCATCGGTGCTCGGCTGGCCGGGACGGCGCATCAGTGTGCGGGACCTGCCGGCCGCCCGTCGCCGGCTTCTGGCGGTGGAGACCTCCCTGGCCTTCCTCGCCACCCGGGGAGAACTCCTCGGCGGCAAAACGCCGCCCCTGCAGGTTCCGGACCCGCACGCCGCGGCCGCCGTGCTCTTCACCTCCGGCTCCACCGGCCCCGCCAAGGGCGTGCTCTACACCCACCGGCAGCTGGCGGCGATGCGGGACACGCTCGCCGCGACGCTCGGGATCCGCCCGGGCGCACGCCTGGTGGCGGGCTTCGCGCCGTTCGCCCTGCTGGGGCCGGCGCTGGGGGCCGTGTCCGTGACGCCCGCCATGGACGTGACAGCGCCCCGCACCCTGACGGCCCGCGCGCTGGCGGACGCCGCCGCGGCGATCGACGCCACGGTGGTCTTCGCCTCGCCCGCTGCCCTGCGCAACGTCCTTGCGACCCAGGGCCGCCTGGACGGTGCCGGCCACATGGTCCTGGGTCGCGTGGAGCTGCTGCTCTCCGCCGGCGCGCCCGTTCCCGCTTCCCTCCTCGCAGAGGTCCAGCGGCTGCTGCCCCGCGCCTCGCTGCACACCCCGTACGGAATGACCGAGGCGCTGCCTGTCACGGACATCAGCCTCGAACAGATCCGCGCCGCCGAGTCCGATGCCGCCGCCGGCACCGTCGCAGGGGCCGGGAACGGCGTGTGCGTGGGCCGGCCGGTACACGGCGCCCGTGTGGCCGTCATCCCGCTCGACGCGGACGGCTCAGCCCCCGGGAACCGACCCGTCACCGAGGCGGGAGTGACCGGCGAGATCCTCGTCAACGCCCCGCATGTGAAGGAAAGCTACGACCGGCTCTGGCTGACCCAGCGCGAGAGCGTCCGCACAGCCGGCTGGCACCGCACCGGCGACGTCGGGCACTTCGACGCCGCCGGCCGGCTCTGGGTGGAAGGGCGCCTCGCGCACGTCGTAACGGCACCGGGTACCGTGGTCACGCCTGTGGGCGCCGAGCAGGCCATCGAGCGCCTGTCCGACGTCGGGCTGGCCGCCGTCGTCGGCATCGGCCCGGCCGGGACGCAGGCCGTCGTCGCCGTCGTCGAGACTGTACCCCCCGCCCGCCGGGCGGGCCCTGCAGCGCCGCAGCTCGCCGGGCGCGTACGCGAGGCGGCCCGGCAGGCAGGCGTCAGCGTCTCGGCGGTGCTCGTTGTCTCCTCCCAGCCGACCGACATCCGC
>NZ_MQTS01000144.1:28425-40743 GCF_020532825.1 Arthrobacter sp. SO3
TGCTGGCCGGCGGCCGGGCAGGCACACCGTGAGGGTCCTCGTCACCGGCGCGAGCGGCCTGCTCGGCGGGGAAGTGGCACGGCTGCTGGTGCGCCAGGGCCACACGGTCACCACGTTCCAGCGCCGTTCCACGGGCGTCCACGGCGCCGCGGACCTCTGCGGGTCCGTCACGGACCTTGACGCCGTCCACCGCGCCGTGGCCGGCGCCGAGGGCGTGATCCATCTGGCTGCGAAGGTCTCCTTCACCGGCCGCGCCGCGGATTTCGACGAGGTAAACGTCGAAGGGACGCGCCTGCTGCTCCGTGCGGCCCGTGCAGCCGGCGTGCGGGACCTGGTGTGTGTCTCGTCCCCGTCGGTGGCCAATTCCGGGACAGCCATCGCCGGTCTGGGTGCAGAGCCGGCGGACCCGGCCCGCGCGCACGGCAACTACTCCCGCTCCAAGGCCGAGGGCGAACTGCTGGCATTGGCTGCTGACTCGCCGGAAATCCGCGTCGCGGCGGTGCGCCCGCACATCGTCTGGGGCCCCGGCGACACGCAGCTGGTGGAACGGGTGCTGGAGCGTGCCGGCCGCGGCCGGCTGCCGCTGCTCGACGCCGGTGCCGCCCTGATTGACACCACCTACGTGGACAACGCCGCCTCGGCGATCGTCGCCGGGCTGCACCGCATGGAGCACATCCACGGCCGGGCGCTCGTGGTCAGTAACGGTGAACCCCGCCCGGTCGGTGAGCTGCTGGCGGGCATCTGCGCCGCCGCCGACGTCCCTGCCCCGTCGTGGACGGTACCGGGCGGGCTCGCGCGGGCGGCAGGATCGGTGGTGGAGAAGGCCTGGACGTGGGCCGGCCGGGCAGGGGAGCCGCCGATGACCAGATTCCTCGCCGAACAGCTCTCCACCGCCCACTGGTTCGACCAGCGCGAGACCCGCGAACTCCTCAGCTGGACCCCCGCCGTGTCACTTGACGAGGGCCTGGCGCGGCTGGCCGCGCACTACGGTTCCTACCAGCGGCCGTTGCGCGGCGTCGGCTGGCAGACGGGGCACGTATAGGACGAGCGGTTCATGAACTGGTCCCGCCTCATGGTGCTGACCAGACCGGCGGCGGCGCAGCGTTTGCATTCCTTGCCCTCGCGGCCGTAGGCGTTCAGGGAGCGGTCGAAGTAGCCGGACGCCCCGTTGACGTTGACATAGAGCGAATCAAAACTGGTGCCGCCGGCGGCCAGGGCGTCGGTCATGACCTCGCGTGCGGCGTCGAGAACTCGCCCGGCCTCCGCCCGCCGCAGCGTGTCCGTGGGCCGGGCGAAGTGCAGCCGCGCCTTCCAGAGTGCTTCGTCCGCATAGATGTTGCCGATCCCCGAGACAAGCCCCTGGTCCAGCAGGGCGCGTTTGAGGCCTGTCTTGCGGGCGCGGAGGCGGCGGTAGAACTCCTCGAAGGAAAAGTACGGATCCAGCGGGTCCCGGGCGATGTGGGAGGCTTCCGCGGCGATGAGCGGCAGCGGCGTCTCGGCGAGCCCGCCGGGGCCGCCGTCTGCGGTGGGGATCAGCGAGGTCAAAAAGAGTCCGCCGAAAATCCGCTGGTCCACGAACCGGAGCTGTTCCGGCATGCCCTCCGCGGGGCTGAGCCGCAGCCGGACTTTCAGATGTTTCTCGTCGGAGACCGAGGAGTCCTGCATCAGCAGCTGTCCGGACATGCCCAGATGTGCCATGAGGGCCACCGCCGGAGTTGGGGCTTCGGCTGCGCCGCCGGCGGGATCCGCGGCGGGGGTGTCCGCCAGCGGCAGCCAAAGGAACTTTCCGCGCCGGACGACGTCCAGGACGCGGGCGCCTTCAAGGTTGCCGGCGAAGTCCTCCGGGCCGAGCGCGTGCCGGCGGACGGAGCGTGGATCCACCACCTCAACGGCGGTGATGGTCCGGCCCCGCACCCAGCTCACAAGGCCGCGGCGGACAACTTCGACCTCGGGCAGTTCAGGCACCGGGCGGGCCTAAGCGCCGGGCTGGGACTGCAGCTGCTCCGGGTCGGACGCACCGGGCTCGACGGTCGGCACTGCCTCCGGCGTCCCAGCTGACGGAGCCGACAGCCTGCGCCAGGCATCCGCGGCGGCTTCCTGCTCGGCTTCCTTCTTGGAGTTGCCTGACCCGCTGCCGTAGTCGGTCCCGCCGATGCGCAGGATGGCTTCGAAGGTCCGGGCATGGTCCGGGCCGGAGCCCTCCACCGCGTAATTGATCGTCCCGAGCTGGCGGCTGGCCGCGAGCTCCTGGATGCTCGTCTTCCAGTCGGTGCCGGCGCCGAGCGCCGCGGCGTCCGCCAGCAGCGGTCCGATCAGGCGCATGACCAGCTGGCGCGCCGTCTCGATGTCATTGGAGACGTAGGTGGCGCCGATCAGCGCCTCCATGGTGTCGGCGAGGATCGAGGCCTTGTTCTTGCCTTCGGTGAGCTTTTCGCCCTGTCCGAGGTAGATGAACTCCCCCAGCCCGATACTGCGTCCGATGCCCGCGAGTGCCCGGGTGCTGACGACGGCGGAACGGCGCTTGGCCAGGTCCCCTTCGGGCAGCGTGGGGTTGTCACGGTACAGGGCGTCAGTTACCGAAAAACCCAGGATGGAGTCGCCGAGGAACTCGAGCCGTTCGTTGGTGGGGATGCCGCCGTTTTCGTAGGCGTAGGAACGGTGTGTGAGCGCAAGACGAAGCGTCCCGGCGTCAATAGTGACACCGAGACGCTTCAGAAGCTCTTCAGTTGAAGACATCTTAGTCAGCCAGTTGGCGGATTAGACGTCTGCGACCTTGCGGCCCTTGTATTCAAGGAACAGCGCGGTGCCAGCCGAGTCGGTAACGACCTTTGCCTGGTGCGGCAGGCTGTACGTAACCTGGCCGTTCTCGACAGTCTTCACCAGGTGGGGGGCAGTTGCCTTCCACTGGGAGCGGCGGGCGCGGGTATTCGAGCGAGACATTTTCCGCTTCGGGACAGCCACGGCTAACTCATTTCTCTCTAGTCCAACACTTACAAATCAGTTTTGCCGGTCAGGCTTAGCCAAGTCAGCTAGGGCAGCCCAGCGAGGATCTACCACCTCGTGGTGATGCCCCGGCTCGTCTTCCAGGCGAACTCCACATTCGGAGCAAAGGCCCTGGCAGTCTTCCCGGCACACCGGCTGGAACGGCAGCATGGTTACAACTGCGTCCCGCAACACCGGCTCAAGATCGATCAGATCGTGCTCGATTCGACGTTGCTCTTCTTCGTCTTCTTCATCCGAGAACACAGCGTCCTCATAGAAGAAAAGTTCTTGCACATCGACCTCTTGGTCATACGCAAGGGGATCCAGGCATCGGCCGCACTCGCCAGTAACTTCGACGTGCGCGGTTCCTGATACCAAAATTCCTTCGTGTACGGCCTCAAGCCGCAGATCCAGCTCGACATCCGAGCCTTCCCGCACGCCAATGAGCGCCACACCAAGATCACCTGGTGCGGGTACATGTTCCGTCAGCGTCCGCATGCTTCCCGGACTGCGTCCGAGGTCCTTGACGTCAAACACCAAGGGCGAACTAGCATCTCGTTTAATGAGAACTCCTGTTGAACATATGACCGACGTACCATCTTAGCCTGATCTGCCGGGCGGACTCAAACCGGCAGCTTCCTGCAGTTCACACCGCACGCCGCTCCGGATTCAGGCCCCGCAACCGGCAGCAGGCCGCCGAGTACCGATCAAGCTTACCCTCTGCGCGGCTGATCCTGGACCGGCCCGCCCGGGTGCAGCCGTTTCAGCACCGAGCGGGGCACAAAGTCGGAGACATCACCGCCCAGGGTGAACACTTCCTTGATCAAAGTGGAGGACAGGTGGAGGTAGTGGCCCTCGGCGGGCAGGAAGACCGTCTCGACGCCGGACAGCTGGCGGTTCATCGTCGCCATCGGCAGCTCATAGTCAAAGTCGGAGGAGGAGCGGAGGCCTTTGACGATGGCGGATACGCCCCGCTGGCGGCAGTACTCCGCGAGGAGTCCCTCCCCGACCGGCTCGACCACGATGCCCCGCAGGGAGGCCAGGGTCTCCTTCGCCATGTCGATGCGCTCCTCGAGCGTGAACCGGTATTTCTTGGCGTAGTTCGTGGAGACGCCGACAATCACCTCATCAAACAGGCCGGCGGCCCTGGCAATGACTTCCAGGTGGCCATTGTGGATGGGGTCAAAGGAGCCAGGGCATACGGCGCGTCTCATCCTCCGAACCTACCGTATTGCTGCCGCCGGCCGGGATAACATGGCTGAATGTCAGCATCAAGCATTCCCTTCACTGTGTCCGGGGGCGTGGTTCTCGTGACGGGAGCCGCCATGGGCATGGGCCGTCTTTACGCCCTGCGGGCGGCCCGCGAAGGCGCCGGCGTCGTGATTCTCTGGGACGTCGACGCCGCCGGCCTGGCGAAGACCGCCGCCGAAGTCACCGCCCTCGGCGCCCGTGCCGTCGTCCGGCAGGTGGACCTCGCCAACCGCACGGCGATCGCCGAGGCCGCGGCGGACTGCGCGGAGGAAGGTCCGTTGACGCTGCTGGTCAACAACGCCGGCATCGTCCGCGGTGCGCTGTTCTGGGACCACAGCCCGGAGCGGGACATCGCCCTGACCATGGACATCAACGCGCTGGCGCCGATGTACGTCACCCATGCGTTCCTGCCGGGCATGATGGCCGACGCCGGCCGGCCGCGCCGGATCCTCAACATCGCCTCCGCCGCGGGAACCGTTTCCAACCCGAGGATGAGCGTGTACGCGGCGTCCAAGTGGGCCGTCATTGGCTGGAGCGACTCGCTCCGGCTGGAACTCGAACAGCAGGGCTACCGCCACCTCGCCGTGACGACGTTCTGCCCCAGCTACATTTCCACCGGAATGTTTGCCGGCGCCCGCGGCCCGCTGCTGACGCCGCTGATGACGCCGGAGGACGCCGTGAACCGGGCGTGGGTGGCCACCGCGGCCGGCCGGCCGCAACTGATCGCCCCGGCGACCGCGCAGCTGGGCAAAGTCCTGCGCGGCCTGCTGCCGGTGCGGGCCTGGGACTTCGTGGGCGGGAAGGTTTTCGGGATCTACTCCACCATGGATAAGTTCACCGGGCGGGTCGAGAAGACGGACCAGCGGTGAACTCCCCGAAGCAGCTCCCGTGGCAGCGGACCGCGACCGGAGCCAACCTCCTCTCCCCCGGCGGCACCCTCGGCGTGACGATCTTCGAGGAAATGACCACCCTCGCCCTGCAGACCGGCGCGATCAACCTTGGCCAGGGCTTCCCGGACGAGGACGGCCCGGTCGAGATCAAGGCGGCCGCGCAGGCCGCCATCGCCGCCGGCGCCAACCAGTATGCCCCCGGCAAGGGCATCCTGGAGTTGCGGGAGGCGATTTCGCTCCACCAGGAGCGTTTCTACGGCCTGCAGCCGGACCCGCAGACCGAGATCATCGTCACCACCGGCGCCACCGAGGCCATTGCCGCTTCACTGCTCGCACTCGTGGGGCCCGGCGATGAGGTGCTCACCTTCGAGCCGTTCTACGACTCCTATGGCGCGATCATCGGCCTCTCCGGTGCCCGCCACGTCACCGCACCGCTGCTGGCCCCCGACTTCATGCCGGACCTGGACGCCCTGGACGCGGCGTTCAGCAGCCGCACCAAGGTGGTGCTGGTCAACAACCCGCACAACCCCACCGGCGCGGTGTTCCCCCGCGAAGTGCTTGAACGCGTGGTCGAGCTCGCCATCCGGCACAACGCCGTCATCATCACCGACGAGGTCTACGAACACCTCACCTTCGGGGCCCGTCACATCCCGGTGGCCACCCTGCCGGGCGCCGCGGAACGCACCCTGACCATCTCCTCCGCCGGGAAGACCTTCTCCTTTACCGGCTGGAAGATCGGCTGGCTCAGCGGGCCGGAGCACCTGGTCGCGGCGGCCCGCACAGTAAAGCAGTTCCTGAGCTACAGTTCCGGCACCCCGTTCCAGAGCGCCATCGCGGCCGGCCTCGGCCTGCCGGACGAGTTCTACGCCGGAATCGCCGACACCCTGCAGCTCAAACGCGACATCCTCAGCGAGGGCCTCCGCGCGGCCGGACTGAACGTCTTCACCCCGCAGGGGACCTACTTCGTAAACGTGGACACCGCCCCGCTGGGCATCACCGACGCCGTGGACCTGGCCCGCCGGCTGCCCGCGCTCGTGGGCGTCGCGGCGATTCCGGTGCCGGTCTTCTGCCACCCGGAAGGCGCCGAACGCACCCGGAGCCTGCTGCGCTTTGCCTTCTGCAAACGGATCGACGTGCTGCAGGAAGCCGCCGAACGGCTCGCGACCCTCCGCGACAGGCTCTGATGCCGGACACTCCCCCGGCCTCGCGGTTCCTGCGCACCACCGGCCAGCACGCGACAATCGAGCCCGACGCCTTCACCGAGGGCGGCTTTGTCCTCAGCATCGGCGGCGCCGAACAGTCGCACGTCAATCTCGCGGACCCCTCGGATATCTTTTACGAGTACCTGCGCAGGATCGGCCACGTGGTGGATCTTGCGGCGCCCTGGGCCGAACCCATCACCGCCCTGCACCTCGGGGCGGGTGCGCTGACACTGGCCCGTTACATCCAGGCCACACGGCCGGGCTCCGTGCAGTACGCGGTGGAGCTGGAGCGGGAACTGCTGGACTTCGTGCTGCAGCAACTCCCCCTGCCGGAGGGAACCGAGCTGCACACCCTGATCGGCGACGCCCGGGGCGCCCTGGCCGTGCTGCCCCCGGAACTGCGCTTCGACGTCGTGATCCTGGACATCTTCTCCGGGCCCGAGGCACCGGAGCATATCGCCTGCACGGAGTTCTACCTCGAAGCCGCGGCAAAGCTCAGCCCCCGCGGGGTCCTGATCGTCAACGTGGGTGATGAACCCGGGCTCACGCTGGTCCGCAGCCAGGTGGCCGCGCTGCGCCGGGCGATGTCCGATGTCTCCGCCTTTGCCGAGGCCGGCATGTTCGGCGGCCGCTATCCCGGCAACATCATCCTGACCGGGACGCAGGGACCCTGGCCGGAGGTGTGGACCGCGGCGCTCACCGCCCGCGGGCCCCACCCCGCGAAGGTGCTGTCCGGCGTGGCGCTGGACGCGCTCGCCGGCTAGCCGGAGCTGTTCGTTTCTGCTCCGGGCGCGTCCCCTGCGCCTTCCTCCACGCTGGGTTCGGCGAACCAGAGCTTCGTTTCCCCGTACTTCCGTTCGGCAAACCGCTCCATCCCGTCCGGCCAGCCCGGCTCGGGCGACCGGGATGAGCGCTCCACCACGGCGACGGCGCCCTCGGCAAGATGCGGGAGCAGCTTGGCCAGCACCCCGGCCAGCGCCGGTTCGTCGAGGGGGTAGGGCGGGTCCAGGAAGACGAGGTCCCAGCGGACGCCGTCCTGGGCGCGTTCCAGGAACGATTCGACCTTGGACCGGTGCACGGTGACGACCTTGCGCCCCGCGACCGTGTTGACCAGGTCCGCGTTGCGCTGGCAGACCTCGCTGGCCTTCCCGTCGAATTCCACCAGGTCGACGGTCTTCGCTCCGCGGCTGGCGCTTTCCACGCCGAGGGAACCGGAGCCCGCGTAGAGGTCCAGCACGCGGGCGTCCGCAATGACCTCAAAGGCGTCCAGCCGGGAGAAGAGCGCTTCCTTGACCCGGTCCGTGGTGGGCCGGGTCAGGGACCCGGGGACGCTGACCAGGGTCGTTCCGCCCGCGGCCCCGGCAATGATGCGGCTCATGGCCGGGCCGTCCTGGGTGCATTGGTGGTGTTAGCCGCGTTCAAGGAACGCCTCCTTTTCCGGATTGAGGTATTCGTCGATCGATGCGGCGAGGGCGGGGTGGGCGCCCAGTGACGGGTCGCCGCCGACGATCTGCCAGGCGTCCTGCCGTGCCCGGGCGATCACGTCCTCGTGTTCCAGGACCCGCAGCAGCTTCAGTGTGGACCGGCCGCCGGACTGGGAGGCGCCCAGGATGTCGCCTTCACGGCGCAGCTTGAGGTCCTCCTGGGAGAGCGCGAAGCCGTCGGTGGTGGCCGCGACGGCGTCGAGCCGCCGGCGGCTCGGGTGGCCGGGTTCCAGGGCGGTGACGAGCAGGCAGGTGCCCGGCAGCCCGCCGCGGCCCACCCGGCCGCGGAGCTGGTGGAGCTGCGAGATGCCGAAGCGGTCCGCGTCCAGGATCACCATCAGGGTGGCGTTGTGGACGTCCACGCCCACTTCGATCACGGTGGTGGAGACCAGGAGCTTGGTCTGGTTGGCGGTGAAGGAGGCCATGGTTTCGGACTTCAGTGCCGGGTCCAGCCGGCCGTGCAGCGGCGCCACGGGCACGCCGGCCAGGGCCGGTTCGTCCCGGAGCTGTTCCACGACGGCGGTGACGGATGCCAGTTCACGCGCCGCGCTGTCCCCGTCGAGGTCCGCGGCGGTCGGTTCGGCCTCGCCGGGACTGAAGTCGCCGTCGTCGTCCGAGCCGATCTTGGGACAGACGATGTACACCTGGTGGCCGGCGTCGATCTCCTCCCGGGCGCGGCTCCAGATGCGTGTGGCCCACGCCGGGTGCTCCGCGAGGCCGACGACATGGGTGGTGATCGGCGCGCGCCCGGCCGGCAGTTCGTCGAGCACGGACGTTTCGAGGTCGCCGAACACGGTCATGGCCACCGTCCTGGGGATGGGGGTGGCGGTCATGACCAGCAGGTGCGGGGGCTTCCTGGCCTTGGACCGGAGCACGTCGCGCTGTTCTACGCCGAAGCGGTGCTGTTCATCCACCACGATCAGACCGAGGTCGTAGAAGGAAACGTTGTCGCTGAGCAGGGCGTGCGTACCGATGACAATCCCGGCGGTTCCGGAGGCGGCGTCCAGCATGGCCTGTTTCCGGGCCGCGGTCGGCATGGAGCCGGTGAGGAGCGTGACCTGGACCGCGTCGGGGCCGAAGCCGCCCAGCATGCCGTCGCGGGAGAGCGGCCCGAGCGTGCGGCGGATCGATTCGAAGTGCTGCGCGGCAAGGACCTCGGTCGGGGCCAGCAGGGCGGCCTGTCCGCCCGCGTCGACCACCTGCAGCATGGCGCGCAGGGCCACGACGGTCTTCCCCGAACCGACTTCGCCCTGGAGCAGCCGGTTCATCGGCGAGTCCTGGCCGAGCTCCGCGGCCAGGGTCTTCCCGACGGCGGCCTGGCCGGCAGTCAGGGTGAACGGCAGCTGCCGGTCAAAGGCGGTCAGCAGCCCCTCCGCGGCAGGCCGGCGGGCGGTGGCCTCCTCCGCGGCGAGCTGGGCGCGGCGCCGGGCGAGGGCGGCCTGGAGCACCAGGGCTTCCTGGTAGCGGAACCGGTCCCGGGCGCGCTGCCAGTCTGCGGGTCCGTGCGGGGCGTGGATGAGCCGGTACGCGTCGGCGACCGGCACGAACTTCTCCCGGGCCGTGATCTGCGCCGGCAGCGGGTCAGGCAGGGCGTCCAGGTCTGCGGTCTCCAGCAGCGTGGCGACGACTTTCTGGATGGACCAGCTGGTCAGCTTGGCGGTCGCCGGGTATACCGGGATGGGCATGGCCGCGAGCGCCTCCGGGTCCATCCCGGGGGTGTCCGGGTCCTCGTCCAGCAGCTGGAAGTCCGGGTTCGTCAGCCCCAGGGCGCCGCCGTAGCGGGTGATCTTCCCGGAGAACAGGGCGCGGCGGCCCGGCTGCAGCTCGGCCTTGGCCCGGTGGCCGTTGAAGAAGCTCACCTTCAGGGTGCCGGGCCGGCCGGTCCCGGTGCCCGGGGCCGCGGCGCCGGCGTCGTCGGTGATCACGACGTCGGTCAGGGAGCCGCGGCGGGTCTTCATGAACCGGGTGCTGCTGCTGACCACCCGGGCAATCAGGGTGACGTCCTCGTCGAGCGGAACCTCGCTGATGGGTGTCAGTTCGCCGCGGTCCATGTAGCGGCGGGGGAAGTAGTTCAGCAGCCCGCCGACGGTGGTGATGCCAAGGTGCTTTTCGATGACCGCCGCGGAACGCTTGCCGATGCGGCGTTCCAGGCCCAGTCCCGCTTCGGCGTTGTCCAGCTCAGCGTTCATGTCCGTCGGGGGCCTGTCCTGCGGGTTCGCGGTCGCCGGAGTCGCGGGGTTCTGCGTCCGGCACGGCAAGGTCAGTAACGCTGATGTCCGAGGGTTCGCCGAGGGAGCGGATCAGGGCGACGGCCGCCGCGGCAGCCGGCACATGGACGTGGACGCGCCAGCGGTAGGTCCCGGACGCATCGGCCGCCCCGCCGACCTGGCTCATGATGACGGACTCGCCCATTTCGTCGAGCCGCTGGCGCATCATGGCGGCGTCCAGAGGTGAAAGCGTGATGGTGCACATGACTTCCACACCTTCGTCACGCGGCATGCCGGCATGGATGTGGGGGTCCTGGACGTCGTAGCCGTGCAGTCCGTCCAGCAGCTGGTCCTGGAGTTCCTCACCGAGAACGGCGGAGCGGAGGCAGTCGAGGACCAGCAGCATCCCGACGCCGCCGGCATCCACCACGTGGGCGGCGTGCAGGGCCTCCAGCTGGTCCTCAGTGCGCACCACAGCCGCGACGGCTGCGTCCACGACGGCATCCAGGGCCAGGCCAAGGGTGTGGTTGCTGTCGTCGCCGTCGTGCGCAGAGTCCACGGCGGCCGCGGCGCGGGCGGCGGCTTCCATCACGGACAGCATGGTGCCGGGAACCGGGTCGCTCAACGCGGACCAGGCCCGGAGCTGGGCCCGGTTCAGCGCGGCGGCCAGCAGCGGCGCACTCAGCCGGTGGTGGCCGGCGAGGGGTTCTGCCGCGGCGCAGAGGAAGACAGCGAACAGGGTGCCGGAGTTGCCGCGGGCTTTTTCCATGGCAGCCAGGCCGGCCCGGGAGAGGACGGCGCCAACGTCGTTCCGGGCCGGGTCCGGCGGACCGAAGGAATGCAGGGACGGATCCGTGCTGATCTGGGGCAGCGCGGTGGTGTCCAGGGTGTGGAGTTCCTGGGCGGCGGCCCGCACCGTCAGGTACAGGTTCGTGCCCGTATCGCCGTCGGCGACGGGGAAGATGTTGATGGCGTTCAGGCGGTCGCTGTGGTTTCCAAGCGTTGTTTCTGCCTTGCTCAACCACCGCTTCATCGCTTGCGCGTTCGCGGCAATCTTAGTCTGCAAAGTGATCCCATCCCACAGTGTCAGCGGGCCTGCCCGCTATCTTGACGCCCGCGCGGTCCGTTGGTGCAGGGGCTTCTACCGAGCCTATCGCAGTGAAACCGTGAGGCAGCTGAAGACCGGGTGGGAATGTGGCAAGCAGCCCGTGGTCCTCTCCGCCGCCCAGGACCCAGGCCATTGGGTCTGTGCCGAGCAGGCCGGCGGCAGGCAGCAGCGGAACCGCCAGTTCCCGCAGTGCCGCCGCGTCGAGGTTCAGGACGGCGTGGCTGGCGGACGCCATCCGTTGGCCGTCACGGACCAGTCCGTCGGAAATGTCCATCATGGCCGTGGCTCCGGAATCCCGGGCCAGCGGGCCCGCGGCGAGCGGGGGCATGGGCCTGCACTGGGTGTCCATCAGGGCGCGCTGTTCCCGGTCCAGGGCCTCGACGGGGTTCGTCGATTCCAGCAGCGCGAGACCCGCCGCGGCCCGGCCCACGGTGCCGGCGAGCGCCAGGACGTCCCCCGGCCGCGCGCCGGAGCGCAGCACGGCTGCCCGGCCGTCGAGGCTGCCGAGAATCGCCACGCTCACCGCCAGCTCACGGCCGCGTCCCAGGTCTCCGCCGGCCACGGCGCAGTCCGGGGCACCAAGGTTCCGGATGCCGGCACTGAGTCCGTCGGCGAAGTCCTCGACCCAGGCGACCCGGGTTTCCGGGGGCATGGTGAGGCTGACCACGAGGGACGTGGCACGGGCACCCATGGCGTTGATGTCGCTGAGGTTCTGAGCGGCGGCCTTCCAGCCGACGTCGTAACCGGTGGTCCGGTAGCCGTTGTTCCACTCCAGGCGGAAGTCCTGGTCGGCCACCTGGGTGTCGATGCTGAGGACTGTCCGCCCGTCCGGAACGGCCACAATGGCGGCGTCATCGCCCGGGCCCAGGATCAGGGACGGGTTGTGTTCCTGGCCGTAGTGCAGGCGCGGGAAGATTCGTTCCAGTAGTTGGGATTCGGAGAGCTCCGCCACCGTCAGGGCCGGGCCGGACGGCGTCGGCCCGGGCAGGGCCGCCCTGGGGGGCGTCACCCCGGACCGGGTCGCTTCGGAAAGTGGGACAGGCTCGTGTTCAGGCACAGCCCTACGCTACCGCGGGGCCCGCAACGGCGGCGGCTCCGCGCTGCGGGGTGTTCACGGCAGGGCGGCCCTGCGGCGCCGCGCTGTTCCCGTTTTCCCCGCTCCGTGACGGGCGTGCGAGACTCTTAGGCATGCCC
>NZ_MQTS01000144.1:40756-51023 GCF_020532825.1 Arthrobacter sp. SO3
CCGCGCTGAACGCCCTGCCCCGGCGTATCCGCCGGAGCCTGGCCGCCGTTTCCGGCGCTGCTTTGCTGTGGCTTGTCCTGGCCATTCAATTGTTCGTCAACGTGGATCCGCTGACCGTGCACCGCACGGACGCCGTGATCATGCTGGGCGGAGCTGCGTCCGAGCGGTTGCCGGTGGCGCAGCGGATGCAGCGCGAGCTCAATGTGCCCCTGCTGGTGCTGTCCCACACGGACACCCAGGGCAACGCCGCTGCCGACGGCATCTGTAACTCGGCGACGTTCCCCAATCCGGGACTGGTGTGTTTCCGCCCCACCGGCATGGATACCCGCAGTGAAGCGGACATCATTGCGGAACTCGCCGGCGCCAACGGCTGGACGTCCGTGACGGTGGTGACGTCCAGCTACCACGTCACCAGGGCCGGGCGACTGATCGGCCAATGCACCGCGGCGGAGGTGCAGATGGTCGCCTCCCACCCAGCACTGAGTCCGGGGCAGTGGCTGCGCCGGTTCATCATCGAAACGGGGGGCCTGATTGATGCGTCCCTGCGGCCGGAATGCGCGGATCAGAGGACGGGAATGTAAGAATTGGAGGCGACCAGGCTGAGACCCTCAGCCAGCTGACCATGTATTAGGGCGAGGAGGACAAGCTGTTGGACGATCCTGCCGGCGATGTTCCCCGCCTCGTCGCGGCCCCACGCCACCTGAAGCGCCGGACCTTCCACGGGGAAATTCCGGACACGCTCCTGGTTCCGGACGTGGAGCCTGCTCCGCTGGCCCAGCGGAGCGCAGCGCCGGCCAAGCGGGCCGCCGAGTTGAATCCCGACGACGGGGAAGCCGCCTACCGCCGCAAGCGCCTGGCGGCCCTGGTCGCGGTCATTTTCGTGGCCGTCAGCGTGCCCGCCCTGGTCATCGCCCTCCTGCTCCTGGGGTAACCGGCTGCCGGGTAATCCTGCCAAACCACCGCCGCGTCTCCTTGGGGGAAATCCATGCACAGCATCATGCCGATCTTCGGCACCAGGCCGGAGGCCATCAAAATGGCGCCGGTGATCAACGCCCTGGAAGAGTCGCCGCACTTCCGCTGCATCGTCACGGTGACAGGCCAGCACCGGGAAATGCTGGACCAGGTCAACGAGCTTTTCGGGATCGTGCCGGACCACGACCTCAACATCCTCCAGCATGGGCAGTCCCTGTCCGCCATCCTGACCCGGACCGTCGACGGCCTGGAAACCCTGTTCGCCCACACGCGGCCGGACGCCGTCGTCGTCCAGGGTGACACCACTACGTCCACCGCCGCCGCCATTGCCGCTTTTTACCATGGCATTCCCGTCGTGCACGTCGAAGCAGGACTTCGAAGCGGCGATCTGCACTCCCCGTTCCCGGAAGAGGCGAACCGCAAGATCACCAGTCAGATCGCCAGCCTTCACCTGGCGCCCACAAGCGTCAGCGAAGCCAACCTCATTGCCGAGGGGATCAACCCGGACGACGTCGTCATCACGGGCAACTCCGTCATCGACGCCCTCCTGGCGACCGTAGGCAAGGAAGTTCCCTTCACTGACCCCAGGCTCGAGGAACTGGCGGCCGGCGGCCGGAACGTCCTCCTGGTCACGACTCACCGCCGCGAGAACCAGGGCGATGCCATGCGGGGCATGGGGCGGGCCCTCGCCCGGATAGCCGACGCCGAACCCGGGCTGGTGATAGTGCTGCCGGCCCACAAGAACCCGGTGGTGCGCGAAGCACTGCTGCCTCTGCTGGAGGGCAAGGCCAACATCATAGTGACTGAGCCGCTCCCCTATGGCGAATTCACCCGGCTGCTGTCCCTGGCACGCTTCGTGCTCACGGATTCCGGTGGCGTCCAGGAGGAAGCTCCCAGCCTGGGCAAGCCGGTGCTGGTAATGCGGGAAAACACCGAACGTCCGGAAGCTGTCGCGGCGGGGACCGTCGCCCTCATCGGCACGGACGAGGAGCGGATTGTCGCCGAGGTGACACGCCTGCTCAAGGACGCAGACCACTTCGCGGCCATGGCGAACGCGGTCAACCCCTATGGCGACGGTAAGGCGGCCGCCCGGACCGTGGCGGCGATTGCCGAACTGCTCGGCGTCGGATTCCGCATCGGCGCGTTCACCGGCGGTTAAGCCCCCAACGGTCTATGATTCGGTCCCCCTCTGCGGCGAAGGTGAACAGAGCCTTAACATAAGGTTGCTGGCTTTCTTGGGTTGACCGGCACTTGCCGCTATGATGAGTGTCGGGGATGCGCCCCTCAGCCGGTTTTGCGGTGTGTAAGGGGCCCGCTCGAGTGATGCTACGGCTCGCCGCTCCCATCCGAAGGATCACTCGTCGAAGAGGAAAAACACATGAAAATCCAGGCTGTAATTCTTGCTGCCGGAATGGGAACGCGCTTGGCGCGCCCGCACCCGAAGCCCATGACAGAGCTCAGTGATGGCAGGACCATCATGCACCAGCAGGTCCAGAACCTGCAGAACAAGTTTGGCAAGAAGCTGCGGCTCACCATTGCCGTGGGCTTCAAGCTCGAAATGATCCTCGAACACGTACCCAACGCGTCCTTTGTGTACAACGAGAACTTCGACCAGACGAACACCTCCAAAAGCCTCCTGAAGGCCATCCGCAACTCCGCCACGGGCGGCGTCCTGTGGATGAACGGGGACGTCGTGTTCGACCCGGACATTCTCGAAATGCTGATGCCCTACATCAAGCGCGACGAATCCTTCATCACCGTCGACGTTTCCTCGGTGTCGGATGAGGAAGTCAAGTACACCACCGATGCCGACGGCAAGATCCTGGAACTCTCCAAGATTGTCCCGGCCGACGTGGCCCATGGTGAGGCTGTCGGCATCAACTACGTCAGCTCGAAGGACAAGAAGAAGCTCCTCAAGCGGCTGATTGAAGTCGACGACCAGGACTACTTCGAAAAGGCCATCGAGCTGACCATCAAGCAGGATGACCTCAAATGGACTCCCGTGGACATCAGCGAGTTCTACGCCGTCGAAGTGGACTTCCCGGACGACCTGGTCCGGGCCAACGCCAGCATCTAGGGCGACCCGCAGATCATCCGGTGCCCGCACGCCATTGACCGTGCCGGACGCCATTGCCCAGCCGACCGCAACAGCAAAGGGCCACACCAGCAAGTGCGACAGCAGGGCAGGAAGCACGTATCCCGGCGGGACGCCATCCGGTGGTCAATCACCGGCGCGACCGGAGCGACCCTGCTGGGGCTGTCGGACTCCACAGGTATCGCCGGTCCGGGAACGGGTGCCCCCAACACGCCGGCCCCGGCGACACCCCTGACGACCCTGGACGCCACGGTCATCCTCGGGCCGCTGCGGGTGCCTCACCGGCCCTACCGGCGGCTCGCCTCCGGTCCGGGTCTTCCGGCACTACTCCGCGAAGACCTGTGCACCCGCAACGGCAATGCCGACGCCCCGCGGACGGGCCTGGCCGCATGGGGTCACCTGACAGACACGCACGTGCTCGACGCCGCCAACCCGGGCCGGCTGTCCTTTTTTTGGCAGTACTTCGATTTCACGGACGGCTATCCGCCCTCCGGGCTGTTCCGCCCGCAAGACCTGCTCACCGTTCATGTGCTGGACGCAATGGTCCGGAAGCTCAACGCCGTCGGGCGCGGACCCGTGAGTCAGCGACGCCTGGATTGCCTCGTGACGACGGGGGACCTCACCAACTCGTTTGCGCTCAGCGAACTGTCCGCCGCGGTTGGCGTGTTCAAGGGCGTCCCCGTAAGCTCGCACCCCACCGCAAGGTATGAGGGCATTCAGGATCATGGCCCGGCTCCGCTGGAACTGTCCCAAAATATCTGGCACCCCGGGCCGGAATCCCCGCTCGCACCCCCGGACGACTGGAAAGCCGTTTACGGTTATCCCACCGTTCCGGGGCTCCTCGAGGCGGCAATCCGGCCGGTGAGCGCAGCAGGCTCGGACTTTCCCTGTTATTTCGGCTTCGGAAACCACGATGAAGCCGGGCGTGAGGTGGCGGATCCCATACCAGCGAAGACCGCCTTCGTCGACACCCTCCGGACCGGAGACACACTTCCCATGCGGCTGCCGGCCGGTCTGGACGAACCGGATTTCTGGGATGAAATCATCAGTTCCAGTGCGGACGACCGCCGGGCCATCATCGCGTCCATGCCTTCGCGAACGGTGGGCGCTTCCAAGCTCCGCCGCGAGTTCAGCAAGGCCGAGTTCATGGACTCCCTGCCGGAGTTTGACCGGCGCGACGAGGCTGTCCCCCGCGCTGGCCAGGGCCCCGAGGCCCGGCTGTACTACACGTTCGACATCTCGCCGCAGGTGATGGGCATCATGCTGAACACGGCGAGCCCGGACGGCGGCGCCGTGGCAGTATTGGACGCCGCCCAGGCGGCCTGGCTGGAAGAGCAGCTCGAGCGTGTTTCCGGCAAGTCATACGACGCGAAAGGCGATCTCAGCACAAAGAATGTTGAGGATCGCCTGGTGGTCCTGTTCAGCCATCATCCGCTGTCCTACTTTGACGAGGTCACGGTTTCGTCCGAGGGCGGCGACCCGCCCTTGAACCTCACCGCCGTCCTGGAACTCGTCTCCCGGTTTCCCAATGTGGTGGTATGGCTCAATGGCCACAGCCACAAGCACCGGGTGACGCCGTACAAAACGAACCGCGAATACGGTGGATTCTGGGAAATCACGACGGCGTCGCTCATCGACTATCCGCAGCAATCGCGGGTGGTTGAACTCCTGGACAACGGAGACGGCACGTTGTCGGTTGTTGCGACCCTGGTGGACCATTCGGCCCCGGAGAGCGTGTTCCATGAAGGTATCCAGAGCCCGGCGTCCATGGCTGCATTGAGCCTGGAACTCGTCCTAAACAGACCGGGCCTCGAAAGCGCAGAGGTGATCGGGAGCGCCGCCGATCAGAACGTTGAGCTGGTGGTGAGGAAACCATTTTGACGGAGCCCCACGACGGGGCCGCCCCGGGACGACCGCCCATATTGCCAGGGCGTGCAGAGCGCTGCCGCCGCGGGTGGGCGCCGCAACCAGCCCCACCATTGACTTGCAACACATGATGAAGAAGACCGCCGGTTGAAACAGACGAGGGAAGCGAATCCAAGAATGCAAGGTCCCAAGCAGAGCCAAGCAATAGCCGCGTTAAAAGCTGCCGCGGAGAGGAATCTCCGGAGGGTGTGGCGGGCATTGCCCGCGGAGCAGCGAAAGCAGATCCGGAAAGTGGCGCACCCGGCCAATCTGGCAAAGCTCCAGCGGGCAGCCGCCGCCAAGCCCGTTGCACCCCTGCAGCGGCCCCAGCTTTCCGTTGTCGTCCTGCTGACCGACGACGCCGGCGATCCGGTTGCGACGCTGCGCAGCCTGGTGGGCCAGGAGCCCGGCGCCATGGAAATGATCGTCGTGGATACCTCCCTGGCCGGGCTGGGCCGCGGGCAGGTCGAGGCGTTTGCGAAACGGGACCGGCGGGTCAAATACCTCGCCCTTGCCGGCGCCGCAGAACCGGCAGCCCGTGGCCTTGCCGTCACGCAAAGCCGCGCCCCCTACCTGATGTTCCTCACTGCCGGGGACGTGGCCGAAAAGGCCAGCCTGGATCCCCTGTTCCGGTCCCTTCAAAAGACCGGTTCGTCCTTCGCCGTCGGCATGACCGGAATTCTCAAGGGCAAGGCCAGCACCACGCCGGTATGGCAGCGGGACATCCATGCCGAACCGCGGCCGGCCGCGGCCCTTTCGGAAGTTCCGGGGATTCTGCGTGACGGCGCCCTCGTCAACAAGGTTTTCCGGCGGGATTTCTGGATGTCGGCAACCGCCAACATCGCCCTGGAGCGGGAGCACTGGCAGTACGAAGCGGTTCCCACCCTTTACTCCCGGGCGGAGTCCTTCGACATCCTCGATCTCAAGGTCGTGACTACTTCAGCGGACGCTTCCGTCCGACCGGCGGCGCGGGAGCAGCTCTGCCAACTGCCGTTCCTGGCGGACCGGCTTGGCCGGCTCGAGTCCCTCGCCGCCGAAGTGCGCCCCATGCTGAGCCCGGAAGTCTACCGGCGGGTGCTTTCCCAGGAGCTGGGCAACGGCCTCTTCCGCTTCTACGAGGTAGTTCCGCGCACCGATCAGGTCTTCTGGGACACACTGCACACCACGGTGCGCCGCCTGAGCGACGGCCTGGAGCTGGACTGGGAGGGCATCAGAATCCACAACCGGCTGATCCTCTCGGCAGTCCTCGCGGACCGGCGCGAGGACGTCGTCCGTATCTGCAACCACCGGAGCGACTACAGTTCCAGCTTCCCCACCCAGGTCACCGGTTCCGCACTGCTGGCGCAGCCGCGGTACCTGGCGGAACTTTCCGGCTACGACCCGGAACTCCTGCCGTGCCGCGAGATCGACCTTCGCCTGGTCAGCAAGCTGACACACTTCGCCTGGCAGCCCGACGGCCAACTCGAAATCGGTGGTCACGCGTACATCTCATCCGTGGATCCCGTCGAGGGAAACCTCACCATCCGGGCTTCCCTGGTCAGCGCTGACGGCGCGCAAACCCTCCCGTTGGCAGTGCAGCGCCACACGGACAAGTCCATCGACTGGGAATCCAACGACAACTGGACCTCCTACGCCGAAGCCGGTTTCAGCGCCGTCATTGACCCGGCCCTCATGCTGGAAGGCCACGGGGCCGACGGCCCCGCCGATTGGCACGTGCTGCTGACCGCCACTGCCGGCGGCAGGACTCTCGAGGCGCCGTTGACGCGCCGTGACCTCAACGGTTCCACTGGCTCATTGCCCGTGGGCCCCCTGCTGGACACCTCCCGGCTGGCCGTGGAGATGCGCCCTGCCACGACCGGACTGACCTTTGTTCCCGTCACGCCGTTGTACGTGGCCACCTCGCTGGAACTAACCGGACGGACCCTGACGCTGAGGGTTGCAGCGAACTCCGCCCCGGTTGCCGCAAAAGTTTCCATCGAAAACGTCAAGTTCGGAATCCGCGAGACGGCGACCTGCCTGCGGGTGGACGGCGCTGAGGCAGTCTACGCCGTCGAGGTGCCAGCCCTGGGGGCCGGCGCAGCCACGACCAGCGAGTATGAATGGCGGCTGCGGATGGACAGCGGTTTCAAGACCCCGCAGCCGGTGGCGTGGCCGGAAGGTTCTTCGGAGCTGGAGTCCCGTTCCGACCAGACCCGAAGCCTCAGGCTGGGCCTGTCGGGATACGGGTTCGTGACCGTGAAGGAGCGCAGGACCCGCGTCATTGCCTCCTCCGTCGAGGTGTCAGCCGATCAGCGCACCCTGCGGATCGAGGGCACCGCGGACCTACCGGTCATCCATGCTCCCCGCTTTGTCCTCTCCAGCGGGAAGGCGGTCATCCCCGCGACGGACGTTGCGCTGACGGTCCGCACCAACGACGGGAGCAACGCGTTCACCGCCGATTTCCTGCTGCCCCAGAACCCGTGGGACGGCGAGGAAGTGATGCCGGAGGCCGGCGCGTACAGTGTGCGCTTCGTCCCCCCGGGAGTCGCAGACCACCAGGGGTACTGGTTCCCGGCGTCGTCCGGGCTTCAAGCGCAGATGCCCCGCCGGATAGCGGCGGACCGGCTGGAGGTCGGCGTCAGCCGCACCCCCAAGAACGCTGCCCTGACCATCCACCTGAGGCCCCCGTTGGTGGCAGACGAGGTGGGAAGGTTTGGCCAGCAGCAAATGCGCACCCCGGTGACGGTGGGCGGGGACGCTGAACTCAAGGACGCCATTCTGTTCATGTGCTTCGGTGGCCGTCGCGCCACGGACAGCCCGCGGCGGCTGCTGGAGGAGTTCCAGCGCCGGGGAAGCCAGTGGCCGATGTACTGGGCGGTCGCCGATTTCTCGGTGCCGGTCCCGGCAGGAGCCGAGCCGGTGCTGATTGGGTCCCGCAGGTGGTACCAGTTGCTCACCGAGTCCCGGATCCTGATCAACAACAACAACTTCCCGTTCTACTTCCGCAAGCGCGAGGGACAGGTCTACATCCAGACCTGGCACGGCACTCCGCTGAAGAAGCTCGGCAACGACGTCGCCCGGACGAACTTCTCACTCTCCTACTGGAACCTGATGTGGCGCGAAGCAGAGTATTGGGATGCGCTCCTGGCGCAGAACGACTACGCCGCAGGGGTCCTGGCCAAGTGCTTCGGATTCGACGGGCGTGTTGTCGCCGAGGGCTATCCCCGCAATGACAGCCTTACCCGGGAGCGGATGGACGAGGACCGGCCCGCCATCCGCCGCAGGCTCGGAATTCCCGAAGGTAAGACGGCGATTCTCTATGCGCCCACCTGGCGCGACGACGCCAAGAACGCCTCGCGGCAATACGAGATGGTCACGTACCTCGATTTCGAGAAGGCCCAGCAGCAGCTTGGCGACGACTACGTTCTGCTGCTCCGCGGACACCACAACATTGCCGGCCAGCGGCAGACGGCGGCCAACGAGTTCGTCATCGATGTGACCGAGTACCCGGAGGTCAATGACCTCTACACGGCCGCCGACATCCTGGTCAACGATTATTCGTCGGTGATGTTCGACTTCTGCGTGACGGGTAAACCGATCATCTTCCTGACCCCGGATATCGCCCAGTACCGCGACGAGACCCGCGGCTTCTACTTCGATCTGGAAGAAAAGGCGCCGGGCCCGCTGCACAACACCACCGAGGAAGTCGTGCGGTCCATCAAGAACATCTCCTCGGTTTCCCGCCGTTACGAGCCCAGGTATGCGGCGTTTGTCGACATGTTTGCGCCTTACTGCGACGGGAACGCCACGGGCCGCGTCTTCGACGCGCTCTGGCCCGACCGCGCGAACACCGGCCACATGCCGTCCGCCGGCTAGACGGGTGATCCTGCCATCCCGGGGATGGCGGTAAGGGACACAAAGACAACAGCTGTGGCCGCCTCGGGCGACCACAGCTGTTCTCTTTAATGCCTTCCGGGAAGGAGCCCCCGGCCGTCTGCACCTTATGTCAGGGCAGCCCCACGGTCGCCACAACCATGTTGTGGTCAGAAGGGATGATTCCGACGAAGTTGCCAGCACTGTCGAGGTTCGCCACGGTTTCCCACTGCGCTACCCGCATCTTCGACGTCAGGATGTAGTCGATGTAGGAGCCGTTTGCCGTCTTGTCGTCCGTGGCCGGTGCAAGGGTGGCAAAACCGTTCCAGCTGTCAAGGTACGTGTTGATCCGTTTCTCGGCAGTGGCGGCCATGCTCGGGAAGTCCTGCCAGTAGTCATTGCCCAGCGGATCGATAAGTCCGAAGCTGGTGAACACGTCGTAGGGAGCATTGGTCGGTTTTTGCCACTTGCTCGAATTCAGGTCTCCCGTCATCAGGACCGGCAGACCGGCCGTGTTTTCCTGTTTGATGACGCTGACGATTGTCTCCGCCTGCAGCTTCCGGAGCTCGTAGAACCCGTCGGCTTTGCTGGTGGACAGGTGCGTGTCTCCGACGAAGAAGAGTTTTCCGGTGGATTTCTGCTTTGCTATGGCCCACGTGAAGAACCGGGGGTTTTCGGGGACGCTGGCCAGCGGAAGTGCTTTGGCTCCCGTTTTCACCAGTTCGACGGTCGCCGGGTTGTAGAAGATCCGGGCACCGTTCGATGCGCCCTGGTCTGCGTAGACACAATTTGTGGGGGTCGTGGAGTCGACGCAGTTGTTGCGCTTGTTGTTGCTGATCGCGTACTTGGCTCCGGCGTCGTTGAGCCGCTGCAGCAGATCCTCAAACTGGGAGAGCCCGCCCGTCTGGCCGGGCTCGTTGAGCCAGCCTTGGGAAGCCTCCTGGATGCCGATAACGTCCGGCATCCGTGACTTGATGTTGGCCACGACGGCGCCGCGCCGCTCGGACCAGGGCAGGGCGTTGGGGTTGGTGTCGCTTTCGGGCGCGCAGTTCGCGCACATCACGTTGTAGCTTGCCACCGTCAATGGGTTGCTGAGGGCGGGCGGGGCAGGCGGCTCCGCCTTGGTGGCCAGGACCAGCGCCGGCGTGTACGCGCTGAGGCTGGTTCCGGCCTCGTCGATCACCCTGACTTTGAAATAGTAGGTGGTGACGGAGCTCAGCCCGCGCAGTTCAGCGGTGTTAATTCCGTAGTAGCGGTGCCACTCGGCATCGGACATATCGGCCTTGGTGGCAACTGCCACCCGGTAGCCCGGGGCATTGGGGACGGCGTTCCATGCCAAGTTAACGGTCCGGTAGGTGGACGTGCCGGTGAATCCCGTGGGAGTTGTAATTGCATCAACAGGGGTGGTGAACGTCACGGCAGGGGAATAGGCGGTGAGGTTTT
>NZ_MQTS01000144.1:51073-53797 GCF_020532825.1 Arthrobacter sp. SO3
ACGTCCGTGAACCGCTGATAGACCGAGTCGCTCATGTCGGATTTGCTGTACACCTGCACCCGGTATCCGGGAGCGTTTGCCACCGGGTTCCACGAAACCGCGATCGAGCCCGAACCGGTGACGGTGGCCTTCAGCCCTGTCGGCACCGTGTACAAGGGCGTGGAACCGGCCGTTGTGGTGGCCGTCACCGCCGCGGAGTATGCCGTCAGCGACGTCAGCCCGTCGGCACTGATCCCCCGCACCCGGAACTTATAGGATGTGCTTTTCACCAGGCCGGGAATCATTACCGCAGAATCAGTGAACCGGTAATAGACCGAATCACTCATATCCGTTTTGGTGTACACCTGCACCCGGTATCGCGGCACGTTTGCCGACTTCACCCAGGACAGGCTCACCGTCGTATCGGTCTGCCCCGTGCTTTTCAGCCCTGTCGGCACCGCATACACGGGGGCAGCCGCGGTGGCCGCGGTGGTTGCAGTTATTGCCGCGGAGTATGCCGTCAGCGATGTCAGCCCGTCGGCGCTGATCCCGCGCACCCGGAAGTTATACGTGGTGCTTGGGGCCAGGTCGGGGATCACCACCGCCGAATCAGTGAACCGGTAATATACGGAATCACTCATGTCTGCCTTGTTGTATACCTGTACCCGGTACCGCGGCACGTTGGCCGACTTCACCCAGGACAGGCTCACGGTCGTATTGGTCTGCCCGGTGCTCTTCAATCCTGTCGGCACCGCATATGCAGGATCGTAGGCCTGGGACGCGGGGGCGATTGCGACGCCAAGGACGATCATGAGCGCTGCGAGTCCGGCGATGGCGGACTTTCGTGCCGCCTGGGTCAAACGTTTGGTCTGCATCGAACGCCCTTAGATTGGGATCTCCCGTGCCGGAACCGTCAGCATCGCCAGAGGCGGGCATCGGGTCCTTCCGGGTCAACTATCGGCACGGGGCTAGACGATGCTATCCAGCGCAGGTGCTGCCCAGACGCAGGGAATCCGCAACTTTTCCGCAGGGTATCGGACGGAAGCGCCAGCCGCCGTCCGGGGCGGACGGCCGCAGCCAGGCCAGCTGCAGCCGTCCCGGCAGCCGGACCTAGATCGAGCCCTTCGAAGAAGGGGTGTAGACCGCAGCTGAGAGCTTCCTGTCGATCGCCTGCCGCATGGCCGTCCCCCATTTCTGGACGACTATCTCGTCATTGAACTCGTGTGCCCTGGCGAACGCTGCCCGACGCATGGTCTGCAGGGCCGCTTCGTCCATCAGGCCTACCTGCCGGATCCTTTCGGCCAAAGCGGATATGTCGCCGGCCTCCACCAGGAACCCGTTGACGCCGTGTTCGATGATGTCGGAGGGGCCGTAGGGAACGTCGTAGGCGATGGGAATGCAGCCAACGCTCATTGCCTCGATCAGAACCAGGCCCTGGCCCTCCAGGGTGCTGGTCAGCAGGGTGAACGAAGCGCCAGCAAATTCCTGCCGCGCCGATGAGGAGTATCCGGCCAGTTCAACGTATTTGTCCAAATCCCGGGCGGCAATGAGTTTCCGCAGCGAAGCCTCTTCCGGGCCCTGGCCGTAAATCCGCAGGTTGAATTCCGCGTTGCCGGGCTGGCGTGCCAGATCGACGGCAGAAATCGCGTGATCCAAGCGTTTCCGGTTGGTGAGGCTGCCGAGAATTACCCCCAGGCGGGGGTCATGGCCAAGCTCCGGGCTGGACACCTCCGGGAGGGACCTGCTGTTCGGAATGACGCACGTGTTCCGGGGATTGTTGAAAACGAGATCCACGTCCTTCTTCTGACGCCCGGTCAAGAGAACGACGGCGTCGAAGGAACTCAGACGCTCGAAAACATACCGCCGGGTGGGGCTCAATTCCCCGTACGGGGGAATGGCGCCGCTGGCCATGTGCGAGTTGTGCACCAGATGCATGGTGGCAACGTTGTCGCGCCGGTAGCGGGTCATGAAGTTGGCGGTCGACTTGCTGTCGACGATCATGAAGGACTCCCGTCCTTCAACGACGCAGTCCAGCCAGAACAGGTAGAGCGGCCAGATCTGGGTCCAGGATGCCACGGGATGGCCGTCCCGGCCGCAGAGGCTCACAAGGCGGCCCCCCTCAGCTCCCCTGACGGTCACATCCCGGCGGTCGGAAACGACGAGGGACCCGTCCGGCCGGAAATAATCCACCTGAAGAACGGTCTTCTGGTCGGCCGCATAACGGAGCCGACGGCGGAGTACTCCGCCGCTGACCTCGTCGGAGGACGTCTCGTCCTGGCCGATGGGGGCGAACCCACCTTCGACCACATTCCCGGGTTTTGGTGCGTTCAGTTGGGCTGGGGAAAGTTCGGCCAGTTCTTCCCAGAGGTTCCGCAACCGGAGTCCGGGCACCAGTTCAGCGGCGGCCTCAAGGTCACGGCGGATGTCGGGGTACTTGTCCGACCAGGCGAAGGTCAGGACATCAACCGGGACGCCTGCCTCACGGATAAACGACCTGGACCGGTGCAGCAGGGCATTGGTCATGCCGCCGTATTCCGTCGGGATCCCCCAGGTGATGGCGCAGTGGTAACCGGCGGGAAAGTTCTTCGCGCTGCGTGCCGTGAACTCGAGCACATCCGGGTTTTTCAGGGGGCTCTCCGGGGGCTTGGGCTGCGTTGGTGCTGGGGCCACGGCCTGCGCCGGGACTCCTGCTGGGACTGGGGCCTGGACCGTGGCCGGGGCCTTCGGGGGGACGGCTGCCTGGAC
>NZ_MQTS01000145.1:0-6146 GCF_020532825.1 Arthrobacter sp. SO3
GCGCTCTTTGGCAGGAAACCAGCCACCAACTCGGCAGGATTTCCAAGCTGAAACGGCCTACGAATAGTCGATCACACACAAGTGTCCGGCAATAGCCTGGCTGGCCAACAAAATCTTCATACCGCGGCTCCAACGCTGTACTGAGCTTCCGCCCCCGAACCGGTAATCCGCTGCGGGGCGCCCCATTCCAGACTTTAGGCCCGTTCAGTCCCGGTCTCAACGTTTTCCGGCAGCACCCTTTTCAGACCAGCTGCGGGTGGTCTTTCCGGCGCGGGATTTGGTCAAGCGTTGAGGTCGGTCAGGCCTCGACTTTGGTCAGCGGGGCGTAGCGGAGCAGGAGGCGCTTCTCGCCGACGCTGAACTTCACCTTCGCCACCGTTTTGTCCCCCGCACCCTCAACGGCCAGCACGGTGCCGTTGCCGAAGCTGGTGTGGTTGACCTTGTCGCCCACACTGACGGCGACGACCTCTTTCTGCGGCTGCACCCGGTTCTTGGCGATGGCCGCCGGAACATCGGCGTTGAAGCCGGCCGAGGGGCTGGCCTCGGTGCCGCGCGCGGTGCCGGCTCCCCAGAAGGATCCACCGTAGCGGCTCGAACCGATGGAGGCGCCGTTCCCCCAGCCGCCGGCCTGGCGGGTGGAGCCTTCGCGCTTCCATTCCACCAGCTCGGCCGGGATTTCCTCGATGAACTGGCTGGCGGGGTTGTACTGGCTCTGGCCCCACATGCTGCGGACTTCGGAGCGGGTCAGGTACAGGCGCTTCCGTGCCCGGGTCAGGCCGACATAGGCGAGCCGGCGTTCCTCGGCCAGTTCCTTGGGGTCGGTGGCGGAGCGCTGGTGCGGGAACAGCCCGTGCTCCATGCCGGTCAGGAACACCACCGGGAATTCCAGCCCCTTGGCGGTGTGCAGGGTCATCAGGGTGACGACGCCGAGCCGCTTGGCTTCGGCAACGGCGGCGGCCATCTGGTCGGCGGAGCCCGCCGGGGCGTCCGGGATCTGGTCGGCGTCGGCCACGAGGGAGACGCCTTCCAGGAAGGCGCCGAGCGACCCCTCGGGGTTGTCGCGCTCGTATTCGCGCACGACGGCGACGAGTTCCGCGAGGTTCTCCACCCGGGACTCGTCCTGCGGATCGCTGCTGGAGCGGAGGGTCGCGAGGTAGCCGGTCTGTTCCAGGACGGCCTCCAGGGCGGCCGCGGCGCCGGAGCCGGAGGCCACTTCGGCGAGGTCGTCGAGGAGTTTCACGAAGCCCTGGACCGCGTTGACGGACCGGGTGGCCATGCCGGGGGCCTCATCGGCGCGGCGGGCCGCGGCCATAAACGAGATCCGGTCGCGCTGGGCGAGGGAGGCCACAGCACCCTCGGCCCGGTCGCCGATGCCGCGTTTGGGCTCGTTCAGGATGCGGCGCAGGTTGACGTCGTCGTCCGGGTTGACGAGGACCCGCAGGTAGGCGAGCGCGTCCTTGATTTCCTTCCGCTCGTAGAAGCGGGTGCCGCCGACCACCTTGTACGGGAGTCCGACGCGGACCAGGACGTCCTCGATCGAGCGGGACTGCGCGTTGGTGCGGTAGAAGATGGCGACGTCGCCGGGGCGGAGGTCGCCCTCGTCCTGCAGCCGGTCGATTTCCTTGGCGATGAACTGCGCTTCGTCGTGTTCGTTTTCGCCGACGTAGCCGACGATCTTCTCGCCGTCGCCCTCCGCCGTCCACAGCCGCTTCTCGGGCCGGTTGGGGTTGCGGGAGATCACCGAGTTGGCGGCGCTGAGGATGGTCTGGGTGGAGCGGTAGTTCTGCTCGAGCTTAATGGTGCGGGCGTCCGGGTAGTCCTTCTCGAACTCCACGATGTTGCGGATGTCGGCGCCGCGGAAGGCGTAGATGGACTGGTCCGAGTCTCCGACGACGGTCAGTTCGGCGGCGCCGGGGCCCTCGCCGACGATCTCCCGGACGAGGGCGTACTGGGCGTGGTTGGTGTCCTGGTACTCGTCGACGAGGACGTGCCGGAAGCGGCGCCGGTAGGACTCGGCGAGCGCGGGGAAGGCGCGGAACATGTAGACCGTCTCCGCGATCAGGTCATCGAAGTCCATGGCGTTGGCCTGGCGCAGCCGCTGCGTGTAGCCCTTGAAGACCTCGGCGACGGCCTGTTCGAAGGGGTCGTTGTGGTTGGCGCTGGAGGAGTAGCTGTCCGCGTCGATCAGTTCGTTCTTGAGCGCCGAAATCTTGTGCTGGATTGCCTTGGGGGCGAATCGCTTCGGGTCGAGGTCCAGGTTCTTGGCCACGAGCGTGATGAGACGCAGCGAGTCGGCCGAATCGTAGATGGAGAAGTTGGAGTTCAGGCCGACATTCTTGGCTTCGCGGCGCAGGATCCGGACGCAGGAGGAGTGGAAGGTGGAGACCCACATGGTCTTGGCCCGGCCTCCGACCAGGGCCTCCACCCGCTCCCGCATTTCGGCGGCAGCCTTGTTGGTGAAGGTGATGGCCAGGATCTCGCCGTGGTGCGCGCGCCGGGTGGCGATCAGGTAGGCGATCCGGTTGCTCAGAACGCGGGTCTTGCCCGAGCCGGCGCCGGCAACAATGAGCAGGGCGCCGCCGGCGTGCTTGACGGCGTCTTCCTGCTGCGGGTTCAGCCCTTCGAGGAGCTCGGCCGGGCCCGGGAGCGGGGCGTGGTCCCGTTCCCCGGCAGGGTTGTCCGTGTGGACGCGGCCGGAGCCGCCGCCCGGGGCGGAATCCAGCGCCGTCAGCCCGTTGCCAGCAGGCGTTTTCGTGCGCGCCCCCGTCTTGGAGGCAGCTGGGAAAGGTCCGTCGGCGTAGGGGTCAAACAACATATCCATGGTGTTAACAAGTCTAGGCGGTGCCGCTGACAGTCAGGTCCGCCCCTCGGGACATGCCCTCCCCTGCCCGCAGCCACTGGACATAATGCCCATATGTCCACGCCCCGCGGCCAACAATGGGCATGTCCCCCGGCGCGGGGCTGTTGGGCGCCCGGACCTATCCCGGATCTCCCGGAATCTATCCCGCGGAGCCGGATTCGAGGGCGGCGCGGAGTTCGCGGACCGCCGTCGCACCTCCGGCGACGTACCAGTCCAGTCCGTTGACCCGGACGACGTCGGCCGCGCCGCCGGCCGCTAGGACAATCGCTTGGCCCGGCAGCCAGTCCCATTCCGGGCAACTGTGCTGGAACCAGCAGCCCAGTTCGCCGTCGGCCACCCTGCTGAGGTCGCAGGAGCCCGAGCCAAACATGCGCAGCGCGGCAGCGGAGGTCGCGGCGGCGTGCCAGGGCATCGCGCACATCGGGTCGGCGAGCCAGGTGGGGTGGATATACGTGGCGGCCCCGAGTTCGGACAACGGGGTGTCGGAACGGCCGGGGCCCGGGACTGCGCCCGGAAGGAAGGTGTTCAGCCGTTCGCCGTTGAGGGTTGCAGGCCGGGCAGTTCCGCCGAGCCAGAGCTTGTCCTCCTCGGGCTGGAAGATTGCGCCGAGCACCACCCCGGAAGAGTCCTTGAGGGCAATGGCGGAGCACCAGTAGGTGGAGCCGTGCAGGAAGTTGTACGTCCCGTCGACCGGGTCAATAACCCAGGTCCTGCCGCTGGCGCCTGCCACCGAGGCACCCTCTTCGCCGAGGATGCCGTCGTCGGGCCGGCAGCGCTGGAGCTGTTCCAGCACATAAGCCTCGGCGGCGTGGTCCGCGGCCGTGACGACGTCGGATACCGATGTCTTCTGCTGGCCCTCCAGCCCGCCCTGCCGCATGAGGAGGGCCAGGGTCCCGGCCTCGCGCACGAGCGCCTCGGCGAGCTGATAGTCGTCCAGGGCGGGGTTGAGTTCAGCGGTGCTGTGCCGGCCGAGCCGGTGCTTTCCTAGTTCAGTCACGCGCTCCAGCCTATCGGCGCCCGCCGGCAGTGAACAGACGGCGGGCGGGCGGCGCGGCCCGCGCAACGGCTGGCGTCCAACTGCCCAGGCGCCGGGCGATAATGGACCATGGCCAAGACACCCGCACAGCGGATAAAGAAGCACGGCGCCAACGCGGCCGTCCCCCAGCACCATCTGCCGTCGGTGATCAACCCAAGCACCAGCCGGACCCCGAAGAAGGCGCAGAACAACGGCAACCTGATCTTGATTGCCGGTGTCGTGACGAGCCTGTTCCTGTTCTGGTACCTCCACCTGCTCACCCTGAACCAGCTCACCCAGCTGAGCGGCGGCGCGGCCATGCCGGACTCGCTGGTCGGGGGCTTCGATCCAGGCTTCGTGGAGCGGTTGCGTGCGGCGATGGACGAGGATGCCCGCGGGCAGCTCAACTACATCCACAAAACTGCCGGCACGCTCTTTCCCCTGATCTTCGGCTTCACCTGGCTGTTGCTCATTGGCACGAATGTCGCACGGAAGGGACTGCGCTGGGCGCTGTGGGCCGTACCACTGCTGTTCGCGGCCGTTCGGTTGTGGGGCAATGCGGTCATCGACTCGATGATGTCCGCCGACGCGGTCGACGCCGGCCAGGTCGCCCTCGCATCGGGCCTTACCGTCGCCGGCTGGGTGCTGTTGGTGATGAGCCTGGTGGCCGGAGGCGTCGCGGTGTTCCTGGGCCGCAAGCCTGCCTCGGCCACCCCTCCCACCGCGGGACATGCCCAGTCCTAAGCACAATGACTGGGCATAGTCCCACCATGTCCATCCGTGGCGGTTCCCGGAGGGCATGTCCATCCCGGGGGGCGATGCAGACGGGGCCAGCGTCAGCCGGCAGGGCTTATGCCTCGGCCGCCAAGTACTCCCGGGCCTGGTCCGCACGCTGGTGTGCGCCCGCCATCTCGAAGTGATCCGCCGCCTTCAGAAGTTGCTCCTGGGCGGCAGAATGGTCTCCTAACGCGGCTCTGGCCCTTCCCAGCAGCAGGCATGCCTCGCCAAGAATCTGGGGCCCCGTATTGTCCACCTCAACGCAGATGCCTTCAAGTATCTGGATCGCTGCCTCTACCTCGCCTGCCAGGAACTTCCAGTGCCCGCGGTTGAGCCTCAGCAGCAGCAAGTCGCTAACGCTTCCGCCGATGACGTCAGTAGCCAGCTCCGCCCGTTCGATACAGCGCAAGGTATCGGCGTCTGCGATGTCCGCCGCGAGCCGCATAGCTGCCGATGCCTTATTGAACTTTGCCCATACATCGAGATTTCTTGCTGGCGAAAAAGTTGCGGCCGCTAGCTCGTGATATTCGAGACCCTCAGGGACCTTGTTGCACAGGAACGCAACATTGCCGATTACCCAGTAAACCTTGCCGATCAACTGGTCATCGACCTCGGTAGAAACCGCGCCGGCCAGGCTAAGACATTCGGCCCAGGCTTCATCCAGCCTTCCACTATCTGCCAGGGCGGCGATTAGGGCTTGGCGCGCCTTGACGTGGATCTCGACGTCCTCTTCCGTCGCCAGCTCGGACGCTGCACGGGCGGCTTCGGCCGCCTCTTCCAGCAAGCCAGCACCTTGCCTGGCCTTGGCTACCACGATGTACGTCAGCGCTTTGGCCTGCGGTTCCATCGTGGAGTAAGGACCTCCCAGCAGGTCCGAGGCGAGTGCTGCGCAGGCCTCAAATTCCTCCGCGTCCAGGAGATTCTCGGCCTGAACGAACGTCATGTTCCACCATGACTCGAGATCCCCTTCGTCACGGGCAATTTCGGCAGCTTCGTGTGCGCTGCAGGCTGCCTGAACGAAAGCGTGGTTGGTCCGGTGCTCGTATGCGCGCAATTCAGCGGCGGCGTATAAGGGCGAAACGGAGTGCAATGGCATGACTCCATTATCCGTTGCCGGAGAAGCAGATTGGGACACGCCACAAAAGCAGGAGCCACGCATTTTTCACGCAGGAAAGGCTCAACTTCGCGCGGATAACATAGTTTTCTACGTGCTGTCGACATTTTAGCCCTGCGGAGTGTCTAATGCCTCTATACTGAACTCGCATCACATGAGTCTCATCAGCCTCTTACGTATCAGGAGCCCTCCATGAAGAAAATCCTCGCAACGCTCCTCGTCACCGGAGCCATCGCAGCCGCGGGCCTGTCCGCTGGCGCCGCAATCTCAGCAAGCGGCGACAACTCCGGTCAGGGCTCAATCTCGGCCGTGTACTGGTGGCCGAATTCCACTCCCAAGTACTAAGGGAGACGGACGGAACGGCGGGTACCGGAAGGAGA
>NZ_MQTS01000145.1:6186-8094 GCF_020532825.1 Arthrobacter sp. SO3
CCAGCTACACCGGGCCCGGGGCCCCCGGCCCAATCAGTGCCTCGATCTGCGCCGCGGGGACGGGGCGCCCGAAGTAGTAGCCCTGGCCGCTCGCGCAGCCCAAGCGAACCAGTTCAGCTGCCTGCTCTGCCGTCTCGATGCCTTCGGCAACTGCCTTGAGCCCGCAGGCGTGGATGAGGTGCAGCACTGCCGCGACGAAGTTGCTCTGCTCCTCGTCCGAGCCGAGCCCGTCGAACAGGCTCTTGTCGATCTTGACCACGTTGACCGGCAGTTTCCGCAGATAGCTGATGGAGGAATAGCCGGTGCCAAAGTCATCGATTTCAAGCTGCACACCCAGGCGCCGCAGCCCGCTCAGCGAATACTTGTCCACGTCCCCACCGTTGATCGCCATGGACTCCGTGAGCTCGATGATGAGGTTGGCGGCATCCACCCCTGTTTCGCGGAGGACGTCGCGGACGTTTTCGATCAGGTCGAGATTCTGCAACTCCGTCGTGGAGATGTTGACGCGGACATTGAAACTGCCGTCTACGTTCAGCTGCTGCTGCCAGTGCCGCAGTTGGCGCACGGCGTTCCGCAAGACCCAGTGGCCCAGGTCCACGATCATCCCCGTCTCTTCAGCCAGCGGGATGAATGAATCGGGCATCAGGAGTCCACGCTCCGGGTGGTTCCAGCGCACCAGCGCTTCAACGCCCTCGATCCGCTTTGTGGCAAGGTCCACTACCGGCTGATAATGCAGCGTGAGCTGGTCCTGGCGGATCGCCTCGCGCAGTTCGGTGATCATCACGCTCTGGAGCCGGCGGGCATAGAGCAGCGCCGGTTCGAACACCTTGATGCTGCTGTGCGGCTGGGCCTTGGCCGCGTACATCGCTGTGTCGGCCTCCATCACCAGATCGTCGACCGACTGGCCGGGTTCCGCCACCCGCAGTCCGATGCTGGTGCCGCAGGTGATTCGCAGGTCCCCGATTTCCAGGCTCTCGCCGAGGGCCTTGAGGATCCTGTTGGCGACCCGCCGTGCCCTGACCAGATTGGATTTCGGCAGCATCACGGCGAATTCGTCGCCGCCGAGGCGTGCGACTGTGTCTGTGTCGCGGACGGCATTTTGCAGCCGCCGCGAGATCACTCGGAGCACATCGTCGCCGGCGCTGTGGCCCAGGGTGTCGTTGATGCCCTTGAAGGAGTCGAGATCGAGGACCAGCAGGGCCGGTGGCAATTCGCCCCGGGATGTCTCGGCCAGGGCGTGGCTCAGGACCGAGTTCAGCGCCGTCCTGTTGGCAAGCTGGGTCAGCGGGTCGGTCAGCGCCATCCGCTCGAGCTCAACCTGGGCTTCACGGAGCATCGCCGTCCGGCTTTCGACGCGTTGCTCAAGTTCCTGGTAGATGGTCTGCAGGTCGTCCGCCATCAGGTTGATCCCGGCGATGACTGCGGCAACGTCGTCCCTGGCGCCGGAGTGGGGAATCCTGGTCGTCAGGTCACCGCCCGCAATTCGGACGATGCCTTCGACGAGGGCGTGCAGCCTGGGGTCCGGAGGATCAGTCTTCACTCGTGTAATGCCCTAACCAATCGATAGCCTCAGCCTCGGACATGAAGAACTGCGCCGGGATGCTTTCGGTCCTCGATCGCAACAGGTAGTGCGCGATCACGCGGTCGACGGGGCTTTCACCCACGAGGGCGAATGCGGACGCCGCGATTGAGGTGCTGTAGACGTGCCGCGCCTCGGGGCTGAGGCCCACCACACCCGTGATCACCAGCAGCACGGGCATCCGCCGGCCGTTGGCCAGGGCCCGGACTGCGGTTCCGGCCACCCGGGCCTCGGGACCCTCAATTTCCGCGCTGGCGGGCAGAGCGACTTCGATGATGCCGCCGTCGCGCATGCGGACGCCGATCGGCTCACCCGCCGCGGGCGCCATC
>NZ_MQTS01000145.1:8104-9128 GCF_020532825.1 Arthrobacter sp. SO3
GCAGGCGCCGTCGTCGGGCCGGATAGTCCGGTGGTCTCCTCGGGTATGCGTTCATCGGGCCAGGCCACCGCCCCGACCGTCATTGGAGCTCAGCCCAGCGGTAGGCCGGATCAGCAAGTTCGCGGGCCGCGCCGGAGTCGGGGTGGACAACGCCATCGCCAAAGCCCGCGACGGCGGTCGCTGCATCAAAGCGCCGCAAGACTAGCTCATCAGACATTCGTCCCCATTGGACTCCGGAGTCGGCCATTCGTCATGCGCTGGAGTCACGTCGCGCATGCTGCACCGGAATGTTCCGGTGAATGCCCTCATGATAATCGAAGCCGGGGTTATTTTGAGACATAAGACACCACGGAGCCGCCGCGCCCGTCCGGTCAGGAACCCTCCGTCAGCGCCCTCGCCGCGTGACCCCGCGCTCCGGCCAGCCGGCGGACCGCGCGCTCCCTGCCCACGCGTTGCGCCACCACCAGCCCGACCGCGGCCGTGCCAATCGTGATGGGGTAGCCCATCAGCCGCTCCAGGGTGCCCGGTTCCGGCACGTCCATCCCCGTCACTCCGCCGGCGGTGAGGGCGCCGAGGGACACCACGCCGCACACCAGGATGAGCCAGCTCAGCGGCGTCTGCCGCAGCCAGAGCCAGCCCAGCAGCACCAGCGCGAGGCCCCCTGCCGAGAAGTACACGATGGCGCCCACCGCGTGCCACCCGGAGCCGGCGTCCTCGGGGACCAGCCCCACGATGACTGTCCCGGCGCCCGCGAGGGCGGTGAGGGCACGCGCGGCGATCACGGCCGCCCACGGTGTCCGGCTGGCCGGACCGGGCGTGAAGCGCGCGCCGGGCCGCGCTGCCGTGCACAACAGCGCAGCGCTGAGCAGCATCGCGCCGGCCATCATGCCCACACCCTGGACCACAAACGAGGCGTTCATCAGCAAGTTGGCGGGTGAGCAGACATCCCGGCCCTCGAAAGCCCCGCAGCCCCCCGCGCCCAGGTCGCTGATGTAGCCCGTCCGGCGGCTGTACGGCTCCTCCC
>NZ_MQTS01000146.1 GCF_020532825.1 Arthrobacter sp. SO3
CTAGGTGTAATAACCACGGACGTTGGTGACGGGCGGCGTGGATAGGTGACAAAAAGAAGACCTCCGGGTGGAGTGGGGCTTGTCTAGAGTCCAGTTCCACAAACGGAGGTCTTCATGTCCCACCCTAATGCCTTTCTCGCGCCCAAGGGCCGGCTGCAGCTGGCCAAGTGCGTAGTCGATGACGGGTGGCCGTTGCGTCGGGCCGCGGAGCGGTTCCAGGTCTCCGTACCGACAGCGGCACGCTGGGCAGACCGTTACCGCGAACACGGCGAGGACGGGATGGAGGACCGCTCCAGCAGGCCCCTTGTGTCGCCCTCGAGGACCCCGCAACGGCGGGAGCGGCGGATCATCGCGCTGCGCGTGAACCGGCGGTGGGGGCCGGCCCGGATCGGGTATCTGCTGGGCCTCCACCCATCCACCGTGCACAAGGTCCTCTCCCGGTTCGGGCTGGCGAAACTGTCCTGGCTGGACCGTGCCACGGGCCGGGTGATCCGCCGCTACGAGCACGAGAAGCCCGGCGACATGATCCACGTCGACATCAAGAAACTCGGACGCATCCCCGACGGTGGCGGCCACCGCGTCATGGACCGGGCAGCGGGCAAGAAGAACAAGACAGGGACCACGGCGAACCGGCGCCCCGGCTACGCCTACCTGCACAACGCCGTGGATGACCACTCCCGCTTCGCCTACACCGAGATCCTCGACGACGAGAAGAAAGAGACCGCCGCCGGCTTCTGGGAACGCGCCAACCAGGCCCTCAACGCCGCCGGCATCACCGTGAAGCGCGTCCTCACAGACAACGGCTCCTGCTACCGCTCCCACGCCTTCCAAGACGCCCTGGGCCCGGACATCACACACAAACGAACCCGGCCCTACCGGCCCCAGACCAACGGCAAAGTAGAGCGCTTCAACCGCACCATGCTCGAGGAATGGGCCTACGCCCGCCCCTACAACTCAGAGGCCGAGCGCGTGGCTGCTTTCCCAGCCTGGCTCCATGACTACAATCATCACCGAGGCCACACCTCACTCAAGGGTCAGCCACCAGCAAGCCGCGTCACTAACCTCCGTGGGTAATACA
>NZ_MQTS01000147.1 GCF_020532825.1 Arthrobacter sp. SO3
TGGCGAGTAGCGCTTGATGGTAGCGCGAGTCTGGACAGTTGGTAGCACGATTCCGGGAACACGGTAGCGCCCGCCCTGGTGAACTGCTGTGCTGTGAGACGACAACGCATAAGGCGTTGTCGTCTCATTGTTAAGGGCGGGCCATGGCGGAGTATCGGAAAATATTGGGGTTGTTGCTGGAGGGGAGGAGTTACCGCGAAGTCGTAGAGATCGCGGGGTGCTCGCATCGCGACGTGGCCCGGGTCCGGCAGGAGGTCCAGGAGCGGGGTCTCACCTCGGCGGTCGCGGTCAGTGACAGCGAGCTGGCGGATTGGTTCCCCGACGGGCGCCGGAAAGTGTCGGAGGAGTATGACCAGCCCGACTTGTCGCGGGTGCTGGCGTCGATGAAAGCGAACCGTCACTTCACGTTGCTGCTGGCGTGGCGTCGCTACGTCGACACCAAGGACGCGGGGAAGAAGTACGGGTACTCGCAGTTCTGCGCCCTGTTCACTGGCTACCTCCGCACCCACGATCTGGTGGCGGTGCTGCGCCATGAGCCGGGGCGGGCGATGCTGGTGGACTGGGCCGGCGACACGATGGATGTCGTCGACACGATCACTGGCGAGGTGGTCCGGGCAATTTTGTTCGTCGCGGTGTTGCCGTTTTCGGGGCTGATGTTCTGCCGCGCATATGCGGATATGAAGTCCCCGGCGTGGCTCGACGCGCATGTTCAAGCGTTCGCGTTCTTCGGCGGCGTGACGCAGATCGTCGTGCCAGATAACCCGAGGACCTCCACCCACCAAACCCATAAGGGCGACGCGGAGCGGGTCGTCAACGCGAGGTATCAGCAGCTCGCGGATCACTACCAGACAGCAATTGTCCCGGCCAGAGTGAAGAAACCCCGCGATAAAGCCTCAGCCGAGAACGCGGTGAACGTGGTCAACAAACGCGTCATCGGCTACCTCGATGACGATGTCTTTACGACGCTGAGCGAGTTGAATACTGCGATCGAGGAGCGGGTGCGGGAGATCAACCACGATATCCGCCGCGCCGACGACACGACCCGGTGGGAGAGGTTTGACACCGAGGAACGGGAGCTGCTGGGCCCTTTGCCCGATGCCGGGTTCGAGGACGTCGAGTGGAAGGAACTGAAGGTGGCCCGGAACTACCACGTCACCGCGGACACGCAACGGTATTCCGTGCCCTTCGCGTTGGCGGGCAAGCTGTTGCGGGTCCGGCTGACGTCTTCCCGGGTGACGGTCTTCGACGGGCACGAGAGCATCTGCGAACACCCGCGGCTGACGGGCCGCAAAGGCCAGTACTCGACTTTGCCGGACCATGTCCCGCCGCAGCACCGCGATATTGATGGGCTGTGGTCCCGGCGGTGGTTCATCGACCGGGCGCGCAGCGTTGGGCCGGCAACAGTCACGGTGATCGAGCAGATCCTCGACGGTCAGGTGATCGAGGCGCAGGGCTACCTGTCGTGCCAGAACATCCTCGACGGGCTCGGCAAGAACAATCGGGAACGGTTGGAGGCGGCCTGCCAGGAGCTCGTGAACCGCAGCGCTCATCCGACTTACTCGACGCTGAAACGGTTGATGGCGGCGATCGATTGTGATGCGAAGAAGCCCCGGCCGGTGATCCCGGCGGCCTCAACGCGCAAACGCGCCAGCACCGTCGTTTTCCACGACACCATGCCAGACGTCTATGTTCGCGATGCCTCCCACTACGCACGCGACGAGGAGGGAAAGTGATGTTCACGAGCATCGATTACGATAAGTTCCGGGCCCTGCGGGTGACCCACGTCGCGACCCGGCTGGAGGAGCTCATCCAGGACGAAGGCAACGACACACTCACTCCCGAGCAGTTGTTTCTCACTGCGGTCGACGACGCGTTGGAGTCCCGCCGCATCAACAAGGTCGACAAACTCATCCGCCAGGCCGGCTTCCCGATCCCGGGGGCAACAGTTGCTGAGGTCGACTACCGCGACGGGCGAGGGATCACCCCGGTCAGAATGCGACGCTATGCCGACCATGACTGGCGCTCCGATGCGACGAACCTGCTCATCATCTCGCCCACCGGCGGCGGGAAAACCTACCTTTCCTGCGCGTTGGCCATCGGTGCCTGCCAGAGTGAACACTCGGTTCTCTACTTCCGGATGGACGACTTGGCACGGCGGCTCGTCATCGCCCGCGGCGACGGCATCGCCCACCAGAAGCTGTTGAACGAGCTCTCCAACATCGATCTGCTGATCATCGACGATTTCCTCACCGTCGGCATCGACAGCGACGCTGCCAGCGATTTGTTCGCGATCCTCGCGAACCGCGAGCACCGGCTGCCGACAATGATCGCCTCCCAGACCGGGCCAGCGCACTGGGTTGCTGAGCTTCCCGACCGGGTCGCGGCAGACTCGATCGTGAACCGCCTCGCCAACAACGCCCGGATCATCAACCTCGGCCAGATCGACATGCGCCGGCACCGCAACGACCAGGCCCGCGCCCACGAGGCCTACTGGGAGTAACACCGGTAGCGGCCCGGGCACAGCGCCCGGGCCGCTACCACCTCGTCAGAACTGCGCTACCAGGTGTTTGGACTCGCGCTACCATCAAGCGCTACTCGCCA
>NZ_MQTS01000148.1:0-65066 GCF_020532825.1 Arthrobacter sp. SO3
AACCATTCACCTGGACCAAATCAGCGGAGTATCTCCTGGGCAAGATGAAACGCAAACAAACCATTAACACGGAACACTAGTGGAGCCGGGCACAAACGGAGGGTGATCAGGGGATGATGCGCCCCAGCAGGGCGATGAAGTCGTCGGCCTGTGCGAGGTTGCGGGCCATCTTGGCGCGCTGATGCGCTGCCTGTTCCAGGATTTCCGCCAGCCGTCCAGCCGACCCCGGCGCGTCCGGCCCGTCCGTGAGCAGACTCAGAATCTCGGCCATTTCCTCCAGCGAGAACCCCAACGGCTTCATCTGCTTGATGAGCATCAGCCGTTCGACATCAGCCTCCGAATACACCCTGAAGCCGCCGCCTGTCCGTGCCGTCGCGGGCAGCAGCCCCACGTCGTCGTAGTGGCGGATGGTCCGCAGGGACAGACCGGTCCGCTCCGCCAGTTCGCCGATATGCATGGTGTGGGTGCTGCCGGTTTCAGCCGCCATCGGGCCTCCGTTCTGTTCCGAATTTAAACCCTACCATCACGTTAGGGTAGGGTTTGGGTGGTGGGGTTGAGACCTTCAAGACTATCCCCCTCCTCCCGGCGCGGCGCTGCGCCCCTCATTCATTCGCATTACGAAGCCGCCGTCGAGCGCCTTCCTGACCATGAACGGAGCCATCAATGGCCACCCAAACCGGCGCTACCACCCCGGCCCTAACCCCGGAACAGCTCCAGTCTGTCCGCGGCACCCTGCGTTCCCCGCGCCGGCTGAAGACCGAGGTCCTTGGCGGGCTCGTCGTCGCACTGGCCCTCATCCCCGAGGCCATCGCCTTCTCGATCATTGCCGGCGTCGACCCCCGGATCGGGCTCTTCGCCTCCTTCACCATGGCGGTCACGATCGCCTTCGTCGGCGGCCGCCCGGCCATGATTTCGGCGGCCACCGGCGCCGTCGCCCTGGTGATCGCCCCGCTGGTGAAGTCCCACGGCCTGGACTACCTAGTCGCCGCGGTGATCCTGGCCGGAATCTTCCAGATCATCCTGGGCCTCTCGGGTGTCGCGAAGCTGATGCGGTTCATCCCGCGCTCGGTCATGGTGGGATTCGTCAACGCCTTGGCCGTCCTGATCTTCATGTCCCAGGTCCCCGAGCTGATCGGCGTCCCCTGGCTGGTCTATCCGCTCACCGCGGCGGGCCTGCTGATTGTCTTCGGCCTGCCCAGGCTGACCAAAGCTGTGCCGGCCCCGCTCGTCGCGATCGTGGTCCTGACGCTCGTCACCGTGCTGGCCTCCGTCGCCGTCCCCACGGTGGGGGACAAGGGCGCACTTCCGGAATCGCTGCCGTCCCTGTTCGTGCCCAACATCCCCTTCACGCTCGAGACGCTGCAGGTGATCTTTCCCTTCGCCCTGGCGATGGCCTTTGTGGGGCTGCTCGAATCCCTGATGACCGCGAAACTCGTGGACGACATCACGGACACCCGCTCCCACAAGACCCGCGAGGCCTGGGGCCAGGGTGTCGCCAACATCGTCACCGGATTCTTCGGCGGCATGGGCGGCTGCGCGATGATCGGCCAGACCATGATCAACGTCAAAGCCTCCGGCGCCCGCACCCGGATCTCCACGTTCCTGGCCGGCGTCTTCCTGCTCATCCTCGTGGTGGCCCTCGGCGACATCGTGTCCCTCATCCCCATGGCCGCCCTCGTGGCCGTGATGATTTTCGTGTCCGTGGCCACGTTCGACTGGCACAGCATCCGGCCGGCCACACTGAAGGCAATGCCCAAGAGCGAAACGCTCGTGATGGCGGCCACCGTGAGCGTCACCGTGGCGACGCACAACCTCGCGATCGGTGTCGGCGTGGGCGTGCTGGTGGCGACGGTGCTGTTCGCCCGCCGCGTCGCGCACTTCGTCACGGTGGACCGCACCCTGAGAGAGGTCGACGGCGGTCCGGTCGCCACCTATACAGTCGACGGCGAGCTCTTCTTCGCCTCATCGAACGACCTCTACACCCAGTTCGAATACGCCCTGGATCCGGACCGGGTAGTCATCGACATGCACGCCAGCCACCTGTGGGATGCCTCCACGATCGCCTCGCTCGATGCCATCACCGAGAAGTACCGGCACCACGGTAAGACCGTGGACGTCGTGGGCCTCAATGACGCCAGCCTCCTGATGCGCGGACGCCTCGCCGGAAAGCTCGGTTCCGGCGACTAGGCGGCATTTGTGCACGCCGCCGTCACGGAAGACCGCGATGCCGGGACCGGCCTGCTCGGGCGTGGGGCACTAATCTGGTGGAGTGGCAAGCATTAGAGAAGCTCAAAAGCAGATGACCCGCAGGCTGTTGCTTGAGAAAGGGCTGGAGCTCTTTGAAGAGAAGGGGTTCGCGGCCACCACGGTGGATGACATTGCCGCGGCCGTAGGCACCACCCGGGCCACTTTTTACGCGCATTTTCCGTCCAAAGCCCAGCTCATGCGGTCGCTGGTCGAGCGGTCCAACGAGATGCTGACCGAGGCGGATGTCCCGCCGCTGCATTCGGTGGTGGAATCCGGGGACCGCGAGCTGATCCGGGTCTGGCTCGCACGGAAATTTGACCAGTGGGCCGAAATCCGCCCCTACGTGGTGGCGGCGCACCAGGCCGCGGCCAGTGAACCGGATATCCAGGCGGCCCTGGACCAATGGTTCGACACCGCGATCGACGACATGCAAGCGGGCCTTGACCGGGCCGGCCGGTTCGAGCCGTCCAGCAGGCGTGTGCGGTGCGCGCTGGCCTTCGGGGAACTGGAGTTCTTTTCCCGGCGCTGGATGCGGCTCGGCTGGACCGTCGACCGCGACGTGTCACTCGATCTGATGGTCGAGAACTGGTGCTTCCTGCTGGCTGAGTGAGCAGGAAGCACCAGGTGCCCCGAAAGGGTCAGCGCGCCTGGTTTCCCGCGGCCTTGCGCGTGGTGAACGGCAGGACGAGCCGGGAGGGGTGGGCGGCGTCGCGGTAGATCTTGTGGGTGACGGGCCGGCCCACGGGGAGGTGGAAGGCATCCGGCGGCAGCAGCGCGTTGTGCTCGTCGGCCAGCGGTTCGGCGTTCGACAGCTCTGCGGTCAGCCTGTGTCCCGGTTTGAACGTGTTCGCGAACGGGTACAGACGCAGCACGTACTCCTCGATCTTCCCCGGTTCCACCGGCACGGCACGGGTGTGCGGGTGGTGCGGGCTGCCCTCGGTGCTCCGCTCGTCGAGCTCGCGGTGCGAGGCCTTGAGGTAGCCGCTGGTGATGAGCTGGCGTTTGCCGGTGGGGGCATAGTCCCAGAGGCGCAGGATGAAGTTCGTGTCCGGCTGGTCGATCTCGGCGAAGATGTGCGCGGCGCCGGTGCCCATCATCTCCGTGTCCTCCTCGAAGGCAGGAGTGGACCAGCTGATGATCTCCACCTTGTCGGTCACCGTCAGCGGCGCCTGGTAGAACCCGTCCGGGGCGGCGTACTCCGGGCCCATCGTCTCGGGGCCGGCCGAGAGTTTGTGGCGCGGGCGCAGATACACGTTTTTGTATTCGATGTCTTTCGGCGGCCATGCCCCGCCGGTGACGAGCTCCCGGGAGCCCTCCACGAACACACTGACGGCCGGCTCGTCCATCACGCCGTTGTCGATCCCCTTGATCCAGTAGTCATACCAGCGGAACATCTTGTCGTGTTCCTCGATGAAGGGCCGGGACTGCATCGGCGGGTAGGGGCCGATGTCCAGCTTCTTGGGGCCCTTCAGCGAGTCGAACAGCTCGATGGTGCCGTCCATGGTCCAGCCGCGGCCCTGGTCGATCTGCAGCCACACCGGGATGTCGATGTTCGGGGCCAGCGTGATGGGGTTGCGCTCCTCGTACCAGTCCCCGTCGAGTTCGTTCATCACAATGTCGAACCAGGCCTCGTGGTTCTTCGGGTAGTTCAGGACGTGGACCAGGTTCGGCCAGGCGGCCACGTCCGGATCCTGCAGGCGCTTCTCGACAAGCTTCTTCAGCTCCCCGGGTGGGTACTTTTCGATCATTCGGGACTTGACGCCGTCGGTGAACGCCCAGCCGGAGTCGCCGCCGCGGCCCTCGCGGGCGGCCCGCGGCATGAACCACATGACGCCGCCGTGGTAGGTGGTCTCGTAGAAGTCGTAGTGGCCGCCGGAGACGAAGATCGCCTTCAGGTGCGGCGGGCGCTCGGCCGCGGCCAGCACCTGCATCGAGCCGAAATAGGAGATGCCCACCATGCCAACGTTGCCGTCGCACCACGGCTGCTCGGCGACCCACTCGATGAAGTCGTAGGCGTCCTGGCCCAGCGAAACACCGCCGGCGTTGTAGTTGCCGATGTGCTCGCCGCCGGAGTGGCCGGAGCCGCGCAGGTCGCCGATGACGTGGACGTACTCCTCCTTGACGATGCGGGCGATGTCGCCGGCCTCGATGCAGCCGTCCCACATCGGGCTGGGGCGCCGCTGCGGCGGCGTGGTGAGGGCAAGGGCCTGCAGCTCCTTGCCGTATGGGCTGAGGGCCACCAGCGCGGGCCGCGGCTCGTCCCCGGGGCCGTGGTAGGCGTCCGCGGCGAGCTCGACGCCGTCCCGCATCGGAACCCGGAGGTCCTTGCGGACAGCGATCTTCTCGCCGCCGGCAGCCAACATCTTAAGGTCATCCATGGGTGCGTCGCTCCTCATGCTTGGTCTTTTGGTCAAAGGTGGTGCGGTAGCCGTGCAGTGTTGTGAAGAACGGGGAGGGCTCCAGTGTGGGGTCCCCGGCGTAACCAAGGTCCTCGGCTACGCGGGCGAAGGGCGAGTACGGTGAGTCCGTGTCCCGCAGTCCGGCAGCCACGCAGCCGCAGGCCGAGTCACTGACGCGGGCTTCGAGCTCCAGGCTCGCCTGCAGCGCTTCCTGGGCCTGCCAGGCGTCGAGTTCGACGCCGTACGGCGTGCCGTCAGCGCGGCGGTACGGGTGCCCGAGGTAGAGATGCTGCGGACGGATCTCGTCGCTGAGGTAGTGCAGGCTTGAGCGGTAGCCGGCCGGGTCCACGAACCCGGGGAATCCGTTGGCGGCACCATGGACCTGGACGGCGTCGCCGACGAACACGTCGTTTTGTCCGTCTATGACATAGGCGACCGACCCGCGGGTGTGGCCCGGAATCGAGTGCACCGAGACAGTGACGTCACCGCCGAGGGAGATAGTCTCCCCGCCGCGCACCAACATCGTCGGCTCCATCTCCCCCGAGATGACGGCGTTTGTGGCCGCCGTCAGCTTCGCCTCGCCGTCGGGGTCGTGCAGGTACTGCGCCCGGCCGGAAAGGTATTCGTCCACGTGGGCCCGGCGCGAGCGCAACATCGGGGCGTCAGCCTCGTGGATAACCACCTGCGCGCGCCGTCCGGTGAGCTCCCACAGGGCGTGCGCGCCGCCGATGTGGTCGATATGTCCGTGGGTCAGCAAGATCCAGCGGACGTCCTCGATCCGGCGGCCGATCGCCTCCAGCGCCGGCACCATGCCTTCGGCGGGCGAGGATGCGATCCCCGTGTCGACGATGGCGGGCTCCGGGGCGTCGATGAAGAAGCTGTAGAGACCGAACCGGCCCCACGGGGAGACCAGGGGATGAACAGCGACGGACTCGCTCATTGCCCGGCCCCGGCGTTCAGGAATCCACCTGTCTCCTCGAACGCCCGGTAGAACTCCGGGATCCAGGAGAAGTTCTGCATGAAACCGTGGTTGGCACCCTCGTAGCGGCTGACTGTTGCGTCGACGCCGGCCTCCGTCAGGCGCCGGCCGTAGAGTTCGCCCTCGTCCCGCAGGGGGTCGTGCTCGGCCGTGATGACCAGGGCGGGCGGCAGCCCGGTGAGGTCCTCGCGTTTGACGGGGGAGACGAGGGGATCCGCCGGATCCGCCCCGCTCTTGAGGTAGAAGGAGTTGAACGGCAGCAGGCCCGCCGTCTCCAGCCCGTACCCCTCGGCGTTCTCCCGCAGAGAGGCGTAGCGGTCGACGTCGAAGTCCAGGTCCAGGGACGGGTAGAACAAGACCTGGTGAGTGATCCGGTTGAACCCGTCATTGTGGGCCTTCGCGGCGACGGCGGCGACGAAGTTGCCGCCCGAACTGTCGCCCGCGATGGCGAGGTTCTTCCCGTCCCAGCCCAGGCTCCCGCCCTGTTCGGCGGCCCAGCGGACCACCCCGTAGCAGTCCTCGAGGCCGGCCGGGAAGGCGGCCTCCGGGGCCAGGCGGTAGCCGACGGAGATGACCTTGTGGCCGGTTTCCTTGGCCAGGGACCGCGCCACATGGTCGTGGGTGTCCAGGCTGCCCAGGAAAAACGCGCCGCCGTGGAAGTACACCAGCAGGCCGTAGGCGTCGGCCTCGACCGGCGTGTAGATCCGCACAGGCACAGCGCCCGACGGCGTCGCGGCGGTGAGGTCCTCGACCGCGTGCAGCGGCAGCCTGTCCTCCAAAGGCGGGACCTGCTCGCCGGCGCGCATGGCTTCGGGGTTCAAGGGAGAACCGTCGGGCACCGGCAGGGTCCTGAGGATATTGGCGATTTCGGGATGGATGGTCATGGCGTTCAGGCCTTCGCTGCGGTCGTGGGCTTCTGGGAGGTGGGCTTCTGCCCGGGGAAGACGTCGTTGACCTCGTCCTCGGTCCACCCCTGGCGGGAAATGCGCTGCAGCTCGTCCGTTACCGGCTTGCGGGTGGCCTGGAACAGGGCCAGCGCCTCCTTCACGGAACCGGCCTGCGCGAGGGCGTCGGCGAGGGCGCCGGCATCCTCGATGGCCGAGTTCGCGCCCTGGCCCTGGTGGTGCAGCATCGAGTGGGCCGCGTCCCCCATCAGCACGACGGAGTTCGTGTGCCAGGTGTCCACCGGGTCGATGTCGTAGACGGCGCGGATGTTGACCGCCTCCATGTCGAGGCCGCGGGCGATATTCACGATCCGCTCGTCGAAGCCCTCCACTGTCGCCAGGAGGTCCTCTTTCGTGATCCGGGGCGCCCAGGTGCTGTCCGGGTTCAGCGCGGTGATGTCGAAGGACATCTGGTTGCGGTGGCGCAGCGGCAGCAGGTAGACCTTGGTGCCCCGGCCCATGTACATCCTCAGGTTGTCGTCGACCACCATTCCGTGGGCGTCGTCGGCGGAGATCACCACGCGGTAAGCGTGCTCGCCGGAGAACACGGGGCCCTTGTCGCTGAAGAGCTGCTCACGCACCACTGACTTGATGCCGTCGGCACCGACCACCAGGTCGGCCTCGACGGTCTCCCCGTTGGCGAAGGTCAGGACGGAGCTGCCGCCATTGTCCTTGATGGTCTCCAGCCTGTGGCCAAGCTGCACCATGCCCTCGGGAAGCACGCCTAGAAGGGCTTCGATGAAGTCGCGGCGGTGAATGAGGTACGTCTGCTTCTCTTCGCCGGACTCCGGCCAGGTGTCCTTCATGATCGGCTCACCGGTGGCCGTGAGGATTTCGAAGTAGTCGCTCGCCGAGCTCACCTTGGCGATCGCGTCGAAGGTTCCCCACTGGCGGAACCGGGCCATGGTGGCAGGACGCAGACCGATGCCGGCGCCGACCTCTCCCATCTGGGGAGCCTGCTCGTACACCGTGACGTCTGCACCGAGCAGGCTCAGGGCCTTCGCCGCGGCAGCGCCGCCGTAGCCTGCGCCGATGATGGCGATCTTGAGGTTCTTAATTTCCGAAGCCTTCATTTTGTTCATCTCTTTCTCGACCCAGGGCGTACCTGGAAGAACTTGTTGTGTGGTGGTTTGCCGGGGGATCAGGCGTGGAGCGACAGGAAGTCGGCCGGATTGTCCTCGAGCAGGAGTTTGATGGTGGCGTCGTCGATGCCGGCCGCGCGCATGTCGGGGATCATGTCCTCGAAGATGTAGTTGATGGTGTGGCCCTTCACTCCCGGCCAGCCCAGCGGGCTGCAGTTTGCGTCGGCCGAGACGAGGAGCTTGTCCGCGTAACCCTTGTTGACGAGGTTGACGAAATGGTCCATGCGTTCGGCGCGCTTGCGGCCCCAGAACGGCGGGTCCGGCAGCTCGAGATCGTAGCCAAAGGTGTCGAAGCCGATGCGCCCGCCCTGCTCGTAGATCCAGTCGTGCGGTGTGATCGGGGCGTTGAGGCCGTCGTCGGCGTGGCCGAAGAGCACGCGGTCCAGCGGGAGGCCCTCTTCATTGAAGATGTCCACTGCCGGTTCGGGGTCGATGGCCAGGTGGGTCAGGATCGGCGCGCCGGTCACGACGGCGGCGCGGGCCGCCGCCCGGTAGATGCGCTTGTCCAGGTCCGTCATCCGTCCGCCGCGGCTCACACCGACCTTGATGACGCCGGCCTTGGCGCCGGTGTTGCCGATGCCGACGGTGATCTCGTGGATGAAGACCTTCGTGAGGTAGTCCACGGTGGCGCGGGAGAAGTGCGGCAGGGCGGTGTCGCCGCCGACGAAGCCGGTGCAGGCCACGATGTGCACGCCCGTCTTCCGGGACAGGGACTTGTAGTAGTCCACGTCACGGCCGTTGCAGATGCCCGTGGCGTCCACAAAGGTACCGCCGCCGTACTCACGGAATTTCCGCAGTTTCGGCACTGTTTCCTCGTAGGCCTGCTCGGGGGTCTTCCACCACTTGGTGTCCAGTTCGGACCCGGGCATGCCGTAGCCGATGTGTTCGTGGACCGCCACGATTTCCAGTTCTTCGGCCGGGATGGTTCCCAGCACGGTGTTGACCTTGGTCACTCGTTCACTCACCTCAGGGTTCGAAAGTTTGTTGGGTGTGGGCCGACGCGTGCTTAGCGCACGGTGAGCAGGTTGCGCGGGTTGTCCACGAGGATGCGCCGGGCGTCTTCTTCGTTCAGGCCTTGGGCCTTGAGGAAAGGCACGAAAGTGGTCAGGAGGTGACTGTAGGGCAGATCGTAGTCCGGCTGTCCCTTGGCTACGCCGATCGAGTTGCCCGAAAGGATGATCTTGTCGGCGTGGCCGGCTTTGACCAGCTCAAGCACCAGTTCGGCGCGGTCGTGGTCGGTGAGGTAGTCCGCGTGGTCGTTCAGGCCCACGTGGTCGATGCCGACGAATGCCCCACGGCGGGCCACGTCAACGGCGGCGCCGGCGGCGTCTTTACGGTCCAGGCCGCCGACCAGGACTCGGTCGGCCCCGATCTGCTCGTCCAGAACGATGTCCAGATCATGCAGGGCATCGGCGCCGAAACGGATAGAGACCGGTATGCCGGTGGTTTTGGCGGCGCGGGCGGAGCCGCGGAACAGGCTTTCCTCAGTCGGTGTCATGCCGTTGCGGTCAGCGGTGGTGGTCACGAGCCCGGCCGCGCCGCGACGCTCGACGCGCGGCACCACCATGCCCTCGGTGACCTCCTTGGAGAAGAGGTCGGCGAACTTCTCGGCGGGCCACGGCGTCGGCGGGTTGGTTTGCGGGGTCAGGAAGTAGCCGCCGAGCATCTCTTCCGGGCCCATGCCCGTCGAGGCGACGATGTTCACACCGGTTGAGCGCGAGAGAGCCTCGTAGAGCTTCAGGTCGCGGCCGTGGAACATACCGGTGCTGTCGACGATCGTCTTTCCGCCGTGGTCGCGGAAGTCCGTCAGCTTCGCGGCCAGGATCTCGAAGATCTCTGCCCGGTCCATGGAGATGTCGGGGGCGTACTGGGCACCGGGCAGCACTGACAGCAGGGCCTCATGGACCGCGACAACTCCCAGTTCAGAAGCGGGGACCGGCCCCAGGACCGTGTTGACGGTTCGCCCGGCCCGGGCAGGGAACGCGTCACCGGCTTTGGCGGGTGTGGTGTGACTCACTTGGCTTCTCCTTGAAGGTCGGTACTGGTGCGGAGGTGCGGAGGTGCCGCGGAGCCTGACCGTGCCGTCGCTCCCTTGCGGTGTAGCCAGCATCACATATTGCTTTACATAGTGTCAAGCAAATAGGCGGTACGTATGTCTAATGACCATCAAGTTGCATTCAGAACGTTTATGAAGCCAACAGTCCGTCAATGCTCTTGACATCATGTAAACCTTGGGCACAGAATGTGGCAGGCGCCACAACCATCTCCGGCCTCTGCCGGCTCTCGTCCGGCAGAGCAGCTTCTCTCTTGGCGCGCCACCGGAGTGTCGACCGGAAACAAAGGAGTTTCATTGATGAGTCAGACCACCACTGCGCAGACGGGCACAGCGCCCAGCGGCGGCTCGGTACGAGCCACCTTCGTAGCCGCCTACAGCGCGGTTGCACTGGCCCAAATCACCAACGCACTGCCGGGTGCCCTCAACGGCACCTTTGCCGTGGAATTCCACACCTCGGGCGCGGGCCTGACCTGGATCGCGGGCATGTTCATGATGGGCATCGTGGTGTTTGAGCTCAGCTGGGGGCTCCTGGGAGACATGTTCGGCCGCAAGAGGCTGCTATATGCGGGCGCTGCAGTCAGCGTCGCCGGTTCCATCCTGGCGGCGCTGGCATCCACCACCGAAATGATGATTGCGGCGCAAGCGGTGGGCGGCATCGGAGCGGGCATCCTCTTCCCCATTTCGCTGTCCATGATCGCGGCGATCACTCCGGACCACCGCGCCCGGGCGAAGGTTATCGCCACCTGGGCCGGGTTCCTATCGCTGGGTGCGGTGATTTCCCCCATGCTTGCGGGCCTGACGGCACAGGCCTTCACGGTGGCGGGTCCTGTGGCGGGCGCCCCCAACGTCTTCAGCGGCTGGCGCGTGGCGTACTACATTGCCGCCGCGATCGCCGTCGGCGTCATTATCGTCGCGGTCCGGGCGAAAGACTCCGCAGCGGCCGAGGGCCGCAAACTGGACCTGCCCGGCCAGTTCACGCTCGCGTTCGGCCTGATCGCTGTCCTCTTCGCCACGGTGACGGCGGTCGACGCCGGCTTCGGCAGCGCCGAGGTCATCGCCAGCTACGTTGCAGGCGTCGTCCTCCTCGTCGCCTTCGTCGTCATCGAAACACGCACCCCGCAGCCGCTGATCCACCTGTCGCTGTTCAGGAACAGCGCCTACTCGATCACCGGCATTGTTGCGGTCACCGGCATGTTCGCCTTCCTCGCGATCGCCTTCAGCACGAGTGTCGCCGTCGGCGGGCTCGCCCTCGCTGAAGCGTGGAAGGTCGGCGTGCTGTTCGTCTTCATCCAGGGTCCGGCCTTCGCCTTCATTCCCGTGGTGGGCTGGCTCATCCACCATGTCGCCCCGCGCTGGGTGCTCACCGCCGGGTTTGCCTTCATGGCCGCCTCAGGATTCTGGCTCTCGACCTTCGCCCTGGGCGCGCCGGAAGCCTTCGGCGGAACTCCCTGGACGGCTTTCATTCCGCCGCTCCTGCTGCTGGGTATCGGGTTCGCGCTCACCGTCGGCTCCGTCACCGCCGTGGCGATCAACACCGTGCCGCCACAGCAAATCGGCATGGCTTCGGCCACGACCAACCTGCTGCGCGACCTCGGTTTCGCCCTTGGCCCCGTCATCGGCTCAGCCATCGCGTTCGGAGTCGGCGCCACGGCCTTCGCCGGACCCCTCGCCGGGATACTCGGCGGGGCAGGGCTGCCCGCCGACGCCGTCGCCGGGCTGGCGAACGTGCCGCCGCTGGGCTACCTCTCAGGCTGGGACGGCGTCATCGCGCAATTCACCGGGCAGGCAACGGCTGGCGGCGCACCCGCCCAGGCCGTGGACGGCATGGTCAAGGCCCTCACCTCTGCGCAGCTGCAGATCCAGGGCGCGGCCGGGACCTCCCTCGGCCAGGGGTTCCAGACTGTCTACCTCACCGCGGGCATCGCGGCGGCCCTCTCCGCTGTGCTGACCCTCTTCATCTCCGTACCGTCCTCGGCGCCCACACCCGATGCCATCGCGGAGACCACCGAAGCGAACGCCGAGGCGGCCGTCTAGGACTGACGGCTTCACCCACGACCACCCACCATCCGCAAGGAGAACACCGTGACTGCACCCATCGAATCAGACATCGACATCTGGGATGACGATATCCTCGTCGATCCCTACCCCACCTACGCCGCGCTGCGCGAGCAGGCCGCAGTGGTCCACCTGCCCAAGAACGGCCTGTACGTCCTGACGCACTACGACGTCATCCGCGACGCACTCGGCGATCCGGAAACCTTCTCGTCCACCAGCATCGGCTTCAACCCCATGGTGAATGAGGCGCTGCAGGGCACCTCGCTTGCCTCGGACCCGCCCGTTCACACGCAGCTCCGCGCCACGCTGTCCCAGAACCTCACCCCCCGCGCGCTCCGCAGCCTGAAAGTCGTCATCGACGAGAAGGCGGACAAGCTCGTCGCCGAGCTTGCCGCCAGCGGCAGTTTCGAGGCCATCGATTCGCTGGCCCGTGCCTTCCCGATCGAAATCGTGGCCGACCTCATTGGATTCAGTGGCCACGTCAAGGACAACATGCTGCGCTGGGGCCAGGCCGCAATGCAGGTCATCGGCCCGCTGAACCAGCGCACCCAGGAGAGCTTCCCGATCGCCGGCGAGCTCTACGGCTGGTGCTCCTCGGTCACCGCCGAGGACCTCATGCCAGGCTCAATCGGCCGCGGAATCTTCGACGCCGAGACCCGGGGCGATATCCCCAAAGGCTCCGCAGGGCACATCATCCACCAGTACCTGGGGGCAGGCGTCGACACGACGATCGCCTCAATCGGGAACATCGTGGCACTGTTCGGCCACTACCCGGAGCAGTTCGAGCTGGTCCGGAAGAACCCGGAGCTCGTCCCCGCAGCTTTCGCCGAGGTGCTGCGTTACTGGGCACCCGTCCACATCTGGGGCCGCAAGGCAACGCGCGACGTTGAAATCGACGGAGTCACCATTCCTGCAGGCGCCCAGGTCGGCATCCTCTTTGGCGCCGGCAACCGGGACCCGCGGCACTACGAAAATCCCGACACCTTTGACGTGACACGCAACCCGATGGACCACCTCTCCTTCGGCTACGGACCGCACGGCTGCGCAGGACAGGGCCTGGCGAAACTTGAAGCGCACGCGATCATCGAGGCACTTGCCCGCAGGGTAAAAACGCTGACGATCTCCGACGAGGTCCGCGAACCCAGCAACATCACGCGGAGCCTCGAATTGCTCCAGGTCGAAAAGGTGGTGGCAGCATGAAGATCGAACTGGACCGGCCGCGCTGCGAAGGACACGGCCTGTGCGAGGAAGCCGCACCTGAGCTGATGCATCTGGATGACGACGGCGAACTGGTCATCGATGTGCCGGAGGTGGACGGGGCGGAGCTTGACGCTGCCAAGGCGGCGGTCAGGGTCTGCCCGGTGGCCGCCCTGCGATTGGCGGCGGCATGACGATGCGCAGGATCGTGGTGGTCGGAAACGGCATCGCCGGGCTCACGGCCTGCGACTCACTGCGCTCGGCCGGCTTCGACGGCGAGCTCACGGTTGTGGGTGCCGAGCGCCATCATCCCTACAGCCGCCCGGCCCTGTCGAAGGCGCTGCTGCATGGCAACGACGCCCTCCAGGCGCACGAGCTCCCCGAGCCGACCCACGCTGCAACGGAGCTGCTCGGCATCAGCGCCACGGGCCTGGACGTCGACGCCCGGCTGGTCCGCCTCGACGGGGGCGGTGAACTGCCGTATGACGGCCTCGTCATCGCCTCCGGCTCCCGCGCGAAAAGTCTCGTCCCCGTGCAGGGAGCGGGAGTGCCTCGAGAGGACGGCTTCCACCGGGAGCTCACCCTGCGTACCATCGAGGATGCGATCCTCCTCAAGGAACGCGTGGCATCGCGCCCCTCGGTCATCGTGATCGGCGGCGGACCGCTCGGCATGGAGGTCGCGTCCGGGTGCCTGCACGCGGGCTGCGAGGTCACCGTCGTCTCCGACGTCAAGCCACTGTCGCGTCAGCTTGGCGCCCATTTGGCCGACATCTTCACCTCCGCCGCCATCCGGCGCGGACTGCGGGTGGTTGGCAGCGGCAAGGCCCGTTTGATCGATCATGGGGCCGGGACGCGGGTTGTCCTCGCCGACGGTACTGAACATGCGGCGGATCTCGTGGTCACCGCCATCGGCGACGAGCCGAATGTCGGCTGGCTGGCCGGCTCTGACCTCCTCACGAACGGGTCGCTGCGTGTCGATTCGCGCGGCCGGGTCCGGGCGGACATCGTGGCAGCGGGCGACGTGGCGTTCTTCCCCACCCTCCGAGGCATGCAACGGGTTCCGCTGTGGACGAGCGCCATCGACCAGGCCAAGGTCGCGGCGGTCGGCCTGCTGCAGGGCGATGCCGCACCGGAGCTCAACTTCACGCCGTATTTCTGGACGGAGGGCTTCGGAGTGTCGCTCAAATCGGTCGGCTTTACACCGGTGGCGGGTACCCCGGACTTCTGCGAACCGGGCCGGGAGAACGGGTCGGTGCTCATGCGCTGGCAGAACGACGACGGCTCCGGGACCGCCGCCGCGGTCAACTACCGGATCCCGATCCCCAAACTGCGCCGGCTGGCGGACGCCGGTCCGGCCGCACTGCGTCCCGCGGCCGCCGCCCGGGTCTGAGGCAGCACACCACCGTTAGGATTGAGCTATGTCGTCGCTGCGAGAAGCCCAGAAGAAGCTCACCCGCGACGTGATCGTGGAGCGCGCGCTTGAGCTGTTCACTGAGAAAGGTTACGCCGCGACCACCATCGACGAGATCGCTGCAGCGGCCGGCACCACCAGGGTGACTTTCTACGCCTACTATCCGTCACGCAGTGATCTGATGCGGGACTTCATGGCGCGCGTCAACGCCGTGCTGGACCGTGCGGACGGCCCGGAGAGCGGCTCCACGGCACTCGACCTCGTTGACGTGGTGCGCGCAGGAGAGCTGCCGGGCATTCTGGCCTGGCTGGAGTCGCGGGCGGCGCTATGGCCGGTCTTCCGCCCTTACCTCGACGTGCTCGACGAGGCCGCCGCCGTCGACCGCGAAGTACGCGCCATGGTCGAGCGATGGCATGAGGAGGTTATCTCCGACCTGGTCCGCGGAATGCGGCTGGCCGGGTGCTTCTCGGAAGAAACCCACCATATCCGCGGAACCCTCGCCTTCACCTCACTCGACTACGTGGCCACGCTCTGGACACGGCGCAAGTTTGAACCAAATCGCGAACACGCGCTCGAGATACTCGCCGAGAATTGGTACCACCTGCTCTGCGACGAAGGCTGAGAGGCCGGCCGACGCCGGCACTGGAGAAAAAATGCCCCGGACGCCTTGCGGTGTCCAGGGCAGTTGGGTCCCCAGCCGATGCAGGAGCCGCTCGTGGGGCTCGAGCCCCAGGAGGTCCCGGATCCGGCCAGCTCGGCCCGAAGCCTATGCTTATGGAATGGAAAGTGTTGGGGCAGCTGACGGATCAGCGACGGCTGTGGACCACCTGGCCCTGGCCGTGTCATTGATCGACATTTCCTCCGATGTCCGCCGGAAGTCGCTCAATGACACCGGCGTCCGGCCGTTGTCGAACGGCGTGCTGGAAATCCTCCGCGTCATTGAAAACCACCCCGGCATCACCGTCGCGGAAGTCGCCTCCCGTCTGGGCCGGCAGTTCAGCAACGTCAGTGTCCAGCTCCGCGAGCTGGTCGCGGCGGGCCTCGTCACCCGTACCCGCGATGCCGCCGACAAGCGCTACGTTGCCCTCCATCCCACGGCGGAGTCCCTGCGGATCAAGTCGCTCCTTGAGGGCGCCTGGGCGGATGCATTGGCCTCGGCGAGTGCCCGGCTGCGACCCGACGAGCGCGAGCAGATCGCAGCCAGCCTGCCGGCCCTGCAGCGCCTGGCTTCGATCCTCGCCGAGCCGGAGTAACCCGGATCACCCCCAATATGGTCCTAAGCCAGGGCCGGCAAGTACTTATACTTTTATAAGTATTATTACTTTGAAGGGTGAAAATGGGCGTGGCAACACAGTTATCAGATCCGGGTGTACAACAGGGAAGCGGGCCCGGAAGCCGCTGGTGGGCGCTGGTTTTCCTGTCCCTGGCGCAATTTATGGTGATACTGGACGGCACCATCGTGAACCTTGCGCTGCCGCGTCTGCAGATCGACATGGGCATCAGTGACTCGACGCGTTCCTGGGTGGTCACGGCCTACGCGCTCGCTTTCGGCGCCTTTCTTTTGCTTGGCGGACGAATCGCGGACTTCTGGGGCCGCAAGCGGACCTTCATCGTGGCCGCCGTCGGCTTCGCCGTCGCGTCCCTGATCGGCGGCATCGCGCAACAGCCGTGGGAACTCATTGGTGCCCGGGCCCTGCAGGGTGTGTTCGCTGCCCTGCTGGCCCCTGCTGCCCTGGCCCTCCTGACCGTCGCTTTTCCGGGCGGCAAGGACCGCGGCACGGCGTTCGCGATTTTCGGTTCCATCACCGGCGTCGGTGCCGCCGTCGGCGTCCTGCTGGGCGGATTTCTCACGGAGCATGTGAGCTGGCGCTGGTGCTTCTTCGTGAACGTGCCGATCGCAGTCATCGCTTTCGTCGGCGTGTGGTCACTGGTCAGCGAAAGCAAGGCGCAGGGGTCCACCAAGTACGACTGGCCCGGAGTTATCCTGGCCGCCCTGGGGCTGGGGTCACTTGTCTATGGTTTCACCAACGCGGAGCACGGCTGGGATGCCCCCGACGCCTGGGGCTTCATTGCTGCCGGCGTCGCGCTGCTGGCGCTGTTCGTCGTCGTCGAACGGAAAGTCAGTCACCCGCTCCTGCCGCTGCGCGTGGCCACCGAGCGCAACCGGGCCGCGGCCTTCCTGGCCTCGTTCCTGTCCGGCGCGGTCCTCATCGGCGGCATCCTGTTCATCAACTTCTACATCCAGATCGTGCTTGGCTTCGCACCGTTCCTCGCCGGGCTTGCTTCCCTGCCGATGACAGTGGCCGTGCTCATCACGGCAGCGCTCGTCGCGAAGAACCTGCCGAAACTGGGTGCGAAGATCCCAACGGCCGTTGGCCCGGCCTTCCTGGCGGCCGCGATGCTGTGGCTCACGCAGGTCAGCGCCGAGGGCAGCTACCTCGCCAACATGCTGCCCGCACTGCTGCTCATGGGTGTCGGGCTGGGCATGGTCTTCGTTCCGATGCAGAACCTCGCCCTGTTCGGTGTGGACAAGGATGATTCCGGGGTGGGCAGCGCCCTCGTCAACGCCTCGCAGCAGATCGGCGGCTCCCTCGGCATCGCCCTCTTCAGTACGATCGCTGCCGCCGCCACGGCCGGTGGTGTCTCGCTGGCCGCCCTCTCCACCGGCTACTCCATGGTCTTCCTGTGGGCTGCGGGCTTCGCGATCCTGATTGCCCCGATTGCTTTGTTGCTCATCAACATCGACCGCAAGGTCTTCACCGGAACACAAGGTGACGCCCCCGTGGTTCATCTGGGCTAGCCCGAAATTGGGCCGGTGCGTGTTGCCGGCGGAAGGTCTACGCTCGGGAACATGACGCAGACCTGGGACCCGGGCCAGACGGGAATCCTTGAACTTCCGTCCGGCCTGCTCATCCGCGGGCGCGCGTTGCTCAGGCCACTTCCCGCCGGGCCGCGGCCCGAGTTCGGCCTGTACCTGCTGGGGAAGCGCCCGGCCCCGGTGGGCTGGGATTCCCGCTGGGTCCGCTGGCAGGACCTGCGCGTGCCGGCCGACGACGCCGATACCCTGGACGCGCTGATGGAGGCCCTGCGCCGTGCCGAGACCGAGCGGGTTGAAGTTGCCTGCTGGGCCGGCCGTGGCAGGACCGGCACCGCCCTTGCCTGCCTGGCGGTCCTGGACGGCGTCCCGCCTGCGGAGGCCGTGGCCTTCGTGCGCGCACGCTACCGCCGGGGCGCCGTCGAGACTCCGTGGCAGCGGAAATACGTCGCCCGGTTCCGAAACCCGGAGGCGTGACGCGCCAACCGCACTGCGACGCGCCGGCCGCACCGTGACGCGCCAACCGCACTGCGACGCGCCAAATTCTGAGCGCGCCCGAATTCTGCTAGCGTTCGGAAATTCCCGCCTCGAGGACGCAATAGCGCCGCGCCAGCTGCTGACTTGCCGGCGGCTTGGAAATTCCGCGGGCATAGGTAGTCTCAAAAGCTAGACCTCACTTCCCGTAGAAGGAGAACCATGGCCGCCGAGCGCCCGACAATTCTTGCAACCTCCGGGGGCTACAAACCGGGGGCGCGGACACGCCTGGAATTTAACAAGCTGGTCCACTACGCGGTGGACTTGTCCGGTGTCGCCGGAAGGGCGCCCAAGGTCGCCCACGTCGGCACGGCCAGCGGCGATCAGCGGTGGTTCAACAACGAGGTCAGCGAAGCGGGGAACGTCGCCGGCTTCCAGCTCAGCCACCTGAACCTGTTCACGATGCCCAACGTCGACAACGTCGAGGAGTACCTGTTGGGCCAGGACGTCGTCTGGGTCAACGGCGGCTCGGTGGTCAACCTTCTGGCCGTCTGGCGCGCCCATGAGCTGGACTCGATCTTCCGGCGGGTCTGGGAGGCAGGAGTGGTGCTGGCCGGTGTTTCGGCCGGTTCGATCTGCTGGTTCAACGGCGGGACGACCGATTCGTTTGGCCCTGAACTCCGCGCGGTGAACAACGGACTGGGACTGCTTCCCTTCGACAACGGGGTCCATTACGACTCCGAACCGGCGCGCCGGCCTCTCGTGCACCGTCTGGTGGCTGACGGAACCTTGGGCGAGACGCACTGCACCGACGACGGCGTGGGCCTGCTTTACCGCGGGACGGAACTGGTCGAGGCGGTCACGGAATCGCCAGGCAAAGCCGCCTACCGGGTCGCGCTGGTCCAGGCCGGCGCCCCGGCCGCTGGAGTGGTCGAGGAGCGGCTGGAGCCAACCGAGCTCTAGGCTCACCCATCCGCGGCCCTACCCCTGAGTCAGGCGGTAGCGCTCGATCTGTTTGAGCCGTCGCTGGAGGCTGTCGCGCCGCGGGTGCGGGACGGCGTCGGCCGGTTCGGCGGTGAGGTCGATGTGTTTCGTGCCGTACTGCCAGAGCAGCAGATCATCCAGGAGCCGGTCCGGGCCGGGGGAGTAGCGGTGGTCCAGGGCCTTGCGGACCTCGGTGATCCGGTTGGCGCTGAGCAGCCCGGCCAGTTGCATGGTCTGGTTGAGGCCGTGGGCGGCCATCAGCTCGGCGGCCCAGCCCCAGTCGTCGTCGACCTTCCGGTCCACGTGCGGCAGCAGCGTGCGCCAGACGTCGCGGATCCGGTTCGGAGTCAGCTGGGCGGCGCCTTCGCCGTCCATGTCCCAATAGCTGCGGACCTCTTCGTAGCGTTCATGCAGGTCAGCGAACGCACCCTCCACGGTTTCCAGCATGGCCGCGGTGGCGGTGAACTGCCGGTCGAAGTGCGGGGTCCAGGCGCGCGGGTCCTCGGCCTTGAAGCGGATGTCGTGCTCGATCTCGCTCCAGGCGTGCGCGAACACGGTGCGGATCTGGCATTCGAAGAAGTAGCTGCCGTTCGGCGGGACTTCCGGGTTGAACGCCTGCTGGTACTCCTTGACGGCGTCGTTCTGGATGGTCCGGAGGATCAGGTGGCGGCTGGAATAGCCGTAGGTTCCCGACTCGATGGAGCCGATGTCCTTCTCACGGTCACCACGGCAGTCAAAGAGGTGGCGCTGGCGCTTGATCAGGTTGGCCACCACCGCGTTTTCCGCCGGCAGCTTCGTGATCACGCGGATGCCTACCATGTCATTCAGGGTCCGGAACGGGTCCGGGAACTTCAGCACCGGCGGACCGCCCGGTTCCAGCGGCTCCTCAATGCGGGAGATCTTCTCGCGGAACGATTCGACTGTCTTGGTCCGGCCCGTGACGAACAGCGGCGTCACCTCGGTGCCCTTGAGCATGGTCCGCAGCGTCAGCAGGACCTCGCGGGTGACCAGCTTCAGGGCAGGGCGCACCCGCTCGTAGAGTTCCACGTTGTCCTGCACAGATTCGCGCAGGTTAGGGTCCAGCCGATCCCAGTTGCTCGCCATGCTTCCAGCTTACGGCCGGGGTACGACGGCGGCGGGCTGACACCCCCGCGGCGGGCCGCCTTACGCCGTGCCGCGCGGCGCTCAAGGTAGGCTCGGCACATGGCTGATGTGCGGCGTCGGGCTTTGATCGCGGCCGCAGCGACGGTGACTCTGGGGGCAGTCTCCGCCGCCTGTTCACCGGGCCCCAAGGAGGACACTGTGAAGCGGCATAGGTACAGCTACGGCGATGACCCCAGCCAATGGGGCGAGCTCTTCCTGCCGGATGCCGCCGCAACCCAGGGTGTGGTTGTGGTGATCCACGGCGGCTACTGGCGCTCGCAGTACGGCGCGGAACTCGGCGAACCCCTGGCCAAGGACCTCGCAGCGCACGGCATGGCAGCCTGGAACCTGGAATACCGCCGCGCCGGCAACGGCGGCGGCTGGCCCCACACGTTCGCCGACGTGCTCGCCGGCATCGACAAGCTCGGCGACATTGCCGGTGAACACGGCGTCGGGCTGGAGCGGGTCGTGGCGCTGGGACACTCGGCCGGCGGCCACCTTGCGGTGTGGGCTGCGGGACGACGCCGCCTTGCCCAGCTCGGCGCACCGGACGCGGACCGCCAGCTGCTCCGCCGGGCCGACGACGGCGCGCTGCACCTCACCGGCGTCGTCAGCCAGTCCGGGGTGCTCAACCTCGCGGAGGCCGAACGGCTGAACCTCAGCAACGGCGCGGTCAGCAACCTGCTGGGCGGCTCCTCCGAAAAGTACCCGAAACGGCATAAATATGCGGACCCGATGAGCGCGGTGCCGCTGACGGTCCCCGTCTATGCCGTCCACGGCACAGACGATGACACGGTCCCCGTGAGCCAGTCTGACTCCTACGCCGCGGCGGCCAAGACTGCCGGCGCCCCGGTCCAGCTCCTGAAGGTCCCGGGCGATCACTTCGCGCTGATCGATCCGAAGGCTGCCGCGTACCGGAAGTGCCGCGAACTCGTGCAACTCCTGCTCGGCTGAGTTCCATCCGGCGCAGCCGCCGCCCGGTGATAGCGTGAGCCCTATGCAAGTCGAAGCTCCCGCGATCCTGCGCGCCCTGGCGGCGGGCTTCACCAGGTTCATCCGGGCCTTCGCGCCGCACCACCCGGCCCAGGTCATCGTCCTCGGCTTCGCCGGGGCAGTCGCCGCCGGCACGGGACTGCTGTTGCTCCCTGTGGCCACGGCCGACGGCGGCGGCGCCAGCCCGCTGGACGCGCTGTTCACGGCCACCTCCGCCGTCTGCGTTACCGGCCTGATCACTGTGGACACACCTGTTTTCTGGAGTGGGTTCGGCCAGGTGGTCATCCTGGTACTGATCCAGATCGGTGGCTTCGGCGTGATGTCCTTCGGCACGCTGCTCGGGGTCCTCACCGCCCGCCGGCTGGGCCTGAGGTCCAGGATTTCTGCCGCCGCCGAGACCAAGAGCAGCGGTTTCGGGGACGTCCGCCAGGTGCTGGTCGGAGTCCTGCTCATCAGCCTCATCGTGGAAGCGGCGCTGGCGCTGATTCTCACGATCCACTTCATGGCCGGGTACGGCTATCCGCCGGGTGACGCCGTCTGGCACGGGGTGTTCCACTCCATCTCGGCCTTTAACAACGCCGGCTTTGCCCTCTATTCGGACAACCTGATGGGGTTCGTCGGCGACCCTTGGATCTGCCTGCCGATATCCGCGGCCGTGATCATCGGCGGTCTCGGATTCCCGGTCCTCTTCGAACTGGGCCGGCAATTCCGGCGTCCCATCCACTGGAGCATGAACACGAAACTCGTCCTGGTGGGCTCAGCCATTCTCCTGGCCGGCGGAACAGTGTTCCTCACCGCCGTCGAATGGGCCAACCCGGCCACCCTTGGCGGACTCAGCCCTGCCGATCGGGTGCTGGCCGGCTTCTTCCAGTCCGCCATCACCCGCACCGCGGGCTTCAACAGCGTCGACATCGCCCAGATGAATCCCGTGTCCTGGCTGGGCATGGACATCCTGATGTTCATCGGCGGCGGCCCGGCCGGTACCGCCGGTGGACTGAAAATCACCACCTTCGCCGTCCTGTTCTTCATTCTCAGCACCGAACTCCAGGGTGGAACGGCCGTGAACATCTTCGGCAAGCGGCTGTCCAGGGCGGTGCACCGCCAGGCGATCACCGTGGTCCTCCTGGCGATTGCCCTCGTCACCGGTTCGACGATGTTCCTGATGCTGATCACCGACTTCGGGCAGGAAAGAATCCTGCTCGAGGTCATATCGGCCTTCGCCACAGTCGGGCTGTCCACCGGCATCACCGCCGCGATCCCTCCTGCGGGTCAGCTCGTGCTGATCCTGCTGATGTTCGTCGGGAGACTTGGACCGGTGACGCTCGGCGCGGCCCTGGCTCTGCGCGAACGACCCATGCTTTACGAGTACCCCAAGGAAAGGCCCCTCATTGGCTAGGAACATCTTCTCGTCCCACTCCGCCACGGCCAGTGACAAGGCGTCCTCGGTGGTGGTCATCGGCCTGGGTCGCTTTGGCGGCTCGCTGGCCCTGGAGTTGGAGGCGCAAGGTACCGAGGTGCTCGGCATCGACGCCAACGAGGAAATCGTCCAGTCCTTCAACGGGCGCCTCACACACGTGGTCCGGGCCGATTCCACCAAGGAGGAGGTGCTGCGCCAGCTCTCGGTCCATGAATTCGACCGGGCGGTGGTGGGGATCGGCTCGGATATCGAAGCCAGCATCCTCACGACCTCCCGGATCCTCAAATTCCAGCGTCCGCAGATCTGGGCGAAGGCCATCAGCGAACCGCACGCCGAGATCCTCGCCCAGCTCGGCGTCGAACACGTCATCCGGCCGGAACACGACATGGGCAAGCGCGTGGCGCACCTGGTCCTCGGCTCGATTCTTGACTATGTCGAATTCGAGGACGACTTCGTGATGATCCGAACCAGCCCGCCCTCCGGCATCCGCGACCGGCCCCTGGGCGTGCTCGGCCTTCGGGACAAGTACGGCGTCACCATTGTCGCGGTCAAACGGCCTGGCGGAAAATGGGGCCATACGACGGCGCAAACGGTGCTCTACGACGACGACCAGATCATCGTTCAGGGCAGCAAGACCAAGGCCGAACGGTTCAGCACGATGTCCTGACCCGCTAGACTGGGGTGCAGGTGCGCCGGGAAGTCTGGTCGGCATAGTTTCGTCGACCCAACTTTTAGGACTCCCGCATGGGCCCCACCCCCACACCCCCCCGGCCGCGCTTGACCATCTTTGGCCGCGGCAGCTACGCCGAATCCCTCCGGATCGGCGAGATCCTCCGCAAAGAGACAGTCGGCGGCGCCCTCCTGGTTTCCGCCGCCGTCATCGCCCTGATCTGGGCCAACTCACCAATCTCCGAGAGCTACTTCGCCCTGCGGGACTTCAAGTTCGGCTACGAACCCTGGCACCTGGAACTGAGTCTGGGCGCCTGGGCAGCCGACGGGCTGCTGGCGATCTTCTTCTTCCTGGTCGGACTCGAACTCAAGCGTGAGTTCATCGCCGGCGACCTGCGGCAGCTGGACAAATCGATCGTTCCGGTCGCTGCCGCCGTGGGAGGCGTCGCCATCCCGGCCGTAATCTACGCCGTCGTCAACCTCGCAAGCCCGGAAACCCTGCGCGGCTGGGCCATCCCCACCGCCACCGACATCGCCTTCGCCGTCGCCGTGCTCGCCATCATCGGCTCGCATCTGCCCAGCGCCCTGCGGATCTTCCTGCTGACCCTTGCCGTGGTGGACGACCTGATCGCCATCACCATCATCGCCGTCTTCTACACCAGTGACCTCCAGCCGCTGCCGCTGCTGCTGGCCTTGGTTCCCCTGGCCCTTTACACCTACCTGGCGCACAAATACCGGCGCTTCTTCGGGATGAAGACCGCCGCCGCGTGGCTGATTCTCCTGCCGCTGGGTGCCGCCACCTGGGCCCTGGTCCATGCCTCCGGCATCCATGCGACCGTGGCAGGAGTACTGCTCGGGATTGCCATTCCGGTCCTGCGCTCCCAGGCCAGCGGCGGCCCGGCGGCCGGACCCGGCCTCGCGGAGATCTTCGAACACCGGTTCCGCCCGATCTCGGCCGGCGTCGCCGTCCCGATCTTCGCGTTTTTCTCCGCGGGTGTGGCCGTGGGCGGCTGGGACGGGCTGGCCTCGGCATTGGCGGACCCGGTGGCTGTCGGCATCATCGTGGCGCTGGTCCTTGGCAAGCCGATCGGCATCATGGGCACCACCTGGCTGCTCACCAAGGTCACCAAGGCCCGGCTCGACACCAGCTTCAAATGGATCGACGTCTTCGGAGTGTCCCTGCTGGCCGGCATCGGCTTCACAGTCTCGCTTCTGGTGGCGGAGCTGAGCTTCGGCCAGGGCAGCATCCATGACGACCACGCCAAGGTGGGCATCCTCGCGGCCTCCATGCTGGCGGCACTGCTCGCCACGCTGGTGCTGAGGACACGGAACCGGCAGTACCGGCAGGCCGAAGAGGCGGAGAAAGTCGACTCGGACCATGACGGGATTCCGGACGTCTACCAGCAGGACGGCACGGCCCGGTAGCCGGTTGGCACCACAGCCGTGGCCGGCGGCGCCGGTTTTCGCCACGGGATCAGGCTTGCGTTCATACCCCAGGGGGTTTGGTGATTAAGGTGTGCGCAGCTGACGGCCTTGCGGCCGATCGTGGCACACCCGGCAGGCCGTCGCCACACCGGGCCACACCCACACCCAGACCCACCTGTCCTTCATCGTCGACGATGGCGCCCAGCAGGCGGTCTTCTCCGGCGGAAGCCTGCTATATGGCTCGGTCGGACGCGCGGACCTCGTCGGCGCCGGCGACACCCTCGGCCTCACCCATCACCAGTACGCCTCCGTCCGTCGCCTCGTCGGCGGAGCCGCCAAAACCGCTGGTGGGAACAGCCGGATTCTAACGAACCTCGCTTGGCTGAAGGTGGTGTGGTTGTAGGAGGTTCGGCGGGCCGTTGGCGGAGATGGGGGCCTGCTGGCTTGGTGGAGAGGCGGCCGAGAGATGTCCAGCTGATGAAACAGGGGTATTCGAATTCCGAGTCGTGCAGAGCCTTGGGCATCCACCGGAACACAGGTGCCCGTTGGGCTGAGTGGGTGTATTGGTGTTGGCGGGTTAGGTTCGTCACCGCGCCTCGGCCGCAGTGGAGGATGGGAACGGTTGTCCTGTTCGTGGTTCGCTGTGAAACTGTGAGCATGGCGAACTCTGGTGACGTGTCCTGGCAGCTGGATGGCCTCAACATGGAGGGGACCGTTGTCCGGCCCGACGGCGACGGGCCGTTCCCGGCGGTGGTCCTCGTCGCAGGCAGCGGCCCTACTGACCGGGATTGGTGTTCGCCGCTGCTTCCCGGCACGAACGGTAGCGGGCGGCTCTTCGCGGAGGAGTTCGCCCGTGCCGGTATCGCATCCCTGCGCTATGACAAGCGGGTGACCGGCCCGCACGCGATGGAGAACGTCCGGAAGCTCATCGGAAAACTCAGCATGCAGTCGCATCTGGATGAGCTGGTCTCGGCCGTTCAAGTGCTCGCCGGGTTGGACTACATTGACTCCTCCAGGATTGCAGGGCTCGGCAACAGCGAGGGCGCCCTCCATGTGCTCCATTACGCCACCAGTACCCAGGAAATTCCCTTCGTCGGGATCGTGCTCGCCGCACCCCCGGACGCCCGATACAGGCCGTGCTGCTGTCCCAATTGGCGCTTCAGTCCGCCCAGGTCCCCGGTGGAGCCGAGCTGATGCCCAAGGTCGAGGAAGCCGCTGCGCGTTACGCGGCCGGACAGCCGATGAATCCCGATCCTGGCTTGCCCGACAGCGTGAAGATGGTGCTCGCGAGCTTCGAGGCTCCGGCGAATCTGCCGCTCGCCCGTGAGCTGTGGGTCGAGTCCACCTGCGACTCGCTCAGGAAAGTGCAGATCCCCACCCTGGTATTGGTCGGCGGGAGAGACGTGCAGATCGATCTGCACGCCGACGGGGGCCCTCTCCAGGAATCCGCCGCCGGGATGACGAACGTGACGTTCGCATTCCCGCCCAACGCGAATCACGTGTTCAAGGAAGATACCCGCAGCCCGGCGGAGGTGGCCGCGTCACCAGGGAACGGATACAACGAACCGGACACACATCTCGACCCCGAAAGCCTGGAAACGATCCTCGCCTGGTTGGGAAGGGTAATGAATTTAAGGGTGTCTCCGGTCTGACGAGCCCCGTGTGATGCGTCGTGGCAGGGATGCCACCGGGCCGGACACGACATCCTAACGTGGTGAGTCCGAAGTCGCGCCCGCAAGCCGATCCGCTATCAGCCGCTAGCACCAGAACGAGTTGCATTCAGTTCGGCTGGCGCCGGCCGGCATCAGGGCATCGGCCAGAAATGTCAGCATTCGAGCGGAGCCTGGCCTGCGGCGGATACGAAGAGATCCACGGAAGCACCCCTCAGTCCACCGGTGCTTCCCGGACGAATCCGTCTGAGTCGGTGAAGGCGCCCGCATCGCTGCCGTTTGTTGAGCGTCAGCTGGAGAGGTGTCGAACTCGACCTATCTGGTTCCATAACTCTTGGCTACTGCCAGACCGTGGTTGAGATAGAACTTCTTGCTTGCGGCCACATCCGTGACGCCGAGCTGGAGCACGATCGCATCGATCTGCCGATTGGCCGCCCCGTCTTGAACCAAACACCCCCGCTCCGAAACACTGGGGCGCCGGGCCGCGTTCTCTGGCAGAGTATGAGCATGCTCACAGTTATTGGCGAGGGCCTGGTCGATGTCGTCCAGCGTTCCTCCGGTATCCAGGCCCATGTCGGCGGAAGCCCCCTTAACGTCGCCGTGGGCCTGGCCCGGCTGGACCACCCGGTGCAGTTCATCGGCCGCTATGGCCGCGACGCCTACGGTGAATCGGTGGCGGCCCACCTGAAGTCCAGTTCGGTGCTGCTCCCGCTGGGCCCGGACGAGATCCCCACCTCCGTCGCCACCGCCCTGATCGACGACGACGGCGCCGCCAGCTACACCTTCGACCTCGCCTGGCAGCTCCCCGGGCTCGCGGACCGGCTGCCGTTCATGCTGCAGGCAACGACCCTGCTGCACACCGGCTCGATTGCCACGATGCTGGCGCCCGGGGCCGCCGAGGTGCTCAGCGCCGTCGAGCATGCCCATCCTTTGGCGACCATCAGCTTCGATCCCAACTGCCGGCCCAGCATCATCACCGACGTCGATTACGCGCGCGCGCAGGCAGAAAAGTTCGTCACCTTGGCCGACGTGGTCAAGGCCTCGGATGAGGATCTCCAGTGGCTGTACCCCGGCGAGGATCCGCTGGATTCGGCCCGGCGCTGGCTTTCGCTCGGCGGCTCGGAAGGCCCCGCCATGGTGGTGGTCACCCGTGGCGCCCAGGGTCCCTGGGGGGTGAATGCCGCCGGCGAAGCGCATTTCCCGGCGCCGTCCGTGAAAGTGGCGGACACCGTCGGCGCGGGCGATTCCTTCATGGCGGCCCTGCTTTCCGCAATCGTGGACCTGGGCCTGGACGGGGCGCAGAACCGCAAGGATCTGCGTGGGCTCTCCGCCGAAAGCCTCCGCGCACTCCTGGCCCATGCCGCCTGGGCCGCCGCGGTCACCGTTTCCCGGGCCGGCGCCAACCCGCCCACCCGTGCCGAACTGAACCGGATGGAGCTGGGCGCGCAGGCCCCGCACCCGACGGAAGCCGTGGGCCGCGACCCCGAAAGTGCAGAACTCCCCAGCAACTGAAAGGCAGCCATGACACACCACGATGCCCCCTCGTTCCGCGTCAGCAGTGAGTCATTCCAGGACGGGCAGACCCTGCCGCCGGCCCAGCGCGGCGCCTCGACCGGGGCGGGGGCCAAGGACGAGTCCCCGCAGCTGAGCTGGACCGGGGCCCCGGCCGGAACCCGGGGTTACGCCGTCACCATGTTCGACCCCGACGCCCCGGGCCGCGGCGGCTTCTGGCACTGGGCCGTGCTCGACCTCCCCGCCGACGCCGCGTCCCTGCCCGCCGGGGCGGGGTCGCGCCAGACCGGATATCTGCCACCCGGCGCCTTCCAGCTGAAGAACGACGGCGGCGCCACCGGCTACCTGGGGGCGGCTCCGCCCAAGGGCCACGGCCCGCACCGGTACATCGTCACGGTCCACGCCCTTGACGTCGCGCACTCCGGGCTGGACGCCGGAGCCCACCCGGCGAAGCTGGAGGCCAAGCTCGCCCCGCACACCCTGGCCACGGCGAGCCTGACCGGCATCTACGAACGCCACTAACTGCGGGCCGTCGCCGGGGGCAGCCGCACCGGAACCCGCCCCGCTGCCGCCCCAGTAGACTGGCAGTATGCGGCTGGTAGCAAGTGACATTGACGGAACGATCCTCGGCCACGACGGCAAAATCAGTGACCGGACCGTCCGTGCGTTCCACGCCTGCCGGGACGCCGGGATCGAATTGGTATTCGTCACGGGTCGGCCGCCGCGCTGGCTGCACCCCCTCCAGGAGCAGTTGGGCCACACCGGCACCGTCATCTGCTCCAACGGCGCCGTCGTCTGGGACCTGGAGGCGGACCGCATGGTCTCGGCCCGGGCCCTGCAGCTCGACGCCGTCTTCGAGGCCCGCCGCATCATCCAGCGGCTGCGCCCGTCCGCACTGTTCGCCGCCGAGACCCTGACCGGCTTCCATCTGGAACCCGGGTTCATCGAGAACGGCTCCAGCAGGTTGCTCACCGAGTTCACCCCCGCGCCGCTGGACACCACCCTCACTGCGGCCGATTCCGTGGTGAAGTTCCTGGCTGTGGTCCGGGAGGGTTCGGCTGACGAGTTCCTGGCCGAAGTCACGCCGGCCGTCGCCCACCTCGCCGCGGCAACCCACTCCGCGCCGAACATCGCCCTCCTGGAACTGTCCCTGCCAGGGGTCAACAAGGCTGTCACGCTCGCCGAATACGCGGCAGGCCTGGGCGTCGACTCCGCCGATGTGGTGGCTTTCGGGGACATGCCCAATGACATCGAGATGCTGCGCTGGGCCGGCGACGGCTACGCGATGGCCAGCGGACACCCCGAGGCCATCCTCGCCGCCGGGCAGCAGGCGCCGCACTTCGACGACGACGGCGTCGCCCAGGTCCTCGAGGCCAAGCTCGCAGCCCTGGGTGTCCGGCTGCCCCGCCCCTGATCTGGCTGATCCGCCCGCCCCTGATTGACCAGGCGCGCCCACGCCACGGACCCGCAACACGGCCTGCGGCGGTTCCCGGCGCAGACACCGGACTACCAGCTCACGGTCAACTGGCGTTCACCTTGTCGTCCTACGCTGGAATTTCACGACGGATCAGCTGACTGACGGTGGGAAATTATGGCTAAGTACCGCACGCAAAACACGGACGATACCCCCCTGCGCCGGGTGGCGCCGGACGCCCACTGGAAGAGCCTGCAGCAGGGCGACCGCGTCAGCATCCGGCTGGCGCCCGGCTACGAAACCGAAGGCCAGGTGGACGCCGTCACGGCGGACCACACTGCCGTGTGGGTGCATCTCGACGGCGGCCGCGGACGCACCCTTTTGCACTGCAGCGACGGCGTGGAGATCCTCCCGCCCACGAACTGATCCGGAGCCGCCGGCTCGGCTGGGCTAGGCTTCAAGAGTGAGCACCCCGCACCCCTTCTTCGCCGCCGGTGACGGCCCGGAACGTCCCGTGGCCATGGCCCACCGCGGCTTCTCCCTGGACGGCCTCGAGAACTCCATGGCGGCGTTCCGCGCCGCCGTCGAACTGGGGTTCCGGCACCTGGAGACCGATGTGCACACCACCGCCGACGGCGTCCTGCTGCTCTTCCACGACGAAACCCTGGACCGCGTCACGGATGGCCGCGGCCGGATCTCCGAACTTCCGGCGGAGACCGTGGCACTGGCACGGATCGGCGGCGCGGAGCCCATCCCGCTGTTCGAGGAACTCGCCACCACCTTCCCGGATGTCCGGATCAACCTCGACGTCAAGGACTGGAACTCGGTGGCGCCCTTGGTCGCTGCGATCGAACGCCACGGACTGCACGACCGCGTGCTGATTGCCAGCTTCTCGGACCGCCGGCGGCGTGCCGTGCTGGACCAGCTGAGCCGCCCCGCCGCCAGCTCCGCCGGAATCGTGTCCAATGCCCTCTTTGTCCTGCTGGGCCCGGTGCTCCCGGCGGCCCTGCTGCGCCTCACCGCAGGACGTGCGCTGCGCGGCGTCCACGCGCTGCAGGTTCCCGTCAGCTACGGTGCCGTGACCGTGGTGACCCCCGGTTTCCTCCGGCGCGCCCACCGGCACGGCCTGCAGGTGCACGTCTGGACCATCAACGAACCCACGGAAATGCACCGGCTGCTGGACCTCGGGGTCGATGGAATCGTCACCGACCGCGCGGACCTGCTCAAGGAAGTCCTGCAGGAACGCGGCGGCTGGAGAGGATGACACCCGGCCAGGGCCGGGTCAGGAACTGAGCTCCATCATCAGGGGCGGCAATTCCTCCGTAAGTTCGCGGGCGAGGTAGCCGAGACTGCCCAGCCGGCTCGCGAGCCGGTCCCCGGCGGCCGCATGCAGATGGGTTCCCCGGCAGGCGGCCTGCGCGTCCGAGGCTCCCCGCGCCCGCAGCCCGGCAATCGTCCCGGACAGCACATCTCCGGAACCCGAAGTGCCCAGGCCGCTGTGTCCGGTGGTGATTTCCCACCGCGAAGCTCGGCCCCCGGCGCCGTCAGGGTCCCTCGCCGCGGAATCCGTGCCGCGGCCTGCCGCTACCGGCCGCGCGATCACACCCTGGCAGCTCACCACCGCGCCGTACATCTCCGCGAGCTCCGGTACGTCACGGGTCAGTGTCCGGCGTCGCGCCCCAGCACAATGCCCGCCTCGGTGACATTCGGGGTCCGGATCAGCCGGCCCGCCCAGGGGCCCAGCTCCCCGGTCAGGTCGGGCAGGCTGCCCAGGGCAAAGGCTTCGAGGATGATGGCCGGCGGTTGATTCCCCGCCGGCACCTTGAGGAGTCCGCGGAGCAACGCAGTGGCCTCGTCCTTGTCGTCGAGGCCCGGTCCGATCAGGACCGCGTCCGCGGCTTCGACCGCTGAGACGAGGACGGCGGCTGCCGAAGAGCCCTTGACCGTGCCCGAGGCGGTTTCCGGCAGCCTGAGCACGCCCGCCTCGGGCACCGCGACCGCCAGCTGCACGGCGACGGATTCCGCCACGGCCAGGGTGAGACGGCCGGCGCCGGAGCGCAGCGCGGCCACCCCGGCGAGCAGCGCGGCGCCCGGCGTCATCCGCGCCCCGCCGATCACCAGCACCGATCCGCGGTCGTCCTTGCCGGAGCCGCCGCCGGGCAACGGCCAGTCCCGCAGCAGGGTCGGTGTGACGGGCTCCGGGCGGCCGGGCTCCCGCCCGGACCCAGGAGTGGCAGCTTCACCGCGGGTGGACATTGGTATCCCCGGCATGTTCGGTCACTTGGACCCCTTCGCTTGTCAGGTGGTCTGCCACGTTGTAGCTCTCCAGCTGCCACGGTCCGGTGCCGCCCGGACGGACGAACCGGGTCACGGAGGCATTCAGAATCGCGGAGGCGGCGGCAATGTCCAGCAGTTCGCGCTCCGTCAGCCCTTCCAGGATGTAGCGGAACAGCAGGATGACGGCGTCGTGGCTGACCAGCAGCACGCGCTGGCCGGAATACAGGCGGTCCAGGTCGGCGATCAGGGAGCGCAGCCGCAGCACGACGTCGGCCCACGATTCGCCGCCGGGCGGGCGCTAGTAGAACTTGCCCAGCCACCGCCGGCGCTCCGCTTCCTGGGGGAGCCGGGCCTCCACACCGGCGGAGGTGAGCATGTCCAGGATGCCGAGCTCGCGGTCACGCAATCGTTCATCCAGCACGGGCTGGGTCTTCCAGCCCCCGGTGTTGACGGCCAGTTCCGCGGTCTGCCGGGCCCGGAGATAGGGCGAGGACCAGACGGCGGCCCGCCGGTCCTCGGCGAACCCGGCGAGGAGGCGGCCCAGAGCCAGCGCCTGCTCGCGCCCGGTCTCGGACAGTTCGACGTCGGCGTCACGGGCCGGAACATTGATGACGTAGGCTCCGGACCGGTGCGCCAGCGTGGCAGCCACGTTTCCCTGGCTCTCGCCGTGCCGGACGAGCAGGAGCTCGGTCATGCCGGGCAGGCCGGTCAGGCCCTGGCGCGTCTTTCCGTTTTCATTCACCATTGCCCCCTGTGTCCGGGTCGATTCTTTGTGGCTGCCACGTTACTCCCGACGCCGTGGCCTGTCGCCGTTGTCCCGGCGTCGGGCATGGGTCCCGGGGCTGGCAGGATGGACCCATGCGCATTCTGATCGCCCCGGACAAGTTCAAAGGCTCCCTGACCGCCGCCGAAGCCGCTTCCGCCATCGCCGAAGGCGCCTTGCGCGTCTATCCCGACGCCGAAGCCATCCAGTTTCCGGTGGCCGACGGCGGCGAAGGCACCCTCGAGGCGGCCGTGGCCGCCGGCTACGAGGAGCGGCTGAACGCCGTCGTCGGCCCCATCCTGGCCCCCGTCGGCGCAGCCTGGGCGATCCGGAAGGACGCCTTCGGCGGGGCCACCGCCGTGATCGAAACCGCGCAGGCCTCCGGGCTGGCGCACATGGATCCCACCCCGGCCAACGCCCTGCGGGCGCACAGCTACGGCTGCGGCCAGCTGATTGCGGCCGCCCTGGACGCCGGCGCGACGGAGATCGTGCTGGGCCTGGGCGGTTCGGCGATGAGCGACGGCGGCAGCGGCGCACTGCGCGCGCTCGGCCTCAAGCCGCTCGACGCCGCGGGCAACGTGGTGCCGCTCGGTGGCGGATCGCTGGCCGAGGTGGTGCAGCTCGATGTCAGCGGCCTCGACCCCCGGCTGGGCGTCGTGACCTTCCGCATCGCCGTCGACGTGCAGAACCCGCTCGTGGGCAGCGACGGGGCAGCCCACGTGTTCGGTCCGCAGAAAGGCGCCGATGAGGACGCCGTGGAGCTGCTCGACGCGGGACTGCGCAACTGGGCCTCGGTGCTGCGCCAGGCCACCGGGCGGGACGTCAACGTTCCCGGGGCCGGGGCCGCCGGCGGCTTCCCGGCGGCGTTCCTGGCCTTCAGCAACGCCGCCCTGGAAGGCGGCTTCGAGCTGGTCGCCGGTCTCACCGGCCTGGCCGCCAAGCTCGCGCAGGCAGACCTCGTGATCACCGGCGAGGGCTCGCTGGATTCCCAGTCGCTCACCGGCAAGGCGCCGATTGCGCTCGCCGATGCGGCCCAGAGCCTTGGAATCCCGGTGATTGTGGTCGCTGGACGGATCCTGGTCAGCCCGGAAGACCTCGCCAAGCACGGCGTGGTGGCCGCCGCGCAGCTGCTGGACGTGGCCGGAAGCCCGGAGGACGCCGTCGCAAACGCCGCGAAGTACCTCGCCTGGGCCACCAGCCAGGTGCTCGAGGGGGCCTGAGGGGGCTGGAGCGCTCACGCGCCCGTCTCGTAGTGCGGCTCGGCGACCGGTTTGGATTCGGACGATCCCCGCTCGCGCAGCTACACCGAAGCGCCAACGAGCACGGCGACGGCGAGGAATTCGCTTTGCCAGTTCTGGAAGGACTCGAACCAGAGGCGGCTCGCAGCTCGCTGGGTTTTTGGCTCACGGTGTTCGTCATGTCATTTCCTTTCGGTGGCTTGTCGGCGGAGCCTGCTCGGCACGTAGACGAGCAGGATGAGCAGCACCGTCAGCAGCACCGCACCGGCCGTCAGGCCCGCTCTCCGGCCCGCCGCGGCGTCGGAGACCAGTGCGGACGTGCCGACGCTGAGCAGCCCGATACCGGCCAGGGCAACCTTCGCGATCCTGTCCGCGCTGGACACGAGGGCGGCCCTCGCCACGTTGGCAAGGTAGAGGGTGGTCTGAAAACCATCCAGCGTCTCGAACCTCGACTGGAAGGGCAGTGTCAGCAGGAATCCCGCCAGGATCTGCACCCCGGGCTGCAGCACCCGCAGCTCCTGCAGCAGTTCCATCCAGTTGCGGTCCAGTGTCTCGACGGCGGACTCATTCCGTTGTTCCGGTGGGGCCCCCGGGGGCGGACACTGGCTCTGGATCGGTCACGGGGCGCCTCCGGGTGGATGCGGAACAGACTGCGGGGGCAGTTAACACTCAACTTAGGCTTGAGTGTTGCGAAATTCAAGCCGATACTAAGGCTGCTGATGAATGTCCCGGTAGGGTGGAACTGTTTACTTCACGGGGGACAGCTTCAAGGGCCCGGGGCACTGCCCGCGGCCAGGGAAGATGCCCTTCGATCGTCCATTTCCAGCACGGGAGGAACGGTATGACCCAGGAGAAACAGCAGGAACCCATCGAGGAAGCCGGCGGCTACGGAACGCCGACGGCGGAGCAGGAACTGCCCCCCGGTGACACCAAGAAGTTCGCGCAGCCCCGCGAGGAAGAAGCGTTCGACGCCGCAGGACTCAGCCAGGACAGCCCGGACGGGGAGACTTACCCGGCCGGGACGCCGGACCTGAGCCAGTTCGGCGCCGAAGACCAGGACAGTGCAGGAGAACCCGGAGCAGGACGCTTCGGAGGAACGGAGGAACAAATGAGTTCAGAAAACGCCAGTACCACCCCCGGCTACGACGCCGACGCCTCGGAGAATTCAGAGGCGGCCATGCCGTCCTCGGAGGCAGAGATGGACGAGAGCAACACCGAAGAGCCCGACGCCGGGCGGCCGTTCTCCTCAGAGCCCGGCCAGGACGCGGCCGGGCTGCCCGACGGATCGGGAACGGATCTGCCCGAGGACAAGGCTCCCAAGGACAAGGACAGCGACGACGAGGAAGCCTTCGACGCCGGCTAAACCCCGGCCAGCGAAAGCCTTCGAACGGCGAAGGCCGGGAACCGCGCACCGTATTGGTGCGCGGTTCCCGGCTGCGGCGGCCTGGCGCCAGGGGTTCTAGCGGCGCTTCTTCGGCGCACGCCGCACGGCGGTGGCGGCGGCCGCGGCGGCTGCCACGGGGCCTTCCGTCTCCGGCTCGGCGACGGTGCCGCGGGCCTTCGCGATCGCCTTCATGCCGTGGTAGATCACCAGGGCCGCTGCGGAGCCGAGGGCGATGCCGGTGAACTTCAGGTCGCCGATGGTCCAGGTGTAGTCGGCGATGCCGACGATCAACGCCACGGCGGCCGTCGTCAGGTTGATTGGGTTCGCGAAGTTCACCTTGTTCTGCACCCAGATCTTGACGCCGAGCACGCCGATCATGCCGTACAGCATCGTCGCGGCGCCGCCCAGGACGCCGGCCGGGACAGTGGCGATCAGTTCGCCGAATTTCGGCGAGAAGCTCAGCGCCACGGCGAAGATACCGGCGACCCAGTAGGCCGCCGTCGAATAAACCTTCGTGGCGGCCATAACGCCGATGTTTTCGGCGTAGGTCGTGGTGCCGGAGCCGCCGCCCATGCCGGCAAGCACGGTAGCGGCGCCGTCGGCCATCAGTGCGCGACCGGAGACGCCGTCAAGGTTCTGGCCGGTCATGGCGGACACAGACTTTACGTGGCCGATGTTCTCCGCTACCAGCACCAGCACCACCGGCACGAACAGGCCAACGACGCCGAGGTGGAACTCGGGGGTCTGGAAGAACGGCAGGCCCACCCAGGCAGCGGAGTCGACCTTGGTGAAGTCCACTTCGCCGCGGATCATCGCCACGGCATAGCCCAGCACGACGCCGACCAGGATGCTCAGCCGGCCCAGGATGCCGCGGAAGAAGACGCTGGTGACGATGATCGTGGCCAGGGTGATGAGGGCCGTGACCGGGGCGGCGTCGAAGTTGTTCCTCGCTGCGGGCGCGAGGTTGAGGCCGATCAGCCCGACGATGGCGCCGGTCACGATGGGCGGCATCAGGCGGTTGATCCAGCCGGCACCGAACTTCTGCACCACCGCGCCGATGATCGCCAGCCCGACGCCGGCCAGCACCACGCCGCCGAGCGCACCGGGGATGCCGTACTGCTGCTGCGAGGCCATGATCGGCGCGATGAACGCGAAGCTGGAGCCCAGGTAGCTCGGCACCTGGCCCTTGGTGATGACGAGGAAGAGCAGGGTGCCGATGCCGGAAAAGAACAGTGTCGTGGCCGGCGGCATGCCCGTGATGATCGGGACCAGGAAGGTGGCGCCGAACATGGCGACAACGTGCTGCATCCCGACGCCAATGGTCAGCGGCCAGGCAAGGCGCTCATCCGGCTTCACGACTTCGCCCGGGCGGATGGACTTGCCGTTGCCGTGGAGCTTCCATTTGGTACCGAGCATGCTCATTGCCGGGGCCTTTCAGAGAATGTGTGGCGGGGCGGGAAGGAATCTTCCGGAGCAACTTTACCGCGCCGGTGTTTCCGGCATGCTTCGCCGGCGGCGCCCCTGTGCGGCACGTCACGCGGCGTCCCGGGAAGCAGAAGGCGCAGGTTGAAGTTGCAACTATGGACAGCACCCAGTGGCCGCCGCCCGGCGGGCACATCCAGCGAAAGGGATGCCCATGACCATCGCCCATGACGAAGCAGTAATCGACTCCGCCGCAGTGGACGCCATCTTTGCCGAGGCCCGCACCCCCAACACCTTCACCGGAGAAGTCACCGACGAGCAGGCCCGGGCCATCTACGAACTCACCAAGTTCGGCCCCACCGCGTTCAACTCGCAGCCGTTGCGCGTGACCTACGTCCGTTCCGAGGAAGCCCGCGCCACCCTGGTCGGAACCCTCGCCAACGGCAACCGCGCCAAGACCGCCACCGCACCGCTCGTCGCCGTCCTCAGCTACGACACGTCCTGGCAGGAGCAGTGGGACAACTTCCTGCCCGGCTATAACGCGCCGAAGGCCATGTACGACGCCGCCCCGGAGCTCGCCGCGGCCACCGGCAACAACAACGCCCATCTGCAGGCTGGCTACTTCATCCTCGCCGTCCGGTCCCTTGGCCTGTCCGCCGGACCGATGACGGGCGCGGACTTCAGCGCGATCGACGAGGCCTTCTTCCCCGACGGCGGCCAGAAGAGCTTCCTCGTGGTCAACATCGGCCAGCCCGCGGCCGACGCGTGGGGTGCCGCGAAGCCGAAGTTCGCCTACGAGGACGTCGTCCGCACGGTCTAGGCGAAATCGGCCCAACCGAAATCTGCCGAACGGAAAGGCGCGCGCTGACGCTGTTCCCTCGCGGTGGGGTGGCTCGGTGACTGTTCTGGTGGGGTGCCCTGCGGCACTGCACGGGCGCGGAGGTGCCTCCGGCACCATGGGGGACAGGCCGGAGGCACTCGGGACGCTATTCTGCGGGTGAGCGCAAGGCCGCATCCGGGGCCGCTTCCCAGCTTAGTCCGCCCCGGGGCCATAACCCCAGAGCCAATCCAGAGCCCTTGGGCGTCCATAATAGGACCGCGGGCGTTATCCCCAGGTACCCCCGGGTGCCGGGCGGGTCATATCGGAGACGGTGGTCACATATTTTGCCACGGGGTGCAATACTGGGGGCACCTGCGGCGCGGAGTCGGCGCAAATCGGGCTATTGCGAGCGGACCGGGGGGCCACTACATGATGCTTGACACCGCAACCCTGCGGGTCGCCTTGGCCGTCGTCGATCTGACGCTGCTACTGCTCTTCTACTTCATCACGTTCCGCCGGACGCGTTCGGCGTACAGCGGCTGGTGGTGCCTTGCCCTACTGCTGTTCCTGTCCGGCAATGCGGCATACCTGCTGGACGGGACACCACACCAGGTCTGGTCCAACCCGCTCGGGAACGTGCTTCTCGTGGCGGGTGCGGCCAGCATCTGGGCTGGGGCGCGGTCACTGCGGACCGCCAGTCCAAGAATCTGGTACCTCGCGGCGGCCCCGGCCATTACGGCCGTGGCGTCGGTCCTGGACCAGCCGGCCACCAACGTGTGGTCCGGCGCGCCCGCCTATCTGGGCTTCATGAGCTTGCTGATCGGCCTTGGCTGCCGGGAACTGTTCCTGCTGGACCGGCACTTTTCGCGCGTTCACCTCACGCTGGGGGTGGGCTCCGGCATCCTGGCCGGGTTCTATCTGGGCCGCTTCGCCTTCTTTCTCGCGGAAGGACGCGACGGGCCGGTATTCCAGTCCGTCTTCGGCTCCGTGACGACGACGGTCTTTTCGGCCGTGATCATGGTGGTGGCATCCTTCACGATGGCGGAGCTGAGTTACGAACAGCAGACCCGGGACCTCCGCGCCCGGGCAACGGTGGACGGGCTCACCGGCCTGCTGAACCGCACGGCATTCCTGGACCTCGCCGAGGACGAACTGCGCCGCCTCAACCGGGGCCGGACCACGGCGTCGCTGATCCTGGCGGACCTGGACCATTTCAAGGGCATCAACGACGAGTTTGGCCACTCGGCCGGCGACGCCGCGCTGCAGGCGTTCGCGGAGGCCTGCGCCGCCACGGTCCGTTCCACCGACCTGGTGGGCCGCTACGGCGGAGAAGAATTCATCATGCTCCTGCCGGGCGTGACCCCGGAGCGGGCGGGGGAAATCGCCGCGGACATCAGCGCCCGGCTGCACGCCTCGTCGTCGCCGGTGATCCCGCGGCTGCCCACCGCCAGCTACGGCATCGCCTCGACCGCGCCCGGACGTGTGGATCTTGAGGCGCTGATCGCCTCCGCGGACGCGGCGCTCTACCGCGCCAAGACCCTGGGCCGGAACCGCTCGGTGCTCGCCGGCAGCCTCGAGGAAGAGCCGGCCTGAGCGGGCGCCCGATCGGTCCGGGCCCAGTGCCGGGCAGCTAGGAAATGACCCCGTCCACCAGCGCCTTGGCCTCGGCCTGCACCTGCTTGAGGTGCTCGGCTCCCTTGAAGGACTCGGCATAGATCTTGTAGACGTCCTCGGTGCCGGAGGGGCGGGCCGCAAACCACGCGTTCTCGGTGACCACCTTGAGGCCGCCGATCGCTGCGCCGTTGCCCGGCGCCTTGGTCAGCTTGGCTGTGATGGTTTCGCCCGCAAGTTCGGTGGCGGTGACGTCCGACGGCGAGAGCTTGCCGAGGGCCGCTTTCTGCTCCCGGGTGGCAGCTGCATCGATCCGGGCGTAGACCGGGTCGCCGAACTTATCCGTGAGGCCCTTGTAGAGCTGCGAGGGTGACTTGCCGGTGACCGCCGTGATCTCCGACGCCAGCAGGGCCAGCAGGATGCCGTCCTTGTCGGTGGTCCAGACGCTGCCGTCCATCTTGTTAAAGGAGGCGCCGGCAGATTCCTCGCCGCCGAAGGCGCCCTCGCCGGAGAGCAGCCCCGGGACGAACCATTTGAAGCCCACGGGCACTTCCACGAGCTTGCGGCCCAGGCTCTCGGCCACGCGGTCGATAATCGACGAGGAAACGAGGGTCTTGCCGATCACAGACTGCGGGTTCCAGCCGGTCCGGTGCCGGTAGAGGTAGTCGATCGCGACGGCGAGGTAGTGGTTCGGGTTCATCAGCCCGCCCTGCCCATCGATAAACGGCGTCACGATCCCGTGCCGGTCGGCGTCGGCGTCGTTGCCGGTGGCGACGTCGAAACCGGCACCCGCCGACATCCGGTTGATCAGGGAGGCCATGGCCGAGGGCGAGGAGCAGTCCATCCGGATCTTCTCGTCCCAGTCGAGGGTCATGAAGGCCCACTGCGGGTCGACGGTGGGGTTGACCACCGTGAGGTTGAGGTGGTGGCGTTCGCCGATTTCGCCCCAGTAGTCCACCGACGCGCCGCCCATCGGGTCGGCGCCGATCCTGACGCCGGCCTCGCGGATCGCGTTGAGGTCCAGCACGGAAGGGAGGTCGTCCACGTAGCTGCTGAGGAAGTCGAACTTGCCCGTGGTGCCGGCGCTGAGGGCCTCGGCAATGGGAATCCGCTTGACCCCGCGCAGGCCGTTCTCCAGCAGTTCGTTGGCGCGGTTGGCAATCCATCCGGTGGCGTCCGTGTCAGCGGGTCCGCCGTGCGGGGGGTTGTACTTGAACCCGCCGTCGCCGGGCGGGTTGTGGCTCGGAGTCACCACGATGCCGTCCGCCTGCGGAGCCCCGGCGGGGGAATTGTTGTTGTGGGTCAGGATGGCGTGACTGAGCGACGGCGTGGGGGTGTAGCCGTGGCGGGCGTCGATCAGCACGTTGACGCCGTTGGCCGCGAGGACCTCGAGGGCGGAATTCTGGGCCGGTTCGCTCAGCGCATGGGTGTCCTTGGCGAGGTACAGCGGCCCGGTGATGCCTTGGCCGGCCCGGTACTCGACAATCGCCTGGGTGATGGCGAGGATGTGGGGTTCGTTAAAGGAGGCCTTCAGGCTCGAGCCCCGGTGCCCGGAGGTGCCGAAGGCCACCCGTTGGCCGGGGTCGCCCAGATCGGGGGAAACGTCGTAGTACGCATCCAGGAGCGCAGTGAGATCAACAAGGTCTTGGGGTTGGGCAACAGTGCCCGCGCGGCTAGCCATGGCACCAGCATGCCAGACCGGCGGGGAAGGGAACATGATTACGGCCCCTATGACGCGGAAATATCCTGCCCAGCGCAACGGGACGGCGGTAGGCTGAAGCCAGAGACGTCCAGAGGGGGAAAACCATGACTGACCAGCCGAAACCGGAGCATGACGGGACGCCGGAGGGCTACCAGCCGCCGTCGTACATTCCTGCGCAGGAATCCGACGTTCCTGCACCGCCGAAGGCTCCCTCGTGGCCTGCGACGGCGAAGATCGAACAGCCAGGCTACGGTCAGCAGCCCAACGATACGCCGGGACAATCCGGGGAGCAGTACGGCCAGCCCGCGCCCGGCTACAGCCAGCCCGCCGATGCATACGGCACGCCCTATGGCACGCCTTACGGGGCGGCCCCACAGCCGCCGTTCGGCCAGCAGCCCTATGGTGCGCCTCCGCAGTATGGCCAGCCGGGCAGTCCGTTCAATGCCTACGGGCAGCCGAGCTATTACGGTGTGCCGCCGGAATCCAAGGGCCTGAGCATCGCCAGCCTGTGCTGCGGCATCGCCGCCTTCGTGGGCCTGGGCATCTTCCTCCTGCCGCAGCTCGCGGCGGTCATTCTCGGGCACCTGGCCCTCAAGCGCGAGCCGTCGGGCCGGGGCATGGCCATTGCCGGCCTGGTGCTGGGATATGTGGGGATCGCGCTGACCATACTGGTCATCGTGATCATTGCGCTGGGGCTGGCCATCGGCAGCTCAAGCTACCGGGGGTACGGGGCCTAGAGTCCTCCGTCAGCCGGTCAGGGCCGCAACCAGCCGGCCGGCATTGGCCTCGATCCAGAGGCCGCGGCGGCGGATCATGCGGCCCACGCCGTCGTCCCACATCCGGGCCCAGCCGCCGCCGAGCGCGTGGGCGTTGTGCCGCATCCGCTCGTAGCTCAGCGCCGTGGCCTCGGTCCCGAAAGCCGGCAGCCGCCGTCGTTCCCCTTCATCCCAGCCGTACGCGTCGGCGAAGATCCGGAGCCGCCGGAACGGGTCGGCCGCCCCCCATCCGGGCCACGCATCGGCCGGATCCCGGAGCGGAACCCAGTGCATCGCAGTGTTGAAGGAATCCTTGAAGGCCGTTGTGGGACCGGCCAGGTCGAAGTCCACCACGCCGGCAGCAAGGCCCCCGCGGACCACCACGTTCTGCGGGGTCACGTCCAGGTGGCAGACGAGCTCTGCCGGATCCTGGCGGACCGGGCGCGGCGGGAACGGGTGACCGTCCGGCACGAACCCGGCCGACGCCGCATGCAGCCGGCGCAGCAGCTCCGCCACGGAGGCCAGGAGCTCCTCGGACTGGACCCAGGCCGCCGGGACCGGCCCGGCGCACCGTCCGGGCAGGAAAGTCAGCACGTCCCGGCCCTCCGCGTCCCGGCCCAGGAACCGCGGGGACCCGTCGAAACCGGCGTCTTCCAGCCAGTCGAGGTAAGCGGCGACGGCCAGGGACTGCGGCTGGTGCGGGCGGCGGATGGTGCCGCCGACCCGCACCACGCCGTCGGTGACATCGCCCGCCGGCATGAGTTCGACGTCGGACGCCTCGCCTGCGGCGGGGACGTAGACGCGGGACTCAACCGGTGCGCGGTGCCTCGGGCTCATCGGCTTAGCGTACGCCGCCCATGAGCTTCTTGATCGCCGGCGAGGCCGCGGCCAGGCCGACGGCCAGCAGCATGGCGGTGCCGCCGATGCCGATGAAGTACGGCAGTTCATCCGCCGGGTTGTACAGGCCGGACAAAATACCGGCCAGCGTGGTGCCCAGGGACACCGAGAGGAAGAACAGCGCCACCATCTGGGTGTGGAAGGCCTTCGGAGCCAGCTTGGTGGTCACGGACAGGCCGATGGGGGACAGGAACAGTTCCGCGAGGGTGAACAGGAACAGGATCCCCACCAGTGCCAGCATCGGGGTCTTGCCGTCCCCGGCCAGCGGGATGAAGGCCAGGAACGCCAGGCCCATCACAAAGAGGCCAATGGAGAACTTCAGCGCCGAGCCCGGCTGCCTGCGGCCCAGCCGGGTCCAGAGGGCAGCCATGACGCCGGCGAAGATGATGATGAACACCGGGTTGATGGACTGGACCCAGGCGGCCGGCATTTCCCAGCCGAACAGGTTCCGGTCCAGCTTCTCCTCCGAGTACACGGCGATGAAAGTGAACTGCTGCTGGAACAGCGCCCAGAATGCGGCGGAGGCTATGTACAGCGGGATGAATGCGGCCACGCGGCGGCGTTCTGTGCCGTCGACCTTTTTGCTGCTGAAGATCAGGGCGAAATAGAGCACGGACACACCGATAGCCGCGTAGGCCATGGACATGGCCAGGTTCCCGGCATTGACGATGCCGGTGGCCAGCAGCACGGCGATCACGGCGGCGATCGCCCCGAAGCGCAGGCCGTACTTGGTGCGCTCGTCGGCGGGAAGAGGGTTGTGCACCCGGTGCGCGTCCTCGGGCAGGTTCTTGCGTCCGAGCGCGTAGACGACCAGACCCACGGCCATGCCGACCGCGGCGGCGCCGAAGCCCCAGTGGAACCCGTGGCTCTCCTGCAGCCAGCCGGTGACCAGCGGGCCGATTAGCGCGCCGGCATTGATGCCCATGTAGAAGATGGAGAATCCGGCGTCGCGGCGTTCATCCTTCTCCCGGTAGAGGCTTCCCACCAGGGCCGTGGCGTTGGCCTTCAGGCCGCCGGAGCCGACGCCGACCAGCACAAGACCGGCGATCAGGCCGGGGATGCCCGGCAGGGAGGCGAGGGCGATGTGGCCGGCCATGATCAGGATGGCGGAGCCGAACAGCACCTTTTCGGAGCCGAAGAGCCGGTCCGCGAGCCACGCGCCGAGGATGGTGGAAAGGTAGACGCCGCCGCCGTAGGCGCCCACGAGCCCGGCGGCCAGGCCCTGCTCAATCCCCAGTCCGCCCTCGGCGGCTGTGAAGTACATGTAGTAGAGCAGGATCCCCTGCATGCCGTAGAAGGAGAAGCGCTCCCACATCTCTACGGAGAAGAGGCTGGCCAGCATCTTTGGGTGGCCAAAAAAAGAAGTGTCGCCCGGCGTTGTAGCGGGGGGCGTGGATAAATGAGTAGTGCTCATTTACTTAATGCTGACAGTGTGAAGCGGGATTGTCACATTAGCGGCGCCCCGGACCAAGCCATTCGCAGGGTGTTTCGTCCCCCGTTGCCCTATCAGATGATGCTGCCACTGACGCGCACTAGCAGCCACAAGTGATAGCGCAAGCTGCATGGGGCGGCGCCGCAGGGGGGCCAGCGCCGGGGCTAGCCGGCGTCGAACATGATGACCTGGCGGACCGCTTTCCCGTCGGCGAGCTGGTCCATGGCCGCGTTAATGTCCGCCAGGGCGATGCGCGCCGTGATCAGCTCCTCGACAGGCAGTTTTCCTTCGCGCCAGAGCTGGGCGTATTTGGGGATATCCCGGGACGGCACCGCGGAGCCAAGGTAGCTGCCGACGATGGTCCGGGCCTGGGCCGTGATGGTCAGCGGCGGGATCTGGGCGCGGGCGTCCGGGTGCGGCAAGCCAGCAGTGACCGTGGTGCCGCCCGCCTCGGTCGCGGCGAAGGCGGTTTCGAAAGCGCGGGGGTTCCCGGCGCATTCGATCACGTACTTGGCCTTGATGCCCTGCTCGAGGACCTGCTGCGGGGTGTACGTTTCGTGGGCGCCGAGCCGGCGGGCGTGCTCCAGCTTTTCATCCAGCGTGTCCACGGCCACGATCCGCGAGACACCCTGGGAGATCGCCGTGATCAGCGCGGCCATGCCGACCCCGCCGAGCCCCACGATCATGATGCTGTCGTGCGGCCGCGGCCGGGCGGCGTTCAGGACGGCGCCGCCTCCGGTCAGCACCGCGCAGCCGAGGACGGCGGCGACGTCCGCCGGGATGTCGTCGCCGACCAGAACGGCCGAGGCGCGGTCCACGACGGAGTGGGTGGCGAAGCCGGAGACGCCCAAGTGGTGGAAGATCTTTTCGCCGTTGCGGTCAAGGTGCATGGATCCGTGCAGGAGCGTGCCTTCGCCGTTGCTCTTCGAACCTGCCGTGCAAGGGAGCCGTCCGTCAGCGGCGCAGTTCGTGCACTGTTCGCAGCGCGGCAGGAAGGACATTACGACGCGCTGGCCCGGCAGGAGGTCCGTGACGGACGAGCCGACCTCGACGACGCGTCCGGCAGCCTCATGCCCCAGCAGCATCGGCACCGGGCGCACGCGGTTGCCGTCCACCACGCTAAGGTCCGAGTGGCAGATGCCGGCGGCCTCGATCCGCACGAGGATCTCGGTCGGCCCCGGTCCTTCCAGGTCCAGTTCGGAGATGCTGATGGGCCTGGAGTCCGCGTACGGCCGGGGACGGCCGATTTCCTCAAGTACTGCACCGGTGATCTTCATTGATCCCTCTCGTGGGAAGTTTCCAGACTGGACATGTCCTGACCTTGCTCTGCTAAACCGTATCCGCACCCGCCCGTGAAATCATCCACATCCCGCGGGTCGTGGGGCTAGCACCCCAGCTGGGTGGCCAGCTGCAGGAGCAGCGCCTCGGAGCCCATCGGCCCGATCAGCTGCACGCCCATCGGCAGCCCGGCACCCTTGGCCCCGCCGGTCCAGTGCACCGGGATGGTGATTGCGGGCAGCCCGCACACGTTGACCAGGGACGACCACGGCGCGTACTCGCATTGCTTGCGGTAGTCGCCGTCGGCATCGCCTGTCCATTCGGCGGCGGGCCAATAGCCGTCGCCGTGGGCCGCACCGGTGAACCAGCCCACCGGGCGGGGCGTCTGGGCCAGCGCGGGCATCAGGATCAGGTCGAAGGCGGCGTACTGGGCGATGGTGTCGCGCCGGAACAGGCGCAGGAACCCGAGCGACTCGGCGAGTTGCGCCGGTCCGCGCTGCTGCGCGCGGCGCCGGAACGTCCGTGTCAGTGGGGTCAGCAGCGCCTCGCGCTGGGGAACGATCCGGGCGTCCCCGACGGCGGCGGTCCATGCTGTGGTGAACGCTGCCGGGTAGCGGTTGTCATAGCGGATGGAGGCTTCCGAGGTTTCGTGGCCGGCTGCCTCCAGCCGCCTGATGCCTTCGGCGAGGGCATCGAGGGCCTCGGGAGCGGGGGTGAAGGGGAAGATCGTCTGCCATGGGCTGTCCAGGCTTACTCCGATCCGCAGCCGGGGCGGGTCCTGCCGGGCGAGCTCCAGGTAGCTGGCAGCGGGATCCCCGGAGCTGTCAGTCCCGGCCGGGCCGGGGACCAGCGCAGCCGGCACCAGCGCATCGAGCAGCAGGGCCGCGTCTGCGGCAGAGCGGGCCATCGGGCCGGACACGACCAGTCCCGCGGGGTCACCGGTGCTTTCACCCGCGGGCGCCAGGCCCCGGCCGGTTTTCAGGCCCACGAGTCCGCAGGCAGCGGCCGGGATGCGGACCGATCCGCCGCCGTCGGAGCCGGGAGCAAAGGGGACCAGCCCGGCGGCAACCGCTGCGGCGCTGCCGCCGGAGGAGCCTCCCGAGCTCCGGCTCAGGGCGTGCGGGTTCCGTGAGGGCGGCGCGATCCGGTTCTCGCTGTAGGCCGTGAGGCCGAACTCCGGAACCTGGGTCTTGCCCAGCGAGACCACGCCCGCACTCTTCAGCGTCGCGACGATGGCGCTGTCGGCCAGTGCCGGTTTGTGGTCCAGGGCGGCGCTGCCGTGGGTGGTCACGACGCCGGCGACGTCCGTCAGGTCCTTGAAGGCCACCGGCACGCCGTGCAGCAGCGCCAGCCCGGTTCCGTCCCGCGCGGCCCGGGCGTGGGACTTGTCCGCTGCGGCCGCATCCAGCAGGGCCTGCTCCGCGGTGACGGTGATAAAGGCGCCCAGGTGCCGGTTTTCGGCGGCGATGCGGTCCAGGAAATGCTCCGTGGCCTGCTTTGAGGACAGCTCGCCGGAACGCAGGGCGTCGCGTAGCTCCACGGCGGAGAGTTCATGGATCTCAGCCAAGGGAACGCGGCCCCGTTTCCCCGGCCGTCCGCTCCGCGGGACATGCCCAGCGCTGGCGCCGGCGGGTGGACATAGTGGGATTGTGCCCATTCCTGGCGGCAAGGGGAGGGCATGTCCGGTGGGGGGAGGCGCGGGGAGTTGCCGGAAGCCGGTCAGTTGCCGTGGATCTCCTTTGCGCCATGCCAGAAGCGTAACCTGCTGCCGGGTAAGGGTGTGGTGCCGGTGGCTGGCGATACGCTGGAGGCAGACCATGCATTCTGCGGAAAGGACGACTATGAGCGACTTTGACACCGTGACCGTGTCCGACATCCCTGAAGGGGCCACGGTCCTCGACGTCCGCGAAGACTACGAGTGGGCCGCCGGGCACGCGGCAGGGGCGCTGCACGTCCCCATGGACCAGCTCCCGGCCCGGCTCGGGGAACTCGACCCGGACGAGGACCTCTACGTCATATGCCGGACCGGGGGCCGGTCCTTCCGTGCCGCCCAGTGGCTCTCCGGCCAGGGGTATTCCGCCCTGAACGTCGCCGGCGGCATGGACCAGTGGCTGGAAACCGGAATGCCGCTGGTGTCCGACAACGGACTCAAGCCCGTCATCCTGTAGTTGAAGAAAGAAGCGCCGATGCCCGCCTCACCCGTCACGTACACCTTCCTCGGACCCGCGGGAACCTTCACCGAGGCAGCCCTGATGCAGGTGCCCGACGCGGCGCAGGCCATCCGCGTTCCCTCGTCCAACGTCAACACGGCGCTGGACAAGGTCCGCGACGGCTCGGCTGACGCGGCCATGGTGCCGATCGAAAACTCCGTGGAGGGCGGCGTGACCGCCACCCTGGATGCGATCGCAACCGGACAGGAACTGCGGATCCTGCGCGAGGCCCTCGTACCGATCAGCTTCGTGCTGGTGGCCCGCCCCGGGACCCGGATCGAGGACATCCGCCGGATCTCCACCCACAGCCACGCCTGGGCACAGTGCCGGCTCTGGGCCGACAGCACTATTCCGGACGCGGAATATATCCCGGGATCCTCGACGGCCGCGGCGGCGATGGGTCTGCTGGAAGGCGACATCCACTACGACGCGGCAATCTGCGCACCGATTGTGGCCGCCGAACAGCCCGGGCTCGTCGTGCTGGCGGAGAACATCGGCGACAACCCCGGTGCGGTCACGCGGTTTGTGCTCGTCGGCCGGCCCGGCGAACTGCCCGAGCCCACCGGCGCGGACAAGACCACCGTTGTGGTTCCGCTGCCGGAAGACCGCCCTGGCGCGCTGATGGAGATCCTGGACCAGTTCGCCACCCGGGGTGTGAACCTCAGCCGGATTGAGTCGCGGCCGACCGGCCAGTACCTGGGCCACTACTTCTTCAGCATCGACGCCGACGGCCACGTGGCCGACGCCCGCATGGCGGACGCCCTGGCCGGCCTGCACCGGATCAGCCCGGCCACCCGGTTCCTGGGCTCCTACGGCCGGGCCGACGGGCACCGCACGATCGTGGAGCCGCACACCTCGGACCAGGCATTCCGGGCGGCGCATGCCTGGGTCAAAGACATACTGTCGGGGGCATCGGTGGTGCCGGAATATATGTCCAAGGCTTCGCCCACAGCGTAGACAAATGCCACATCAGGCACTTCCGCCCCTTGGAAACTGTGCGTATGCTTGCCTGATCCATATTGGGGAAGTCCTCTACAGAGGGAGCAGGTCATGGCAGATACCAGCCTAGAAAACGACGGCCAGGGAATGATCGTGAATCCCAAACCGACCGCAGACAACCAGGACTGGGACGGCGACGACGCCGACCGTGCAGACCGGCTGCGCTTCGAGGAGGAGCAGGCCATGATCCGCGAGCAGTCCGAAGCGCGCGCAGCCAAGGCCGCCGCGGAAGCGAAAAAGTCCGCGGATGCGGCGAAGGAAGCCTCCAAGAAGGAAGCCAGCGCCTAATCTCCCTCGGTGCCGTCCTCTACCCGGACGAGCAGCGAGCCCGGAGCAACCTGCACGGTGACCTTCGTGGCCGGGCCGGTCGGATCGCCGTCGACCTGTGTGGGCATCGGCTCCGCGCAGCGGATGGTGATCTTGCCGGAACGGTAATACGTCATCACCGGCAGGTTTCTCTTGTGCTTCAGCACGATCTTCCAGTACATTGCCAGCCACCCGATCGCGCTGCGCGGACTCATCACCACGACGTCCAGCATGCCGTCATCGATCATCGCCTGGGGGATGAAATCGATCCCGCCGGGGATCAGTCCGCAGTTCGCGAACAGTACGCTGCGGATCTTCCGGCTCTGTTCCGGCTGGTCGTCCAGCGAGATGGACACCTTCTTGCGGCGGCCCGGGAGGTGCCGCACGCCGGCTTCGGTGTAGGCCAGCCAGCCCACAGCCTTTTTGAGACCGTCGTTGGTGTCGCCCACAACCTCGGCGTCCATGCCTATGCCGGCGATGACCAGGAAGGTGTGCTCCGCGGACTCTTTGGTGCGGGAGTTCTCCACCTGCATCCGTGCCGTATCGATGAAGCGCTGGTGACCGAACAGTGCGGTCTGGACGCTTCCGTGCAGGTCACCCAGATCCAGGTGGATGTTGCGGGCCAGCAGGTTGCCGGTGCCGAGCGGGATCAGGCCCATGGCGATGTCCGTGCCGGCGAGGATGTCAGCCACCACCCGGACAGTGCCGTCACCGCCGCCCACGAGGACGACGTCGGCGCCGTACTCGACAGCGGCCCGCGCCTGTGAGAACCCGGGGTCCTCGGCGGTGGTGTCGAAGAACCGCGGGGGCACCCAGCCTGCTGCGGAACAGGCACTTTCAATCATGGTGCGGGCCTCATCGGACCGGGACTTGATCGGGTTCATCACCACGGCCACCTTCTGCTGGCCCAGCCCCGGACTGTGCGTTTCCTCCCACACGGCGCTGCGTGTGTGCCTGGCCTTGAGCTTGCGCACTCCCCACCAACTGGAGACGGCAAACGCCAGGACTCCAGCGATGACGAGGTAAAGCATCCAGTCGCGCATTGTGCTCCCACACTATCCCGCCGGCGGCCGGAGCCCGGATTGCCCGGGAACGGTGGCCGGATTGGATAGTCTTGTCAGGTGATCGACGTAAAAGACCTCAGCGAAAATCCGGACAAGTTCCGGGCCAGCCAGCGCGCCCGCGGCGCCGATGAATCCGTGGTGGACGCGATCATCGTCGCGGACTCGGCCCGGCGCGCGGCCCTGATCCGCTTCGAAAACCTGAGAGCCGAGCAGAATGCCTTCGGCAAGAAGGTGGCGCAGGCCAAGGGCGAGGAGAAGCAGGCCCTGCTGGCCGAGGTCAAGGTCCTCGCGGGCCAGGTCAAGGCCGCCTCCGCCGAGGCCGACGTCGCGCAGGCCGCCCACGAGGAACTGCTGCGCGGCATCCCCAACCTCATCGAGGACGGCGTCCCCGAGGGCGGCGAAGACGACTACATCGTGGTCAAGACCGTCGGCACGCCCCGCGAGTTCACCGACTTCGAACCCAGGGACCACCTGGAGATCGGTGAGCTGATCGGCGCCATCGACATGGAACGCGGCGCCAAGGTGTCCGGTTCGCGCTTCTACTTCCTGCGCGGCGCCGGCGCCAGGCTGGAAATGGCGCTGCTGCAGATGGCCATGGAGCAGGCCATCGACGCCGGCTTCGTGCCGATGATCACCCCGACGCTGGTGCGCCCGGAAACCATGCAGGGCACCGGTTTCGACGTCAAGCACGACGCCGAGATCTACCGTCTCGCCGAGGACGACCTCTACCTCGTGGGCACCTCGGAAGTGGCCCTGGCCGGCTACCATGCGGACGAGATCCTGGACTTCTCGGCCGGCCCGATCCGCTACGCCGGGCAGAGCTCCTGCTACCGCCGCGAGGCCGGCTCGCACGGCAAGGACACCCGAGGCATCATCCGGGTCCACCAGTTCAACAAGGTGGAAATGTTCGTTTACACCACCGTGGAGAAGGCTGCGGCCGAGCACGCCCGGCTGCTGGCCTGGGAAGAGGAGATGCTGGCCAAGTGTGAACTGCCCTACCGGGTGATTGACACCGCCGCCGGAGACCTCGGCAACTCCGCCGCCCGCAAGTTCGACTGCGAGGCCTGGGTTCCGACGCAGGGCGCCTACCGCGAGCTCACCTCGACCTCCAACTGCACCACCTTCCAGGCCCGCCGGCTCAACATCCGCCAACGCGTGCTGAACGAGGACGGCGCCCCCAAGGGCACCCGCGCCGTCGCCACGCTCAACGGCACGCTCGCCACTACGCGCTGGATCGTGGCCATCCTGGAGCACCACCAGAACCCGGACGGCTCCGTCAACATCCCGAAGGCCCTGCAGAAGTACCTCGGCGGCATGACGGTCTTCCCCGTCATCTGAGCCAGAGTCCGTCAACAGCTGTTCACCCCCGGTTCACCGCGTGCTGTGGCCTGCGTCCTAGCGGCGGCCCGGGGTGTCTGCTCTACTTGTGAGATGACAACATTGACTGAAACCTCAGTCGCTGGCAACGATGACCGGCGAGACAACAACCAGAACTACCCCAGCACCACGGCCCACAAGCTGATGGTCGCGCTCGACGTCGACGGCACCCTCGTGGATCACGACGGACACATGTCCGTTCCCGTCCGTGAAGCCGCCCGCGACGTCGTGGCTGCGGGCCACCACGTCACCATCGCAACCGGCCGCTCGCTGAACGCGACGCTGCCGATCATCGAGCACATCGGGATCGAAAACGGCTACGCCGTGTGCTCCAACGGCGGCGTCACCCTGCGGCTGGACTCCAGCCTGTCCGACGGCTACGAGATCGTGCACAAGGCCACCTTCGACCCGGGCCCCGCCCTCCGCGCCCTGCGCAAGCGGCTGCCCTCTGCCAAGTACGCCCTGGAGGACGAGGACGGCAACTTCCTCTCCACCGAGCGCTTCCAGGACGCGAGCTTTGGCGTGGAGGCAATCGGCGTCGACTTCCAGACCATGCTGGACGCCACCGCCGTGCGCGTGGTGGTCTTCAGCGCCGAGAACACCCCCGAGGAGTTCAACGCGGCGATCCGGCACATCGGCCTGGCCGGGGTGACCTACTCGGTGGGCTGGACGGCGTGGCTGGACATTGCCGCGGCCGGCGTCACCAAGGCCAGCGCCCTGGAGCACCTCCGCGGCCGGCTGGAGATCGAGGCGCACCTTACGGTCGCCGTCGGCGACGGGCGCAATGACATCGAGATGCTCGGCTGGGCGGCCCGCGGCGTGGCCATGGGCCAGGCGCCCGAGGAAGTCATCGCCGCCGCGAACGAGGTCACCCACTCCGTTTTCGACGACGGCGCCGCCCACGTGCTTCGCAGCCTGCTGCTCTAGGAACCCGGGTCAGCGCACGTCGAGGATCAGGCCCAGCAGCCTGGCCGCGGCGGGCCGCGCCGCGTGTTCCTCGTTCCACTGCGCCCGCGCCACGGCCTTGCTGACCGCCTGGGTGGTGATGCCGAGTTCCTCGGCCACCGCCTTCTGCTGCCCGCGGACCCCGGGGGTCAGCAGGTCAAGTACCCGCCATTCCGCGGGGCTCCGGTCGTGCACGATGTGGCCCAGCAGCCGCAGCACCGCCTCGGACTCCGCGGCGAGGTCGGCCTGCGGGCCCTCCACGGCCACCGGGATCCGGTCCTTGCCGTTGCGGAGCCGGTCGACGGCCCGGCGGGCATAAATCAGCCCGTGGCCGGTGGCGTCCTTGATCTGGTTCGGCAGGGGTTCATTGACCGGCCCGACGCCGATGCCGACGTACCAGCTGCCGGTCCGCAGCGCGATCATTGCCGCATCGACGGCCTGCCGGGGACTGTCGACAATGCCCTGGACCTCGTCCTCCACTGAGCGGTCGAAATCGAGGCGCGCCGGGATGTGCCGCAGGTCCTTGAGGAGCTGCGGCACGCAGTCGCCGTCGCGCCTGCTGTCTGTTTGGTTGATGGTCAGCGTGAACATTCTGGATCCACACTACCCGGTGGTCAGAGGCTGGCAAATGCGCCAGCCCAGCCCCATCAGCTGTCCGACGACGGCGGGCGGGAGGGCTAATTGCGGCGGCCGGGGCAACCTACGGCGGGCGCGTTTTCCATGCCGGCCTGGATGCTTCGCCAGTCTTGCACGATGCGGGCACGTAACCGTGCCGGGAGGAAATGGCAGGGGTTCCCTACCGCTGGAAGCCGTTAAGCCCGTCCAGGCCGCCGGAGGGCAGATGGATCCAGCCTTCGGTCCGGGCGGCTTTGGCGTGGCCGTCATCGGGGCGGACGGTCTTCCCGAGGGCGACGGCCCGTGCCGTGAGGGAAGCGATGAGCGCGTCGAACATGTCATCGGAGCCGGCGAGCTGGTCATCGAATCCGGCCAGGTCCAGCCAGGGTGCAGCCTTCCTGAGCGCGTCAAGGACCAGGGCCAGCCGCTCCGTTTCCGCGCCGCCGCGGCCCTTGTAGCCGCGGGCCAGCAGGCCCCAGGATTTCAGCGAGGCCGCCGGGTAGACCTCGGCCAGCCTTCCGCTGCCGTCCCTTGCCTGCGGGCCGTGGTCCCGCGAGATCTTTGCCTGGATCACGGCGCACCGCATCGCCGGGTGGGCCAGCCGGTCGGCGGAGACGCTGAGCGGGATCAGCCCGGTCGTGGCGGTGACGAAGCGGTCGGTGTCCCGGTAGGCCAGGAGCCGGCGGCCTTCGATTCCGTCGAAGTCCAGCACGGGGTGCGCGTCAAAGGCCAGATGCCCGGCAAGGAACGGCAGGAAAGCGTCCGGCCAGCCGACGGGGCAGTCGATCCCGGTCATGTCGCTGGAGCCGAAGAGCCGCGCAATCTCCTCGTCGGCGACGTCGAGGACAAGGTGCGCCAGGCGGGCGGTGCCGTTGCCCCACTCGATGACGGCGGCCGCGGTCTTCTTGGCGGCGGCGGCGAGGTCGACGCCGAGGGTCCTCACCGGGGTCCGCCGGGGACGGTGGTCAGGGGCCGCAGGCACGCCATCAGCCGGTCACTCAGGGCCGACCGAATGGTACCGAAGGGCACCAGGAATCCCTCCCCGGCTGTCCAGGCCTTCCCCGGAGGCGAAGCGCGCCCAGACGGCGCGGAGGGACCGGCCCTGCGCATCGATTTCCTCCCAGCTTGCGCCCGCGAGCAGCCCCGCTCCCGCCCAGGTCTTTTCGTCCCCGAACAGCAGCGGCAGGTCCACGGTGTGCGCGGCGCCGTAAGAGTTTCCCGGCGCGGCCCAGGACAGCACGTAGCTGTAGGCTGTGCCGCCCGCTTGGGCATGCCGCCGGGCGAACCTCCTCGCGGACCGGCCATACACCGCCTCCGTCACGCCCCAGTTGATGGCCCTGACGGCGGCGCCCCCGAGTCCCGGCACCCTGCCAAGGCGGCTGACGGCGCGGTTGCGCGGCAGGAACATCCGCGCCTCCTCGGAGGTGTGCCCGATGAGAACCTCGATCTCCGGGGCCGTGGCGTTCCAGGCGTCCTCTATGCCGGATTCCGGCGGCAGGGGGGAGTGCCCGTACTGGGTGCCGAACGGCATGGCGGCGATCAGCCCGAACTTCCGGGCCACCTGCGACACCTGCTCCTCAGCGGCCACGACGTCCATGGCCGGGGTGTCTTCGGTGACAGTTTCCGCAGCGATGCCCATGGCTCTGCTCATTTTTTCCCGGCCCCGTGTGATGCCCAGGGGTGCGCTTTGAATGATGGCGCGCTGGAAGAGGGCGGGCGCTTCGGGCGTCGCCATCAGGTGGGCGACGGCGTCGCCTCCGGCGGACTGACCGAAGGCGGTGACGTTTCCGGGATCCCCGCCGAAGGCGCCGATATTGCGCTGAACCCAGCGGAACGCCTCGAGCTGGTCCAGCAGTCCGAGGTTCGCGGGCCGGCCGGTGCCGGTGGCCAGGTAGCCGAACAGGCCCAGGCGATAGGTCACGGACACGACAATGACCCGGTTTTCGGCGACGAGGGCTTTGGGATCGAAGATCGCGAGGTCGCCGGAGCCGGACGTGTAGGACCCGCCGTGCAGCCACACCATCACCGGGACCCGCTCGCCGTCGTCGAGGCCGGCGGGCATGGTGATGGAGAGCCGCTGGCAGTCCTCGCTGCCGGGAAGTTCCCCGTAACTAGTGCCCAGGATGTCGTCCAGGAACGGCACCGGACCCTGCGGGCACGCCGGGGACAGGGACGTTGCCGCGAGGACGCCGGTCCGGTCGGGGGCACTCACCGGAGGCTGGAAACGGCCCGCGCTGGCATAGGGGATCCCCGTGGCGCGTACAACGTCGCCGTCCCGCCATCCGGTGATAGGACCGCAGGGAGGACTGAAGGCAGGCACAACGTTCATGGGTTAACGATTTCACACATTCCTGACCCGCCACGGACAACTCCCGCCCGTTAAACAGCAACGCGGGGTCACTTACGGCCCATGTCCGGTGTCCGGATGGGCGCTAAGTGACCCCGCGTTGGAGCTGGAGGTGGGTGGGGAGGTTAGTGCGTATGCGGAACGTAACGCTTGATGGATGCCTCGAGCTCGGCCTCGGCGGCGGCGCGGTCCCCCCAGCCTTCGGCCTTGACCCACTTGCCCGGCTCGAGGTCCTTGTAACGGGTGAAGAAGTGCTCGATTTCCTTGATCAGGAATTCGCTGACGTCGCTGATCTCGTTGATGTGATCGAAGCGGGCGTCGACCGGCACGCAGAGCACCTTGGCGTCGCCGCCGCCGTCGTCGGTCATGTTGAACACGCCGATGGGGCGGGATTCAACGATCACGCCGGGGTGCAGGTCGAAGTCCTGCAGCAGCACCAGGGCGTCCAGCGGGTCGCCGTCCTCACCCAGGGTGTTTTCGAAGTAGCCGTAGTGCGTCGGGTACTGCATGGAGGTGAACAGGACGCGGTCCAGGCGGACGCGGCCCGTTTCGTGGTCGACTTCATACTTGACTCGTGATCCTCTGGGGATCTCGATGGTCACGTCATGCTTCATGGACTGCTCCTCGACGGTTTTCAGGGCTGCGCGGCACACACAAAGGGCTGCCGGTGCCGCCGACTACTATTGAGGATATAGCGAGAGGCCCTGGTTTCAGGAACTAGTGGGGACATTTCAGGACTAAAGGACCAGCAGCAGCATGAAACGCAGAACGAGCCGCCCGGGCGCGGACCCGGTGCCCGGGCCGTTGCGGCGGAGCCTTCCGCTGCTCCTGCAGGCCCTGCTGGTAGTGGCGCTCGCCCTCCCCGCCGGCTTTGCGGTCGCGCCGGCCTTCCTGGGCCCCGGCCCGTCCGACACTCCCGCACCGGCCACCCCGCCCTGGCAGCAGGTCCCCGGCACGCTGGCCCCCCGCGACGGCCCGGCGGCCGGCAGCACCCCGGCCGGCATCGAACCGCTCACCGGCTCGGCCCCGGTCCCGGCGCCCGGGTCGCTGGCGGCCCAGCTCAACGAAACCCTGAAGGTCGACGGCGCCGGAAGCTTCACGGGCGTGGTGCAGGACGCCCTCACCGGGGAGGTCCTCTTCGACCGTTCCGGCGACACGGTCCGCGTTCCCGCGTCCAACATGAAGCTCCTCACGGCCGCGGCGGCCCTGCGCACCCTCGGGCCGGAGCGCCGCTTCAGCACCAAGGCGGTGGCAGGGGCCGCCCCCGGCTCGGTCGTCCTCACCGGCGGCGGAGACGTGCTCCTCGGCGCCGGCGAATCGGCCCCCGGGGCGGTGCTGGGCCACGCCGGGCTCGCCAGCCTCGCGCAGTCGACCATCCACGCACTGCAGGACGACGGCGCTGCCGTCCCCTTGACTGTGCTGCTGGACGACTCCCTTTTCACCGGCCCGGCGCTGAACCCGGCCTGGAATCCGGAGGATGTGGCCGCCGGCGAGACGGCGCCGCTGTTCCCGCTGGCACTGAACTCGGCCCGCTTCGACCCGGGCACGACCACCGGTCCCCGCCCCCAGGACGCCGCGATGAGCGCGGCCGAGGCGTTCTCGGCCGCGCTTTCGACGGCGGCCGCCGCGGCCGGCATGACGGTGGCACCCGGCATCGCGCGGGTTCCAGCCGGAACCGGCACGCACGACGGCGGCACCCGGGTCCTCGCCGAGGTCCAGTCCGCCACGGTGGGCCAGCAGGTGGACCTGCTGCTGCGCACCTCGGACAACTACCTCGCCGAAACGATGGGCCGGATGGCGGCGGTTGCGGCCGGGAAGCCCGGCAGCAACGACGGCGCCGTCGCGGCCGTGCTGCAGCAGCTCGACGAACTGAAGATCCCCGCTGCCACCCTGCGGGCCGCCGATGTCTCCGGGCTGGCGCTCGCCAACCAGGTTTCCGCCCGGCAGCTCGCCGAAGTCGTCCGGGCCATCACATCGGGCGCGGATACCCGGCTGCGCGCGGGCCTGGCCGGATTCCCGGTCGCCGGGCTCACCGGAACGCTGGGGGACCGGTACGCCGACGCGGCCACCTCCCGCGGCGCGGGCCTTGTCCGGGCCAAAACCGGTACCCTGAACACCGTGATCGCCCTCAGCGGCTATGTGGTGGACGCCGATGGCCGGCTCCTGGTGTTCTCCTTCATCGGCAACGGGCTGACCCCGGGGGCCGCGAACAAGGCCGCCCTGGACCGCACCGCCTCCGTTCTGGCCGGCTGCGGGTGCCACTGACGGCCGCAGCCCGGTTTCCCCGTTCGCCGCCCGCCGAATTTAAGGCGGATTGTCGGGCCCCTGTGATCTGATGGAGCCTATGGAGTCCTCTGCCGGCGAGACATCAGCCCAAGCCCAAGCCCTTATTAACTGGGAGCTTGCGGCTTCCACCGCAGCCCGCCTGACACCTGCCGGGCCCATCCTGGGATCGGCGGAGATCGGCGCCGCCGTGGAAAACCTGCGGCTGATGGCGGACATTTCCGTGCCGCACGTCCACGACATCACCGGTCTGGAGGCCGCCCGCGATCTCCGCGATTCCTCGGTCCTCGTCGTGGACCGCGCGTCCTGGGCCAAGGCCAACACCCAGAGCTTCGCCGTGATGCTCAAACCCGCGATGGAAAAGATGCTTGAGGGCCGCCGCGGCACGCTGAACCCCGGTGCGGCCAGCGTCAGCGGTGCCATCACCGGCAGCCAGCTCGGCGCCATCCTTGCCTTCCTGTCCAGCAAGGTCCTGGGCCAGTACGACCCCTTCTCCGCGCTCGCCGAAAACTCCACCGCCCCTGCCGGCGGACGCCTGCTCCTCGTGGCCCCGAACATCATCTCCGTCGAGCGGGAAATCAACGTCGAACCGGAGGATTTCCGGCTCTGGGTCTGTCTCCACGAACAGACCCACCGGGTGCAGTTCGCCGCCGCGCCCTGGCTGCGGCATCACATGCTGGACGAGATCGACAACCTCAGCGGCCAGTTGCTCGGCAATGTGGACTCCCTGATGGAACGGGCCTCGGCTGCGGCGAAATCGCTCAAGGACCGCACAACGTCGGGGACTGCCCCGAGCCGGGGGGCCGTCCTTGACCTGCTGCAGAACCCTGAGGAAAAGGCCGCGATCTCACAGCTGACCGCACTGATGAGCCTGCTTGAAGGGCACGCCAACGTGGTGATGGACGCCGTCGACGCCAGCATCGTGCCGTCCGTGAAGACGATCCGGCAGCGCTTCAACTCCCGGGGCCAGGACCGCGGTGTGATCGAAAAGTTCATCCGCAGCCTTCTCGGGCTGGACGCCAAGATGCGCCAGTACAGCGACGGCTCAAAGTTCGTCCGCGAAGTCGTGGCCGTGGCCGGCATGGACGGTTTCAATAAGGTCTGGGAGTCCGTGGACCACCTGCCGAGCGAGGCCGAAATCCACGATTCAAAGCTTTGGCTCGAACGGATGGGGCACTAGTTTCCGTGACTGCCCGTCCCGTATCCAGCGGACGACGCCGGCCCGGCCGGCTGGCGCCCGTCGTCGGCACAGCGCGGAAAATGCTGCAGGACGCCCTGGCGGCTGCAGGCTACCCGGAACGGGTGCTGGTCGCCTGCAGCGGCGGACCTGACTCGCTGGCCCTCGCTGCCGTCGCCGCCTACTTCGCCCGCCGCGGGCACGTGGACGGACACCCCGTCTCCGTGGGTGCCGTCGTCGTGGACCACCAGCTGCAGCCCGGCTCCGCCGGGGTAGCCGCGGCCACAGCGGCGACCCTGCAGGAACTGGGGCTCTCGCCCGTGCAGATCAGGACCGTGGACGTTGCCTCGACCGGCATGGGGCCGGAAGCGGCTGCCCGGGATGCCCGCCACGCCGCCCTCGAGGCCGCGGCGGACGACACCGGCGCCGGGGCAATCCTGCTCGGCCACACCCTGGATGACCAGGCCGAACAGGTGCTGCTGGGACTCGCGCGCGGCTCCGGAACCCGGTCCCTGGCGGGGATGCGGCCCGCCCGCGGCCGCCTGCTGCGGCCCTTCCTGGGGCTGCGGCGCGCGGACACCCTCGCGATCTGCGAGGTCGAGGGCCTCGAACCCTGGCACGACCCAAGCAACGCGGACCCTGCGTTTGCGAGGTCCCGTACCCGCGTGGAAGTGCTGCCGCTGCTGGAAACGAAACTTGGGCCCGGGGTAGCCGAATCGCTCGCGCGGACGGCCGCAATCCTGCAGCTTGACGCCGACTACCTCGAGGACGTGGCGAATGACACCTTCCTCCGGCTGAGGGAGCTCTCCGGTGCCGCGATCAGCCTCCCCGAGGAAGCGCTGCGCGAACTGGCACCGGCCGTGCGGTTCCGGGTCATCGCGAAGGCCGCGGCCGCCGTCGGGGGCCAGCAGCCCAGCTACCAGCGCCTGCTGGCCGCCGAGGCGCTGCTTCGCCGGCACGGTTCGGCGGGTCCCGTGGAGCTTCCAGGCGGGGTCAGCGTCTACCGGCTCTCGCTTGCGCAGCTCCTCGCCGAAGGGCAGTCCGGCCCCGGCAGTGTTCCCCGTGATGCGGCCCGCTGTGGGAAGCTTGTATTCCGGCCTCAAAAACCGCCCAAAATATAGTCGACCCCGCATCTACACAGGAGTTATTGGTGGATTCAAACGACGTCCAGTCAGATCTCAAGCACGTTCTGTACTCCAAGGAGCAGATCCAGTCTCGGATCACCGAACTCGCTGCCCAGATCGACAAGGACTACGAAGGCCGTGATCTGCTGATCGTCGGCGTGCTCAAGGGCGCTGTGATGGTCATGGCCGACCTCGCCCGCGCCCTGCACAGCCACGTCTCGATGGACTGGATGGCGGTCTCGTCCTACGGTTCCGGCACCCAGTCCTCCGGCGTGGTCCGCATCCTCAAGGACCTCGACACGGACCTCATGGGCAAGGATGTGCTGATCGTCGAGGACATCATCGACTCCGGCCTGACCCTGTCCTGGCTCAAGACCAACCTGGAATCACGCGGCACGGCCTCAGTGGAGATCTGCACCGCGTTCCGCAAGCCCACGGCCGCCAAGGTCAAGATCGACGTCAAGTACGTCGGCTATGACATTCCCAACGAGTTCGTCGTTGGCTATGGCCTGGACTACGCCGAGAAGTACCGCAACCTGGACTTCGTCGGCACCCTGGCACCGCACGTCTACGAATAGCGGACAGCCGCAGGGTCCGGCAGGACCGAGCCGGCCCAGGTACGGGGCGCGGCCCGCCCTGCCCTGCCCCGCTACGCCCTCAGGGAACTTTTGGTCTGCACCGTGCGTGAGTTACTGCGACGGTGTATAGCTAGAAGCTGATGCAGCACCACACGCGCGCAGATCGGTCGCCGTGCAGCACTACCAGGAGGGACGGGGCCTGCCCCGAACAGATGAAAGCTAAGAGTTTCTTCAAAGGCCCGGGCATCTGGATTGTCGTTGTTATCGGCATGCTCCTGCTGGCCTTTGCCACCCTGTCGCCGGGCGGGTCCACCCGGATCGACACCGACAAGGGTCTCGCGCTGCTGACCGATGGCGGCAAGGTTGAACAGGCAAAGATCTTCGACGCGGAGAACCGCGTGGATCTGGTCCTGAAAGACAACCTGCAGGTTGACGGCCAGGACAAGGGCAAGAACATCCAGTTCTACTACGTCAATGCCCGCGCCGCTGATGTGGTGAAGGCCGTCACGGACGCCAAGCCCCCGAGCGGCTACACCGACCAGCCGATCGAGAACAACTGGCTCTCCGGGCTGTTCTCCCTCCTGATCCCGGTCCTGCTCCTCGGTGTCCTCTTCTGGTTCCTGCTTTCCCGCATGCAGGGCGGGGGCTCCAAGGTCATGCAGTTCGGCAAGTCCAAGGCCAAGCTGGTTAATAAGGACATGCCCCAGGTCACGTTCGGCGACGTCGCCGGAGCGGACGAGGCCGTCGAGGAACTCGAGGAAATCAAGGAATTCCTCCAGGAACCGGCGAAGTTCCAGGCCGTTGGTGCCAAGATCCCCAAGGGCGTGCTGCTCTACGGCCCTCCCGGCACCGGCAAGACCCTGCTGGCCCGCGCCGTCGCCGGCGAAGCCGGCGTCCCATTCTTCTCCATCTCCGGTTCCGACTTCGTGGAGATGTTCGTCGGCGTGGGCGCCTCCCGTGTCCGCGACCTGTTCGAACAGGCCAAGGCCAACGCCCCTGCCATCATCTTCGTGGACGAGATCGACGCCGTCGGCCGTCACCGCGGTGCCGGCATCGGCGGCGGCAACGACGAACGCGAGCAAACGCTCAACCAGCTGCTGGTTGAAATGGACGGCTTCGACGTCAAGACCAACGTCATCCTGATCGCCGCCACCAACCGCCCCGATGTGCTGGACCCGGCACTGCTGCGCCCGGGCCGCTTCGACCGGCAGATCTCCGTCGAGGCCCCCGACCTGATCGGCCGCGACCAGATCCTCAAGGTCCACGCCAAGGGCAAGCCGATGGCTCCCGGCGTCGACCTGAAGGCCGTGGCCAAAAAGACCCCCGGGTACACCGGTGCGGATCTGGCCAACGTCCTTAACGAGGCCGCGCTGCTGACCGCCCGCTCCAACGCCAACCTGATCGACGACCGCGCCCTCGACGAGGCCATTGACCGTGTGATGGCCGGCCCGCAGAAGCGCAGCCGCGTCATGAAGGAACACGAACGCAAGGTCACCGCCTACCACGAAGGCGGGCACGCGCTCGTCGCCGCGGCGTTGCGGAACTCGGCCCCGGTCACCAAAATCACCATCCTGCCCCGCGGCCGCGCCCTGGGTTACACCATGGTGGTTCCGGAGAACGACAAGTACTCCATCACCCGCAACGAGCTGCTGGACCAGATGGCCTACGCCATGGGCGGCCGCGTCGCGGAAGAACTCGTCTTCCACGATCCGTCCACCGGCGCGTCCAACGACATCGAAAAGGCCACCGGGATTGCCCGGAAGATGGTCACCGAGTTCGGCATGAGCGAACGGGTCGGCGCGGTGCGCCTCGGCCAGGGCGGCGGCGAGCCCTTCCTGGGCCGCGACGCCGGCCACGAGCGCAACTACTCCGACCAGATCGCCTACATCGTCGATGAGGAAGTGCGCCGCCTCATCGAGGGCGCCCACGACGAGGCTTACGCCATCCTGGTGGAGAACCGCGACGTCCTCGACGCACTGGCGCTCGAACTGCTGGAACGCGAAACGTTGAACCAGGCCGAGATCGCCCAGGTCTTCACCAACATCCGGAAACGCGATTTCCGCGAGATCTGGCTCTCGAAGGAGACCCGTCCGATCCAGGAAATCGGCCCGGTGGAATCCCGCCGCGAGAAGGCGGAACGCGAAGCACAGGAAGAGGCCAAGGAAGCCCGCCTCGAGGAACCGCTGGATACGTTCCCGCCGCACGCCCAGGGCGTCTCCGGACAGGAGCCGTTCCAAGGCGGTGTAACGGATCTCGGGCCTGACGGCCATCCCGGCTAGGCTTCTTCTGTGACTTCTTTCTTCAATGACGACGACGACGCTCCCGCCACCGATGCCCCGGCGGCGGGAGGGTCCGTCCCCGGCCCCGCCGTCGTGGACCAGCCCCGGATCCAGGCGGCCGTCCGTGAGATCCTGCTGGCCATCGGTGAGGACCCGGACCGCAGCGGCCTCCTGGACACCCCGAAGCGGGTCGGCAAGGCCTATGCCGAGATCTTCGCCGGACTGCACCACGATCCGGCGGAAATCCTGGCCACCCAGTTCGACCTGGACCATGAGGAACTCGTCCTGGTCAAGGACATCCCCTTCTACTCCACCTGCGAGCATCACCTCGTTCCGTTCCATGGCGTCGCCCATGTGGGCTACATTCCCTCGCATGACGGAAAAGTCACCGGGCTGAGCAAACTGGCGCGGCTGGTGGACATGTTTGCCCGCCGCCCCCAGGTCCAGGAACGCCTGACCACCCAGATCGTCGAAGCCCTCGTCACCCATCTCAAGCCCCGTGGCGCCATCGTCGTCGTCGAATGCGAACATCTCTGCATGTCCATGCGCGGCATCCGCAAGCCCGGCGCCAAGACCGTCACCAGCGCGGTACGCGGGCAACTCCATGACCCGGCCACCCGTGCCGAGGCCATGAGCCTCATCATCGGAAGGTAAGAACACAGACTATGGACTCCCTCGCTGCAGCCCCCGGAACCGGACCGGCGACCTCGCCCCTGCCCGTACTGCGCAAGCCCCGCCCGGCAGCGCAGTTCAAGGACCTCCCCACGGACCGGACCCTTGTGATGGGGATCCTGAACGTCACCCCGGACTCCTTCAGCGACGGCGGTAAACACTCCACCGCTGACACCGCCATCGCCGCGGGCCTGCGGATGTTCTACGGCGGAGCAGACATCATCGACGTCGGCGGCGAATCCACCCGCCCGGGAGCAACCGAAGTGGACCCAGAAGAGGAACAGCGTCGGGTGGTTCCGGTGATCGCAGCGCTGGTCAAGGCCGGCGCCCTGGTCAGCATCGACACCACCCACGCCGCCACCGCCGCGGCGGCGCTGGACGCCGGGGCTGCGATCATCAACGACGTCTCCGGGCTGACCATGGAACCGGAAATGGCCGAACTCGCGGCCCGCAGCAAGGTCCCCTACATCCTCACGCACCGCCGCGGAAACGCCAGCACCATGGATTCGCTGACCGAGTACGGGAACGTCGCGGAGGACGTGGCCGCGGAACTCACCGGGGTCCGCGACAAGCTCTACGCTGCGGGTGTAGCCCCGGAACAGATCATCATTGACCCGGGCCTGGGCTTCTCCAAGACCGACGTGCAGAACTGGGAGCTGCTGACGCACCTGGACGTGCTGCAGGCCATGGGCCACAGGGTCCTCGTTGCCGCCTCCCGCAAACGTTTCCTCGGCAGCCTCCTGACCACGGCGGGGAAGGCCGCCCCGCCGGCCGAACGCGACGCCGCCACCGCCGCCGTGACCGCCATCAGCGCCTACCGGGGCGCCTGGGCGGTCCGCGTGCACGACGTCGGCCCCAGCCTCGACGCCGTCAAGGTCGCCGCCCGCATGGCTCCGCCGCAGGCCCCGGCCGGCCACGGCCACAACTGAACCGACAGGCCACCATGGACCAGATCACGCTGAGCGGCGTCACCGCCGTCGGCCATCACGGAGTGTTCGATTTCGAGCGGCGCAACGGCCAGCCGTTCGTTGTCGATGCCGTGCTGCACCTGGACTTCCGCCGCGCCGCCGCCTCCGACGACGTGCTGGACACCGCGCACTACGGTGAAGTGGCCGAATGCATCCGGAGCTGGATCACGGGGGAGCCGCTGAACCTGATCGAGGCGCTGGCCGTGCGGATCGCCGAGGACGTGCTGCGGAAGTTCCCCATCGACGCTGTGGACATCACCGTGCACAAACCCAAGGCTCCCATCGAAGTCGAGTTCGGTGACGTCTCCGTCAGCGTCCGGCGGACCCGGCAGGAACAGCCATGACCTACACCCGGGCCGTGCTCGCCCTCGGCAGCAACCTGGGGGCGCGCAGCGACACCCTCTCGGCGGCCGTCGCGGACATTGTCGACCCGCCGGAGGTCCGCCTCCTGGCCATCTCGCCGATCGTCCAGACGAAGGCCGTCGGCGGTCCGGCCGGCCAGTCGGACTTCCTCAACATGGTGATCGCCGTGGACACCACCCTGTCACCGCTTGAGCTGCTTAAGCACTGCCACGACGTTGAGCAGAAGCACCTCCGGGTCCGCGACGTGCACTGGGGACCGCGCACCCTCGACGTCGACATCATCACGTACGGGGAGCTGGTCAGCTCCGACCCCGAGCTGACGCTTCCGCACCCCCGGGCCGCTGAGCGGGCGTTTGTGCTCTACCCGTGGTCGCTCATCGACCCCGCGGCCGAGCTGGACGGCAAACGCGTCGGCGAACTCGCCGCCCAGGCCGCCGACTTCGCCGACCTGGTGCCCTTCGACGGCTTCGAAAACCTCCATGGCGTCGCCGGAGCGGTCGAATGATGAAGCTGACCAGCCGCGTGGTGCTGCTGGTGATCGGCGTGTCCGTCGGGATCCTGGGCTGGCTCGCGGCCCTCCTGACCACCCGGTACAGCTTAAACACCCCCGTACTGCCGCTCACCGGGCTCATCACGATGGGCGTGATCGTGGTGCTCACCCTCGTGCTGGGCATCCGGGTGCTCCGCTGGCGGAACGGCAACAAAAAGAAGATGCTCAACCCCATCCTGGCTGCCTGGACCCTCGTCCTCGCCCAGGCCTGCGCCTACACCGGCAGCGTGCTGCTGGGCTGGCACGCCGGGATCTTCGTTGACCAGCTGCGTCTCTGGAACCTGCGCAGCGACCAGACCCTTGCCTGGCAGGCACTGGCCATGGCCGGCGGCGGCCTGGCCATGATCGTGGTTGGCCTGCTGGTGGAGCGGTTCTGCCGGATCCCGCCTGAAGAAGGAGAGGGCGAGCCGGCCCCGGGCCTTCAGGAAAAGCGCAAGCCCAAGTCGGAGGGCGAATATGCCTACCGAGGCGATTGACCCTCCAGGCATCAGCTGGCGGCGTGTCTCGCCAAAATACGTCACGGTGCGGCTTGCCGGCTGGGCGCTGGCCAACCTCGTCGTCGTGTCGCTGCTGTGCCTTCCCCTGATTCTGGTCGTCAACGGCTGGTGGCAGTCCTTCCCGCTGTGGCTGGCCGTCGGCATCCCCGCCGTGACGCTGATCCTGGCCTTGTGGCGGCTCCTGCTC
>NZ_MQTS01000148.1:65119-70789 GCF_020532825.1 Arthrobacter sp. SO3
GTGAAGATGACCTGCTCATCCGCCGCGGCATCTTCTTCCAGCGCACCCTCGTGGTCCCCTACGGCCGGATGCAGTACGTGGACATCGGCGCCGGGCCGGTGGAACGCGGCCTGGGCCTTTGCACCCTGAAGCTGCACACCGCCTCCGCCGGCACCAACGCGCAAATCCCGGGTCTGCCCGCCGCAGAGGGGGCCCGGCTCCGTGAGCAGCTTTCCGCCCGCGGTGAAGCCCGGCTGGCCGGGCTGTGACGGGTTCGCCGTGAAGGTTCTGCCGTGAAGCCGGACGCTGCCCCGGAGGCGTCCGCCGGCGCCGGCGCCCCCGACGGCGGCGGGGCCCCCGACGGCGCGTGGCTCCGCGTGCACCCGGCATCACCGTTCCTGCGCGGCTGGGTGGTGCTGGCCGCCATCGGATTCTTCTTCTTCCGGGATAGTTTCGAACGGATGCTCCAGGGCGGCCCCCTCGTCGATGAGCGGCTCGCCGACCGGGCGCCGTGGCTGCTGCTCGGCGGCGGCATCGTGCTGCTGCTCACCGTGCTCGGCTACATCCTGAGCTGGTTCTTCACCCGCTACCAGGTGGCCGAAGGCTATGTCCGGCTGAACACCGGGTTCGTCTTCAAACAGCAGCGGCAGGCCAGGCTGGACCGGGTCCAGGCGATCGACGTCGTCCAGCCCCTGCTGGCCCGGGTCTTCGGGCTGGCCGAGCTCAAATTCGAGGTGGCCGACGCCGGTGAATCCGCGATGCGGCTCGCTTACCTCCGGATGGACGAAGCGCGGCAGCTCCGGGCCACGATCCTGGCCCGCGCCGCCGGCGTGCCGCAGGACCCCGCGCGCCCGGGGGCAGCCGCCGCCGAAGCGCCCGAGGACTCCGTGCTGACCGTCCCGCCGGGCCGCCTGGTCGGATCCCTGGTCCTGAGCGAGCAGAGCGTGTTCGTGGTCCTCGGCGGTGCGGCGTCCGTGGTGCTCTCGGCCCTTACGGAGAACCGCAGCTTTTACCTCTTCCTGATCCCCGCCGTGCTGGGCATGGTGGCCGCGTACTGGAACTCCGTCAACAGGGGCTACAACTTCACCGCCGCCGTATCCCCGGACGGCATCCGGCTGCGCTACGGACTGCTCGACACCCAGGCGCAGACCCTGCCGCCGGGCCGGATCCAGGCACTGCGGGTCAGCCAGCCCCCGCTCTGGCGGATCTTCGGCTGGTACCGGATCCAGATCAACGTGGCCGGCTACGGCGCCGCGGGAGGCAACGGCGAGGGCTCGTCCCGGACCACGCTCCTTCCGGTGGGGACTTTCCCCGAAGTCCTTGCCGTCCTCTCCCTCGTCCTGCCCGACCCCGGCACCCCGGACCCGGTGCGGGTCTTCACCGCCGGCATCCACGGCCTCGCCGGCCCGGCCGCGGTTGCGGCGGATCCGCCGGTTCCCGCGCGGGACGACGGCGGCTTCGTCACCACCCCGCGGCGCGCCAGGCTGCTGGCGCCGCTGGGCTGGCGGCGCAACGGCTTCACCGCCACCGACACGGCCCTGCTGATCCGCTCGGGCCGCTGGTGGCGCAATCTCGTGGTGGTCCCGCACCAGCGCACCCAGTCGATGGCGCTCGAGCAGGGGCCGTTGGCCCGGCGCTTCCGGGTAGCGGACCTGGTGCTGCACACCACCGCCGGGCCGGTGTCCCCGCGGCTGATCCAGGCCGGCCTGGACGAGGGGCGCGCCCTGCTGGATGCACAGGCGGCCCGCGCCCGCGCCGCGCGCCAACGCCAGACCAGCGAGCACTGGCTGGACCAGGTCCGGGCCCTCGGGGCCGGACCCGCCCCCACCGACGAACCCAACAGGCAGGACGAGCAACAGCATGGCTAAACCAGGACGACTCGGCATCGGAATCATTGGAGCCGGAAAGGTTGGCGCCGTCCTGGGGGCGGCGCTGCGCGGCGCGGAGCACGCCATCATCGGTGTCTCCGCAGTCTCGGACGCCAGCCGGGAACGTGCGGAGGCCCTGCTGCCCGGTGTCCCGGTGCTGGATGTGCCGGACATCGTCGAGCGCGCCGAACTGGTGCTCCTCGCCGTCCCCGACGACGCGCTCGGTCCGCTCGTCGAAGGCCTGGCGAAGCTCGGCGCGTGGCAGCCGGGCCAGCTCGTGGCACACACCTCCGGACGGTTCGGCGTCGGGATCCTGCATCCCGTCCGGGCCGCCGGCGCCATCCCGCTGGCGCTGCACCCTGCGATGACCTTCACCGGGATGAGCCTGGACCTGACCCGGCTGCTGGACTGCACCTTTGGCGTCACGGCGGACGCCGCGATGCTGCCCATCGCGCAGGCCCTCGTCGTGGAAATGGGAGCAGAACCGGTAGCGATCGCGGAGGCTGACCGGACGCTGTACCACGCGGCCCTCGCGCACGCCTCAAACCACCTCGTGACCCTGGTGGCGCAGTCCTCGCAGCTGCTCCGCGAGGTCGGCGTCGAAGCCCCGGAACGCATGCTGGGGCCGCTGCTGCGGGCAACCCTGGAGAACGCACTCGCCTCCGGCGAATCGGCCCTGACCGGGCCGGTGGCCCGCGGCGACGTGGGCACCGTGGCCGCGCACGCCGAGTCTTTGCGGGAACACGACGGTGGCTCCGACGGCGATATTCTGGAAGCGTACCTGGCCATGGCCAGGGCGACGGCCCGCCGGGCCGGACGCCGGGGACTGCTGAGGCCGGAAGAACAGGACAGCATCACGCGGGCGCTCGAGGGCCCGGACCATGATGGCAACGAACCCTAAGGAAGGTCCCTAACTTGGCGATCCAACTCGTGACCACGGCCGCCCAGCTCCGGGCCGAAAGCACCCGGCTGCTCAAGGAGAAGGGCGGCGCCTCGCAGGGCCTGGTCCCCACCATGGGCGCCCTGCATGCGGGCCACGCCGAGCTGGCACGCACCGCCGTCGCGCAGAACGACGTGGTGGTGGTGAGTATCTTCGTCAACCCGCTGCAGTTCGGCGAGGCGGTGGACCTGGAACGGTATCCGCGGACCCTGGACGCGGACCTGGCGCTGCTGGACGCCGTGGGGGTGGACCTGGTGTTCGCGCCCGACGTGGACGAGGTCTACCCCGGCGGTGACCCCCGGGTTCGGATCAGTGCCGGTCCGATGGCCCGGAAGTGGGAGGGAGCCTCCCGTCCCGGGCACTTCGACGGCGCCCTGACCGTTGTGGCCAAACTGCTGCACTACGGAATGCCCGGAGCGGCGCCGGGCGCGGAACTGCCGGCGTACCGGGCGTATTTCGGCCAGAAGGACGCCCAGCAGCTGGCCCTGGTCCAGCGCATGGTGGCGGACCTGAACTTCCCGGTGGAGATCGTCCCGGTGCCGATCGTGCGGTCGCCGGATGGACTGGCGCTGTCCAGCCGCAACCGCTTCCTCTCCGCCGGGGAACGCGAGGCGGCCCTGGTGCTCTCGAGGGCGCTGCGGCTCATTGCGGAACGGGCCAACGCCCACGAGCCGCTGGACCTTGAGTCCGCGCAGGCCCTCGTGGAGTCCCAGCCGCTCGTGGAACTGGACTACTTCGACGTGGTGGATCCCCACACCCTCGAACCGCTGGCCGAGAACTGCAGGGACACCCCGTTCCGCGGCGAGGGCCTGGTGCTCATCGCGGCCAGGGTGGGCCCGGTCAGGCTGATCGACAACGTCCCGCTGGACTCCTAGGCGGTCCCGCTCTCGGCCATGAGCTTCAGGTTGCCTAGAGTTTGCTCCCTTGCCCTCTCCTGGAGCCGTTCCACCAGCACGCGGTGACCGGGAACGGCACGCCGGCCATCAGGTAGCTGTGCTTCACGACGGTTCCGGGGCCGCCGTCGCCCTCCACGTTCTTTGCCTCGCTGAGGTTCACCCACCAGGAGGACCAATGTGGGGGTCTGTGGCGATCCCCGTGACCCGGTCCACAGGTGCGTCGATCTGGATGCTTTGTTGGATGTGGCCCATCGAAACTCCTCTGAATAGGGGTGAAAGGAAGCGACCAGCGTTGACCGGCGGCGCTCCCTTCCCTTCAGGGAACGCCGTTGTGCCCTCCGGGAGTAAGGCAGACGGTCCTCCCGGGCACGCGGCGGTGCCGGCACCCTGTGGCTGCCGGACGCAGGCCGCAGGAATTTTCTGCACCGTCGGGAATTACCGCGGCGCGCCGCAGGTTGGCACCTCTTGCAGCGACGACGCTCGCAGACCCACTTCAAAACTCCCTGAGGGAACCCCGCCATGTCTACAGACGTCTCTTCAAAGCCCCCCGGCGATCCCGCGCAGGCCCAGGGTGCCGACGGGGTGGCAACGCCGCCGGCGAAGATGTCCCGGGAATCCGTCACCATTATCGGCACCCTGCTGGTGGCCACCTTCGTGGTCATCCTGAACGAAACCATCATGAACGTCGCGCTGCAGCGGCTGATGGTGGACCTCGGGGTCACCGCACCCACCGTGCAGTGGCTGTCGACCGGTTTTATGCTCACGATGGCCGTGGTGATCCCCACGACCGGCTTCATCCTGCAGCGGCTGACCACCCGCGCCGTCTTTATGCTGGCCATGGGCCTGTTCTCCGGCGGCACGCTGCTCGCGGCGCTGGCCCCGGGTTTCGAAATCCTCCTGCTGGCCCGGATCATTCAGGCCGGCGGCACCGCCATCATGCTGCCCCTGCTGATGACCACCATCCTCACCCTGGTCCCCGTGTCACGCCGCGGTTTCGTGATGGGCATCGTCAGCATCGCCATCTCGGTGGCGCCGGCCATGGGCCCGACGGTTTCCGGACTGATCCTGGAGCACTTCTCCTGGCGCTTCATGTTCGTCTTTGTCCTGCCGATCGCCCTCGCCGCTTTCGCCATCGGCGCCCGGTTCCTGACCAACATCGGCGAGAAGGAAAAGACCCGGCTCGACGTCCCGTCCGTTGTGCTGACCGTTCCTGCCTTCGGCGGCATCGTCTACGGACTGAGCCAGATCGGCGGCCAGGGCGGTCCGGGCGCGCCCGCCGTCATTGCGTTGGCCGTGGGTGTCATCGCCATGGTCGCGTTTGTGCTCCGGCAGTTGCGGCTGCAGAAGTCCGAGGCGCCCCTGCTGGACCTGCGCGCGTTCACCTCCCGGATGTTCACGGTGTCCGTGCTGCTGCTCGTGGTGGCCATGATCGCCCTGTTCGGCGCGGTAATCCTCCTGCCGTTGTACCTGCAGGAAATCCGCGGGCTGACGTCGCTGGAGACCGGGCTGACACTGCTGCCCGGCGGCCTCGCGATGGGCCTGCTCGGCCCGTTCATCGGGCGGCTCTTCGACAAGGTCGGCCCGCTGCCGCTGACCGTCACCGGCGCGTCCCTGCTGGTCGTAGCCCTGTTCCAGTTCTCCCTGCTGGACGCGGGCACACCCGTCGGGTGGATCATCGCGCTGCACGTGGGCCTGAGCCTGGGACTGGCCCTGATCTTCACGCCCGCGTTCACCACCGGACTGAACCCGCTGCCGCCGCACCTGTATTCACACGGCTCGGCCATCATGAACACCCTGCAGCAGGTGGCAGGGGCCGCCGGAACGGCGCTGCTCGTCTCGATCTACGCGGTCGTGTCCGCCGGCGCGGGAATTGTTGCGGGAATGCACGCGGCGTTCCTTACGGCGTCGGTCATTGCCGTGGCCGCCGTCGTCCTGGCCGCGATGATGCGCAAGACCGCCGCAACGGAGCACCCCGCCCCCGCCACCC
>NZ_MQTS01000149.1 GCF_020532825.1 Arthrobacter sp. SO3
ACCGACCACCGCTACGAACGCGACACCGCCGGAGAACTACTGCACATTGACGTGAAGAAACTCGGGAAAATCCCGGACGGAGGAGGCTGGCGGGTCCACGGCCGGTCCGAAGCCGTCAGAGGCCGCGGACTGGGCTATGACTATGTCCACGTGGCCGTCGATGACCACTCCCGCCTGGCCTATGTCGAGGTCCTGCCGGATGAGAAGGGCCCCACCTGCGCGGCGTTCCTGGCCAACGCCGCAGCGTTCATGGCCGCCAACGGAGCCCCCGTGCAAGAGGTCATGACGGACAACGCCCTGGCCTACATCCGGTCCGCGGCCTTCTCCAAAGTCATGGAGGACCTCGGCGCCAAGCACCGGCGCACAAAACCCCGCAGCCCGTGGCAGAACGGCAAAGCTGAACGGTTCAACCGGACCTTGCAGGAAGGCTGGGCCTACAAGAACGCCTACGACTCCAGTAACCACCGCGCACAAGCCCTCACCGGCTGGCTAGACTTCTACAACCACCGCCGACACCACGCAGCCCTCGGAGGACGAGCACCCATAAGCAGATGTAACCAACCTGCTGGCTGAGTACA
>NZ_MQTS01000015.1 GCF_020532825.1 Arthrobacter sp. SO3
CAACAACGGCGCACCTCCGCGCGACATATGATCACGAGTGCCGTCCTGCACGGAGCAGAATCCAGTTATCTCGATTATGGAGATATCATCGAGCTGTGAGAAGCGCGATGCCGGAGGAGCCTGGCAACCATGAACCCGGAAGCCTTGGGCCGGCAGTCCTGAGATGGAGTGGCGTCCTCACTGCGGCGGCGCTGATCGTGGTCCCGCTCTGGATGTTGTTGGGCAACAGCGCAGTCCTCGGCGGCCACCCGGCGTTGCCGGCCCTGTTGTTGACCGCCGGCGCACTGGCGCTTGTCTGGTTGTTCATCCTGGCCAAGCACTCGACCCTGCTCAGGCGCTGGAGCCTCAACCTCCACCGGAGTTCGAACAATAACCGGAGGCCGCAGCGCAGTGTGACGCGCTGGCAACTGGTCCGCGGCCTTGCGGGCCGGATTGTTGTGCTCGGTCTCGTCGCTGGCCTGGCATGGCTCAACCCCTTCCCCTACCAGCCCGGCGGCGCCGACGGCCAGACCACCGGGACCGCCACCGAGGACGCCACCTCGATCACGCTCGCCCCGGAAGGGAAAGCCACGGCGGGTCTCGTCTTCTACCCCGGGGCGCGGGTAGACGCGCGCGCCTACCGGGACATCCTGGGACCGCTCGTGAACGCGGGCCATCTGGTCGTCATCCTGAAAGCACCACTTGGCATACCGCTGCTGGACACCAGCCAGGCCCGCGGAGCCATGGACGGCCACCCCGATGTCACGGCATGGGCTGTCGGGGGCCACTCACTGGGAGGAGTGAGCGCATCTTCCTTCGCGAAGTCGAACCCCGACGTCACCGGGCTTCTGCTCTTTGCTTCTTACCCCGCGGACAGCCTGGCGGATAGCGGTAATCTCTCGGTGCTGTCCATCTCAGGCTCGAATGATGGCCTCACCACCCCGGACAAGATCGCTGCGTCGAAGTTGCTGCTCCCTCCGACCGCCAGCTTCGCAACTGTGCAAGGCGGGGTGCACGCGTTCTTCGGAGACTATGGTGAGCAACCCGGGGACGGCAACCCGGACGTCCCCCGCGACCAGGCCCAGCAGCAGATCGCTGCGGAATCAGTCCGCTTCATGGACCGGCTCCGCAGCGCCGGCTGACGGGCAGGCCGTCGCCCAAGGACACCCTCAGGGCGCCCGGATTCTGCCACGCTGGAAGCATCCAAAATCGCTCTGCGAACGAGGCGGCACAGCATGCTCAGCCGCTTCTACGTCAATCCCATCCTGCCTGCCCAGGACGCGACGGCGACGGCGACCGCGCCCGAGGTTCTATCCTGACGTTCTCGGCCTCGATCTGCTCACCGGCCCGACGGACGACCCTATGGTATTCGGCGCGGCCGACGGCTCAAGGATTGCCCTGAGTGAAATGCCGGACCGCATCCCACCGCCCTATCCCGTGATCAGCTTCATGGTCACCGGCATCGAGGAAGTCGTGGAAGCGCTCAAATCCCGGGACGCCACGTTCCAGCCGCCGGCGCCGGCCAGCTTCGCCGGAGCGCAGGGGACGGCCGTCGGGGACGTCATGGACTTCGGCCAGGCCAAATCCGCGTTCCTGAAAGACACGGAAGGCAATCTGATCGCGCTCAACAAATTCGTCGGCTGAGTGGCCCAGACCAACGCGGCGGCGTCCCAGCTGCACCGCCGGACCGACGCCCGGCCGACGCCGGGCCGACGCCTCCGCCGGCAGTGTGGAGGGCAGACGGAGGGCAGGGTGGATCTCCGCAACCTCCCCCGCTAACGCCCCGCGGCGTATCCCTGCGCACCGCGGGGATTTGCCGCCGCCTGCAGGACTCCCGTCGCCGGATCCCGCACCACCGCAGACAAGCGTCCCAGCGTCCAACCGCCTGCCCTGGTGACGACGTGACCGCGGCGCTCGAGGCCCGCAATGACGTCCTCCCCCAGCCGGTCCTCCACTACCGCCCCGCCGGGCTCCCAGGTGCGCGGCCAGAACGAACCTGGCATCGACGTCGTATGGAACGTGGGGGCGTCGACGGCCTGCTGCGGCGTGTAGCCGCCGACGATCGTGCGCAGAAGGTACGGCAGCTGCCATTGATCCTGTTGGTCGCCGCCCGGCGAACCCAACGCGGTCACGGCCTTGCCGTCCCGCAGCACGAGGGTGGGTGTCAGGGTGGTGCGGGGCCGCTTCCCTGGGGTCAGGGTGGACGGTGTCCCCGGTTCTAGCCAGGTCATCTGCAGCCGGGTGCCGAGACAGAAGCCAAGCTCCAGGATAGCGGGCGAGGACTGCAGCCAGCCGCCCGACGGCGTGGCCGAAACCATGTTGCCCCAGCGGTCCACGACGTCGATGTGGCAGGTGTCGCCGCGGGTTTCCCCACTCGGCGCCACGGTGGGCTCCCCCACCCCGAGGCCGCCGGCTCCCGCTCCCGCTCCGGCTCCCGGGCCCGCAAGAGCCGGCGGCGTGTAGTGGGTGCGCAGCGGCGGCACGTACGGCTCACGGCCGGGAACCGTACCGGGACGGAAGTCGTGCGAGGCCCGCTCGCCGATCAGCGCTCGGCGGCCGGCGCAGTAGTCGGCGGAGAGCAGATACTCCAGCGGCACATCGGTGTCTCCGTAGTACCCCTCCCGGTCCGCGAGCGCCAGCTTCTGGGCCTCCAGGATGGTGTGCGCCCCGAGCTCGGTGGACGGGTCGAGGTACCGGTCATCGAACCCCTCGAGAATGGCGAGCGTCTGAAGCAGCGCCGGGCCCTGACCCCATGGCCCCGTCTTGGCGATCGTGTGTCCCCGGAACTCCACCGTGGCTGCCGGCTCGTACCCGGCCTGGAATCCCGCGAGGTCCTCCAGTGCCAGGACCCCGCGGTGGTCCGTGCCGGAGGAATGCCGGTGCGGGGTCTGGACGGACTCCACCATGGCCTTGGCCACGAAACCCTCGCGCCATTCCCGGCGCGCGGCATCAATCCGGGTAACGCGGGTGCCGTTCCCCGCCTGCTCAACCGGACCGGCTGTCCCGGCGTCGACCAGGCGTTGCAGCGTCCGGGCATATGCAGGGTTCCGGACCAGCTCCCCTTCGGCCGGAACCCGGCCGCCGGGCATCCAGAGGTCGGCCGAGGTCGGCCAGTGCGTCTGGAACAGTTCAGCCACGGCGGCAATTGTCGTCCCGACCCTGCCCAGCATCGGGTGCCCGTCCCGGGCGTAGCCGATCGCGAATTCCAGCACCTCGCGCAGTTCCCACGTCCCGTGGTCGCGCAACAGCAGGAGCCAGGCGTCGACGGCGGCGGGCACCGCGGCGGCCAGGGCACCCGAGCCCGGCACCAGTTCGAGGCCTTCGGCGAGATAGTGCTCCGGAGTGGCTCCGGCCGGGGCCGGGCCCTGGCCCATCAGCACGACGGGTTTGCCGGGTTCCTCCGCGGTGGCGAAGACGCCGGTCATGTCCCCGCCCGGACCGTTCAGGTGCGGCTCCACTAAATGCAGCACGAAAGCTCCGGCCGTTGCGGCGTCGAACGCGTTACCGCAGCGTTCCAGCACCGCCTGGGCAGCCGCCGTCGCGAGCCAGTGCGTGGAGGCGCTCATCCCAAAGGTGCCCTGCAGCGTGGGGCGGGTGGTGAACGCGTCCGGGCGGGTGAACGCCACCGGGCCGGCCTGCGCGGAAACCACGATCTTTTCAGCGGTCACGGGCTCAGCCAAACAGGGCCGCCACCCGGGTGAGGGTTTCGTATACGCCGTATCCCAGCGGAACCCCGACGAGCGCCCAGGCGATCACCAGTTTCCCGGTCGACGGATTGACCGATGTCTGTGCAGTGCTCATTTTAGGCCTCCAGGGCGGATTCTTCGGACCGAACACGGTCCGGGCGGGGTTCGTGGAACCTAGCATCGACCGGGTTGACCAGCAGGTTGGCCACAAAGCCGATCACCAGCAGCCCCACCATGGTCAGCAGGGCCGGCTGGTAGGACGCAGCGGTCAGCTGGCCCGGCTTGCCCTGGGCATCCAGGAATGCGTTGACGATCAGCGGCCCGGCGATGCCAGCAGCGGACCAGGCCGTCAGGAGCCGGCCGTGGATGGCTCCGACCTGGAAGGTGCCGAAGAGGTCGCGCAGGTAGGCGGGGGCGGTCGAGAAGCCGCCGCCGTAGAAGGAGATGATGATGAACGCGAGCGCCACGTAGAGGAACGTGCTGGTGGAGCCGGCCAGTGCCAGCACGGCGTAGAGCACGGCGCCGACGCCGAGGTACATCATGTAGATGCGCTTGCGGCCGGTGACATCCGAGGTGGCAGACCAGGCGAAGCGGCCGGACATGTTGCCGATCGAGAGCAGACCGACGAAGCCGGCGGCGACGGCGGCGCTGACCAGGGACACGCCGTCGGACTGGCGGAAGAAGTCCTGGATCATCGGCGCGGCCTGTTCGAGGATGCCGATGCCAGCGGTGACGTTGCAGAACAGGGCGACCCAGACAAGCCAGAACTGCCTGGTCTTGACGGCGTTCTTGGCGGAGACGTTGTCGGTAGTGACGAGGGTGGCGGCCTTGACCTTGGAGGGGTCGAAGCCCGCCGGCTTCCAGCCATCGGCCGGGACCTTGATGGTGAACGCGCCAAACATCATGTAGGCGAGGTACAAGACTGCGAGGGTCAGGAAGAGCTTGCCGACGGAGTCGCCGCTGGCGATCCAGCCCTTGGCGCCGGAGTTGGGGTCGTACATTTTCAGCAGCGCGGTGGAGACCGGGCTGGCGATCAGGGCGCCGCCGCCGAAGCCCATGATGGCCATACCGGTCGCGAGGCCCGGGCGGTCGGGGAACCATTTGATCAGGGTGGAGACCGGCGAGATGTAGCCGATGCCCAGGCCAATGCCGCCGATGAAGCCGTACCCCAGGTAGACGAGCCAGAGTTGGCTGCTGAAGATGCCGAGCGAACCGATCAAGAAGCCGCTGGCCCAGAACACCGCCGAGGTGAACATCGCCTTGCGCGGGCCGTTCTTGTCCACCCATGTGCCCATGATGGCGGCCGAGAGGCCCAGCATCACGATGGCGATCGAGAAGATCACGCCGATCTCAGTCAGGCTGGCGCCGAAGTGCTTCACCAGCGCCGTCTTGTAGACACTCGTCGCATACGCCTGGCCGATGCACAGGTGCACGGCGAGCGCTGCGGGCGGCACCAGCCACCGGTTGAATCCCGGTGGGGCGATCGTTCGTTCGCGGTCCAGCCAGCCCATAGTTGCTCCCCTTGCTTGTCAAAGACGTCGGTGTCCCGGCGGCATAGAGGCGAACGGCCCCCAATACGGGCCGTTGCCTTCGGCAATCATGGTGCAGATCATCAGCAAACGTACTACTCGTGCGCCGAGTGGTAGGTATTCCGCGATGAGCGGTCGGGCTACTTTCCGAGTCCGGCTTTCCGCAGGGCCTCGGCCATCGCGGTGTTGGACGGCGGCGGGACTGGCGTGGACTTCTGCGGCTGCCTGGCCGGAGCCTGCCGCGCGGGGGCGGGAGCCCGCCGCCCGGGAGCCGGGGTCTGCCGCTCGGGGGCCGCACGTCCGCCGGCGGCGGCCGGTTCGTCGTCGAGCCGCAGCGTCAGCGAGATCCGCTTCCGTTCCGGATCGGCCTCCAGCACCTTGACCCGCACCACCTGGCCGGATTTGACCACTTCACGCGGATCGGACACGAAGCGGTTGGCCAGTGCGGAGACGTGCACCAGACCATCCTGGTGCACGCCGACATCGACAAACGCGCCGAACGCCGCGACGTTGGTGACGGTCCCTTCCAGCACCATCCCGGGCCTGAGCTCCGAGATCTTCTCGATGCCCTCCGAGAACGTCGCCGCCGTGAAGGCCGGACGCGGGTCCCGGCCGGGCTTCTCCAGCTCGGCGATGATGTCCAGCACCGTGGGCAGGCCGAAGGAGCCGTCGACGAAGTCCTGCGGGTTCAAGGTCGCGTAGCTCCCCGCGGCCGGCCCCTTCCCCCCGGCTGCGGCTTTGATTTTCCGCGCCACCGGGTACGCCTCCGGGTGCACGCTGGAGGCATCCAGCGGCTCCGCTCCCCCGGTGATCCGCAGGAAGCCGGCGCACTGTTCGAACGCCTTGGCACCGAGCCGCGGCACCTTCTTCAGCTCGCTGCGTTTGCGGAACGGGCCGTGCTCGTTCCGGTAGGCGACGATGTTCTCGCTCAGCAGCGGCCCGACGCCGGCGACCCGGCTCAGCAGCGCCGGGGAGGCGGTGTTGACGTCCACGCCGACAGCGTTCACGCAGTCCTCGACGACGGCATCGAGGCTGCGGTCCAGCTTGGCGGCGGTGACGTCGTGCTGGTACTGCCCGACGCCGATCGACTTCGGCTCGATTTTCACCAGCTCCGCGAGCGGGTCCTGCAGCCGCCGTGCGATGGACACCGCCCCGCGCAGGGACACGTCCATGCCGGGCAGCTCCGCAGCGGCCAGCGCCGAAGCCGAATAAACCGAGGCGCCGGCCTCCGACACCACGATCTTCTGCGGTTTGGCATTCTGGCTTGCCGGGTCCGCGCCCGCGAGCTGCTTGAGCAACTCCGCGGCGAGCTTGTCCGTCTCCCTCGAGGCGGTGCCGTTGCCGATGGCCACGAGTTCGACGGCGTGCTTCCGGGCCAGGCTCACGAGCGTCCGCAGCGCGTCGTCCCATTTCCGGGCCGGGGCGTGCGGGTAGATCGTGTCGGTCGCAACGACCTTGCCGGTGCCGTCCACGACCGCGATCTTCACCCCGGTGCGCAGCCCGGGGTCCAGGCCCAGGGTGGCGCGGTTCCCGGCCGGCGCTGCCAGCAGCACGTCGCGCAGGTTGGCGGCGAAGACCCGCACGGCTTCGTCCTCGGCGGCGGCGAACATTCGGCTTCGCAGGTCGGCCGTGAGCCGGGCGAGCACCCGGGAGCGCCAGGCGAGCTGGGCGGTCTGCACCAGCCAGGCGTCGGCGGGCCGGCCGCGGTCGGCAACGCCGAGGAACCGGGCCACGGCGGCTTCGTAGCGGCCGCGCGCGGCGGTGAGGGCGGCGTCGTCGGTCGGTTCGGCCTCGGCGAGGTCGAGCTCCAGGACCCCGTCCTTTTCGCCGCGCAACAGCGCCAGGACGCGGTGCGAGGGCATCGCCGACGGTTGCTGGGAGAACTCGAAATAGTCCTTGAATTTCTGTCCCTCGGCGTCCTTGCCCTTCTTCACGCGGGACACCATCCGGCCCTGTGTCCAGAGCCGCTCCCGCAGCGTGGCGGCCAGGTCGGCGTCCTGGGCGACGCGTTCCACCAGGATGGAGCGGGCGCCGGCGAGGGCCGCGGCGGCGTCGTCAATGGAGTGCTCGGCGCTGAGGTATCGGGCGGCTTCGCGTTCGGGATGCAGCTCGGGCCGCTTCAGCAGGGCATCGGCGAGCGGTTCCAGCCCGGCCTCGCGGGCGATCTGCGCTTTGGTCCGCCGCTTGGTCTTGAACGGCAGGTAGATGTCCTCCAGCCGCGACTTGGTGTCGGCGCCGACGACGGCGGCCTGCAGTTCCGCGGTCAGTGCACCCTGCGCGGCGATTGCTTCGAGGATGGTCCGTCGGCGGTCCTCGAGCTCGCGCAGGTAGCGCAGCCGCTCCTCCAGGTCGCGAAGCTGGGTGTCATCGAGCGTCCCGGTGGCTTCTTTGCGGTACCGGGCGATGAACGGCACCGTGGACCCGGCGTCGAGCAGGTCCACGGCGGCTTTCACTTGCCAGGTCTGGACGCCGAGTTCGCCGGCGATCTGCGCGGCGATGCCGGACTCCTGGGTCTGCGGGACCCGGGACTGCGGGGCCTGGGACTTGGCGGAAGGAGTCCGGGGCGGCGGTGCGGAAGCTGAACTGGCGGGGCGCTGCGGGAGTTGGGTCACCGTGCCATTTTGCCTTACCGGGGTCAGGGGCCGGGCGCACCCGAGGGTGGAGCAGGCTCCTGGACGTCCTGGACAACCTCATTGCGGCGCAGGAACCACGGTTTGAACGGCGGATCAAAACGGGCGAATCGTGGCGGACCCGCGGGTTTTAGCCCGGCCAGCACCAGTGCCGCCTGGAGGCCCTCGTTGCGCCGTTCGAAGGCAGCTTCCGAGCCGCTGCCCGAGAACTGCAGAACAGCCGCCAGGGACCCGGGGATGGTCCGGATCTTGACCTGGGGGTCCGCCGGGACCGGGGCCGTCTTCGCCGTCAACCCTGCGGGGAGCACAAAGGCGACCACAAAATCAGCGGTCCCTTCGCTTCCCGGCAGCGGGCCGCTCTGGAGCACCGGGGCAGTCATCGCCAGCTTCTGCGGCGGACCCAACTCCTGGATCACCGGGGCCGTCATTGCTAGCTTCTGACGGGCGTTGTTGCTGCCGCTGATGTAGTTGAACAGGTGCCGGAAGGCAGCATTCCCCGCGCGGTCAAACGTCGCGTTGACCTGTATTTCGGCCACAACATACGCGGGATAGTGGCGCAGCTCGAAGTGCGCGAAGCGCTGGACCAGCTCATAGGGTTGCTGTTCGGTCATAGTCCTCAGACCCTACGCCGATCCGGCGACGGGAACCAGCGGTATCCTGCCCGGTTCCTGGTTCCTGGTTCCTGCTTCCTGCTTCCTGGTTCCTGCTTCCTGCTTCCTGGTTCCTGGTTCCTGGTTCCTGGTTACTGGTTCCTGGTTCCTGGTTACTGGTTCCTGGTTCCTGGTTCCTGCTTGATTGTCAGAGCGCTTTGATAGTTTGAAGAACAGAGGGTCAGGCTGCGCTGCCGGCAAGTCTTTGGCTGCAGGCCGATACATGCGCAGCGAATCGACATCGGGGGCACAGTGTTTTTTCTTGAACCGGAAGTAGCGGGGACAGCGCAGGACCTGGTGTTCTCCGCGAGCGACCTCGTCACGGCCGCGAGCTGCGAGTACCAACTGCTGCGCAAGCTCGACGAGAAGCTTGGCCGCTCGCCCAAGGCGTCCTTCGACGACGATGAGATGCTCAAGCATGCAGCCGTGCTGGGCGACCGCCACGAGCACAAGGTCCTCGACGGTTTCGTCGAGGAGTTCGGACACTGGGATCCGGCCTCCGGGCGCGGCGTGTACGACGTCGCGCCGGCACAAACCATGGACCGCGCCACCCTGCTGGCCAAGCACCGGGAATCCCTGGACGCCCTGCGCTCCGGCGCCGACGTTGTGTTCCAGGCCGCTTTCTTCGACGGCCAGTTCCACGGCCGCTCCGACTTCCTGGTCCGGCAGGCCGACGGCAGCTACGCGGTGTTCGACACCAAACTGGCCCGCCACGCGAAGGTCACCGCGCTGCTCCAGCTTGGCGCCTATGGCGATCAGCTGCTCAAGGCCGGGATAGCACCGGCCCCGGCGGTGACCCTGGTCCTCGGCGCCACCGTCCCGCTCCCGGGTGGGGGCTTCGACTACGTCCGCAGCCATCACAACCTTTCCGAGATCCTGCCGGTCTTCCGCGAGCGCCGGGACCGGTTCCTGGCCCTGATTTCCTCGCATCTGGCGCAGCCCGGCACCGTGCAGTGGGGTGCGCCGGGACTCAGCGCCTGCGGCCGCTGCGATTACTGCCAGGAGCAGGTGGTAGCCACCGACGACCTGCTCCTGGTGGCGCGGATGAACTCGGCGCAGCGCAAGGCACTCCACGGACTGAACATCTTCACGGTCAAGGAGCTCGCGGAGGCCCCGCTCCCCGGGGCGAACGGCGCACTGCTGCGCCTGCAGGACCAGGCCAGGATGCAGAGCGGGGTCGGCGCTTCCGACGGCGGCGTCCGCTACCTCAAGGACGGAACGGAACACAGCATCAGCTACCGGGTGATCCCGGAAAACACGCTGGCCGAACTGCCACCGCCCAGCCAAGGCGACATCTTCTTCGACTTCGAGGGCGATCCCCTGTGGCAGGAAAGCGCCACCGGAATCTGGGGTCTGGAATACCTGTTCGGCGTCATCGAAGCTCCGACGGGCCCCGGCGTGCCCGGAGTGTTCCGGCCGTTCTGGGCGCACAGCCGGGAAGCGGAGAAGCAGGCCTTCCTCGGTTTTCTCGACTACGTGCAGAAACGCCGGCAGGACTATCCGGACATGCACGTCTACCACTACGCGGCCTATGAGAAGACAGCGCTCCGGAAGCTCTCCGTGTTGCACGTGGCCGGCGAGGACGTCGTCGACGAGTGGCTGCGCGAGGGGCTCCTGGTGGATCTATACCAGACGGTCCGCAACAGCATCCGGATCTCCGAGAATTCCTACAGCATCAAGAAACTTGAGCCGCTCTACATGGGGACGAATCTCCGCTCCGGGGATGTGAAAGACGCCGGCGCCTCGGTGGTGGCCTATGCCCACTACTGCGATGCGCGCGACGACGGCCGGGCTGAGGAAGCGGTCAGCATTCTCGCCGGGATCTCCGACTACAACGAATACGACTGCCTCTCCACGCTGGTGCTCCGGAACTGGCTCCTTGGGCTGGCGCGGGAGCGCGGGATCCAGCCGGCCGGGGATGGCGTCGGGTCCACGGTCCCATCCGGCGTCGCGTCCACCGTCCCGTCCATGGCCGGCGGCGGGCGCGCGGGCACCGCGCTGGATGCCGGGCCGGGTGCCGCTGATTTGGACCCGCTGGAAGTGGCGCTGGCCGGGCTGGCGGATGCCGCCGTCGGGCTGTCCGAGGACGACCGGAAGGCGGTTTCCATGCTGGCGGCGGCGGTCAGCTATCACCGCCGGGAGCGCAAGGCGTTCTGGTGGGCGCACTTCGACCGGTGCGAAGCCGGTCCTGACACGCATCACCAGCAGGACCGCAACGTTTTCCTCGTCGAGGACGCGGAGGTGCTCGAGGACTGGTGGAAGGACGGGGCAAAACTTCCGGAGCGGAAGGTGAAGCTGATCGGCACCGTCAGCCCGGGCTCCGATCTCCGCGAGGGCAGCACCTGGTTCCGCATGTATGAGCCGCCGCTTCCGGCCGGGCTGGAGGGCACGGGTATCAACGGGACCGGACGCAACGGCTGGTTCGGGACCGAGGTTCTGGAGCTGGGCCACGAGGACGGCAAGGACACCGTCATCATCCGGGACAAGCTCCGCAAGACTATCGAACCCTACAGCCAGGTCCCCGTCGCCCTGACCGAAGACCAACCCATCCAGACCAAAAGCCTTGAGGACGCGCTGGCGGCCCTGGCGTCCGACGTCGCCGCGGCATTGCGGTCCGGACCGGCGGCCTTCCCGCGCCATCCGGCCCTGGATCTTGTCCGCCGTGTTCCGCCGCGGCTGAGCTCCGGGGCGGAACTGCCTGCGCCCGGGGAGGGCCCGGACCGGTTCATTGACGCGATCACGGAGGCCGTCGCAACCCTGGACCGCTCCTACGTGGCAGTCCAGGGGCCGCCCGGGACCGGCAAGACCCATGTGGGATCCCATGTCATCGCCCGGCTGGTGGCCCGGGGCTGGAAGGTCGGCGTCGTCGGCCAGTCCCATGCGGTGGTGGAGAACCTGCTGAAGACGGCCGTGACCAAAGCCGGGGTCGATCCGGCTCTTGTCGCCAAGGACGTGAAACATGCGGAGCCCCTCCCCTGGGAGCAGCGCTCGGCGAAGGATGTGGCGCGCCTGCTCAGTTCGCCCGGCGGGGCGCTGATCGGCGGGACGGCGTGGACCATGACGGGTGCCAACGTCCCGGCCGGATCGCTGGACCTGCTGGTGATCGACGAGGCCGGCCAGTTCTCCCTGGCCAACACCCTCGCCGTGGCGCAGGCCAGCAGCCGGTTGCTGCTGCTCGGCGATCCCCAGCAGCTGCCGCAGGTCAGCCAGGGCTCGCACCCCGAACCCGTGGATGAGTCAGCCCTGGGCTGGGTTTCCGCCGGTCATGCCACCCTTCCGCCGGAACTCGGCTATTTCCTGGCCGACTCGTGGCGGATGACCTCGGAGCTGTGCCGGGCCGTCTCGGACCTCTCCTACGAGGGCAAACTGCGCTCAGCGCCCGCCGCGGACCTGCGGCGGCTCGAGGGAGTTCCGGCCGGGATCGAGACCGTCATGGTGGAGCACAGCGGCAACATCACGTCGTCGGCCGAAGAAGCCGCCGAGGTCGTCCGCCAGGTGCGGCGCCACCTGGGCCTGAGCTGGCACTCGGAGCAGGGCACCCGGCCGCTCGACGCCGCCGACATCCTGGTGGTCGCGGCCTACAACGCCCAGGTCAACGTCATCCGCGACGCGTTGGATGGCGCTTCCCTGGCTGGCGTCCGGGTGGGAACCGTGGACAAGTTCCAGGGGCAGGAAGCCGCCGTGGTGATCGTGTCCATGGCCTGTTCAGCGGTGGCCGAGGCGCCGCGCGGCATGGACTTCCTGCTCTCCCGCAACCGGATCAACGTGGCGGTATCCCGCGGTCAGTGGCGCGCCGTCGTGGTCCGGGCACCCGAGCTGACCAACTTCCTCCCCACCCATCCCGAGGGCCTGGAACAGCTGGGCGGATTCATCGGACTGTGCCAGCGCTCTGTGGCTGCCGGCCGGTAAGACATGCCCAGTCGTTGCCCCCGCACCGACGGGACATGCCCATTCTTGGAGCGCACCAGCCAGGGACATGCCCATTCTTGGACGCGGAGAGTGGACATAATGGCATTGTGTCCACTGGTGGCCGCCGCGACGGGGCATGTCCCGCGGTGACGGTCCGTGCAGCGGGGCATGTCCAGTGGTGACGGTGCCCGCGGCCGGTCCTAGTTGCGGCGGGCGGCGCTGGCGGGAGCCGACCCTGCCGCGACTGCCACGGGAATGTCCACCCCGGGGATAGCCGTCCCGGCGCTGTCCGCCCCGGCGATGTCCCCGGCCAGCAGGAGTGCTTCATCCAGGACGGCCCCGAAGTTCGCCGGGTTGTGGGCGAAGCGGCCCAGGAAGAGGCCGGAGACGCCGTCGAGCGTGGGCAGAAGTCCAGGCTTGGCCGAGCCGCCGTAGATGACGGGCAGGTCCCCCAGCCCGGAGGCGGCGAACTGTCCCCGGAGCTGCCGGACGGCGTCGGACACCAATCCGGCGTCGGCAGGCTCCGCGGCACCGATGGCCCAGACCGGTTCGTACGCGATGACGAGCCGCGCGGCGAGGTCCCAGTCGCCGTCGACGGCCGAGCGGATCTGGCCGTACACAAATGCAGCGGCGGCAGCGGGCCCGCCGCGGTCGGACTCTCCGACGCACAGCAGCGGGGTGAGCCCGGCGTCGGCCGCCGCCCTGACTTTGCGCGCGATCATGGCATCGTCTTCGCCGAAGTGGCGCCGGCGTTCGGCGTGGCCGATTTCCACGAGCCGGACCCCAAGCTCCGCGAGCATGGACGGAGCCACCTCCCCGGTCCACGGACCGTCGGCCCAGCCGCAGTTCTGGGCGCCGAGCAACAGCGGCGAACCGGCGAGCAGCCCGGCGGCGGCGGGCAGGACGGGAAACGACGGAATGACAAACGGGACAACCCGCCCGGCCTCGAGGGCCGGGCGGGTGTCCACTTCCTGGCGCAGCCGCTCCAGCCAGTCCAGGCTGTCCTGGTAGCCCAGGTACATCTTGGTGCTGACCCCGACGAGGATGCTGCCGGTGGGGGTCGGGCTGGGGTGCTGCTGCATTTGTTGGTGCTTTCTACTGGGTCCAGGTGGGCCGGTCTGGACAGCCGGTTACTGCTCCAGCAGCTCGTCTGCCTTGTTCTTGAACCGCTTGGTGGCGAACATCATCGCCGCGGCCAGGAAGGGCAGGACACCCAGCGCGTAGACACCCATGGTTCCCGTGTCGGAGGCCGTCATCTGGTTGACCGAGGTCCGCAGGATCGGGGCGACAAAGCCGCCCAGGTTGCCGAGGGAGTTGATCAGGCCGATGCCCGCGGCGGCGGCCGTTCCGGTGAGGAACGCCGTCGGGTAGGACCAGGCGATGGGGCCGATGGACAGGAAGCTGCACACCGCGAGGGTGATGAAGATGATGCCGAGCGCCGGAATGTGGTTGGCGCCGGCCCACGCGGAGCCGAAGATGCACAGCCCGGTGGAGATGAACAGCCCGGTGCCCCAGATGCGGCGGCGGACCACGGTGTTGGCGGCCTTGCCGATGAAGTAGCAGGCGAAGATCCCGAAGAACCACGGGATCGCGGCCATCAGGCCGACGGCGAAGCCGACCTTCTGGCCGGTCAGCTGCGCCACCTGCTGCGGCAGGTAGAACGTCACACCGTAGACGGCAATCTGGAGGCAGAAGTAGATGACGGTGAAGTACCAGACCTTGCCGTTCTTCATGGCGGCGAGCACGCCGCGCGGGCCGGACTCTTCCTTGACGGTGTCCTCCAGCGCCATGACCTCCAGGAGTGCGCTCTTCTCCTCCTTGTTCAGGAACTTGGCGTCCTGCGGGCTGTTGATCAGGAAGAAGAACGCTGCAATGCCGGCGAGGACGGCCAACATGCCCTCGACGAAGAACATGGCCTGCCAGCCCTGGACACCGGGAACCTGGTCGCCGATGTTGATCAGCCAGCCGGAGAGCGGCGCGCCCAGCATCTGGGAGAACGGCTGCGCCAGGTAGAAGATGGCGAACATCTTGACGCGGACCTTGTTGGGGAACCACGCGGCGAGGAACATGATGACGCCCGGGAACAAGCCGGCCTCGGTGACACCCAGCAGGAAGCGCAGGATGATGAACGACGTCTCGCCCTGGACGAACGCGAAGCACGCGGAGACGATGCCCCAGGTGATGGCGATGCGGGCCAGCCAGATCTTGGCGCCGAACTTCGTCAGGAGCAGGTTGCTCGGGATTTCGAATAGGGCGTAGCCGATGAAGAAGATCCCGGCACCCAGGGCGTAGGCGCCGGCAGTGATGCCCTTGTCCACGCCGAGGGCGGCTTCGGCGAAGCCCACGTTGGTGCGGTCCAGGAAGGCCACCACGTACAGGATGACCAGCATGGGCATAAGCCGGCGGGACGCCTTGGAGATCGCCGATTTCAGGACCGGGGTCTCCAGAAGGTCCCTGGTGGACGTTGATACAACGGACATCAAAACTCCTCGTCGAGCAGATTAGTTGAGTGAATCAGGTGGGTGGAGCGGTCAAAACGATGTTCTCTAGCGGGACAAGGCGATGATCATGACCCCGGCCAAGCAGGCCAGGATCCCGACGGCGAGGTAGATCTTCCGTCCCCTGCTCCACGACGCGAATCCGGAGGTTGCGGGCTTACTCGGTTGTGCCACGGTGCTTCTTCCTTAGTGCATGTAGAGTCCGCCATCCACATTCAGCGTCTGGCCGGAGATGTACCCGGCGTCCTCGCTGATGAGGAAGGCGATGGCGGCCGCGATGTCCCGGGTGGAGCCCACCCGGTTCACGACGAGGTCTTTGGTGAGGTCATCCTTGCGTTCCTGGCTCAGGGTGCCGCCCATGATGTCGGTATCGATGGGGCCTGGAGAGATGGCGTTGACGGTGATGTCGTATTCGCCGAGTTCGCGGGCGGTGGCACGGGTCAGTCCGATCACGCCGGCCTTGGCGACGGAGTACGGGGTCTTGGAGTAGGTCCCGCCGCCGCGCTGGGCGGAGACGGAGGAGATGTTGACGATGCGGCCGATCCGGTTCTTAACCATGGACTCGGCGACCCGGCGGGTGGCGTAGTGGACGCCGTTGAGGTTGATGCCGAGGACCCGGTCCCACTCGGCCGCGTCGAGTTCCAGGTACGGGACCGGGGAGCTGACGCCGGCCACATTGGCCAGGGCCACGATTTGCGGCAGTTCGGCCTCGATCGCGTCGATGGCTGCGCGGACGGACGCTTCGTCGCCGACGTTGGCGCCGGCGCCGAACGCCTTGACACCATGCTCCGCCGCCAGTTCCTTGGCCGCGGCCTTGCACCGGGCGTCGTCGAGGTCGATGATTCCGACGTTCCAGCCCTCTGCCGCCAGATAGTTCGCCGTCGCGCGGCCGATGCCGCGCTCGGAAACGGCGCCGGTGATGATCGCGGTGCGTTCGGTGGGGAAATTACTCATGAAACTGCTCCTGAAGGTGTGAAAGTGGCGGGGCTCAGTTGATGGGGGCGGGGCCAAGCTCATCGATGAGCTTCTGCATGGCCACGTACGCCTTGTTCCGGTAGGCGATGAGCTCGGGCGTGCGCTCGGCGGGGACGTTGAGGAAGCCGGCACCGGTCTTGGTGCCCAGCTTCCCGGCGTCCACCAGCTCACTGAGGATCTTCGGCGTCGCAAAGCGCTCCGGGAATTCCGTCTGCAGCGACTTGTAGCAGAAGTTGTAGACGTCCAGCCCGGCCATATCGGCGATGGCGAACGGTCCAAAGAACGGCAGCCGGAAGCCGAACGTGGTGCGGACCAGGGTGTCGATATCCTCCGCCGTCGCGATCTCCTGCTCCACCAGCTGGGCGGCCTCGTGGAACAGGGCGTACTGGAGGCGGTTGAGGACGAAGCCGGTGACGTCTTTGACGACGGCGGTCTGCTTGCCGGCGGCGTGGACCAGGTCGCGGACTGCGCCGATCGTGGCTGCCGAGGTGCCGGCGTGAGGGATGATCTCCACGCCGGGGATGAACGGCGAGGGGTTGGAGAAGTGCACGCCCAGGAACCGCTCCGGGTTGGTGACGGGCTCGGAAAGCTCAGCGATGGAGATCGTGGAGGTGTTGGACCCGATGATGGCGTCCGGGCGGGCGGCGGCGCTGATCCGCGCCAGCGTCTGGTGCTTGATCGCGATGATCTCGGGGACGGCTTCCTCGATGAAGTCGGCGTCAGCCACTGCTTCCTCGATGTCCCGGGCGGCCCAGAGGTTCTCTTTCAGGACGGCAGTGGAGCCGGCCGGGAACAGCCCGGCGGCGACGAATTCGTCGGATTCGGCCAGCAGCCGCTCGTAGTTCTTTTGCGCCACTTCGGCCGACACATCGGCCAGGGCCACCCGGGCGCCGCCGAGCGCCAGGACCTGGGCGATCCCGCCGCCCATGTAGCCGGAGCCGACGACGGCGATCCTGCGGGCGGCGTTAAGGGCGGCTGCGGTGTTTGCTGATTCGGTCATGGTCAGACTGCCTTCGTGTAGTCGGGCTCGTAGGAGCAGATGGCGTCCACCTTGGCGGCGGAGGAAGAGGTTTCGTCGAAGCGGTGGCCGAGCCATTCGCCGACGAGTTTCTTGGCGAGTTCCAGGCCGATGACGCGCTGTCCGAGCGTGAGGACCTGGGCGTTGTTGCTGAGCACGGACCGTTCCACCGAGTAGCTGTCGTGCGCGGTGACGGCGCGGATGCCGGGGACTTTGTTGGCCGCGATGGCGACGCCCAGGCCGGTGCCGCAGATCAGCAGGGCCCGGTCGGCGCCGCCCTCGGCCACTATCCGGGCGGCCTCGACGGCGACGTGCGGGTACGCAGTGGAGTCATTGGCGCCGACCCCGATGTCCTGCACGGACGCGACGCGGGGATCCGCTTCGAGCAGTGCCTTGAGGGCGTTCTTGTATTCGACGCCGGCTTCGTCGTTTCCGACGACCACGCGCCAGCCTGCTGCTGTGCTCATGCCTGTACTCCTTGCTGGGCCGGTTCGGGGTGAGCGAGCCGGCTGTCGGTGTGTGCAGAAATCCTTGCTGCGATGAGGGCGAACGAAATCGCTCCCGGGTCGGGGTGGCCGAGGCTCTTTTCTGCGAGCGGCCGGGCGCGTCCCTTGAGGGGCCGGAGCTTCGCAGTGTCGTCGGCAGCGGCCCGGGCGACGGTGGCGGCTGCGGCGAGCGCTTCGGCGACGGACGCGCCGCCGTCGAACGCCGTGAGGAACGTGTCCCGGAAGGGTAGCAGGGCGTCCACCATGGTTTTGTCCCCCGGCTCAGCCTTGCCAAGTTCAGTGATCGCACCGACGAAGGCGGTGATCACGGCCGCTGCGTCCTCGCCGCTGTAGCTGTCACGGTTTCCCAGCGAAAGCCCCGCAGCGATGACCGCGGATCCCCAGAGGGCGCCGGAGGTTCCGCCGGCGCGTTCGCTCCAGGCCTCCCCGGCGGAGGTCAGGACGCGCGCGGCGGAGGCGCCGCCGTCGTCCGCGGCCGCCTGCTCGGCGGCTGCGACCGCCGCGTCCACGCCGCGGCGCATCCCGATGCCGTGGTCGCCGTCGCCGGCGATGGCGTCCAGCCGGCCCAGCTCGGCCTCGTGCTCGACGACGACGTCCCGCACCTGACGGAGGATGGCGGCGGCCCGCCGTCCGAGCTCTGCCGCGGCCGTGCTGGGGGGTTCGACGTCGGAAGTCACTTCCGCGTCCGCCGCGGCCAGCTGACGCGCGGCACGCGGTGCCATGCTGCCCTTGCGGAACGCGGGGGTGTCGGCCGGGGCCGCCCAGTACTGCTCAAGTTCGTCGTCCAGCCAGAGCAGGGTCAGGGAGAGTCCGGACATGTCCAGGCTGGTGACGAGTTCGCCGCATTCCGGTTCCACCACGGTCAGTCCAGCCGTGAGGAGAAGCTTTTCGATTTTCCCGAAGAGCAGGAACAGCTCGTCGTACTTGACCGTGCCGAGGCCGTTGACGATCGCCACGACGCGGCTGCCGGCGTCGTGGGGTTTGTCGGCGAGGAGTCTGGTGACCAGCAGTTCGGCGAGTTCGGAGGCGGTGGGCATCGGGTGCTCGGAGATGCCCGGTTCGCCGTGGATCCCGAGACCCAGGGACATCTGTCCCGCGGGGACGGAAAACAGCGGGGCGTCGGCGCCCGGCAGGGTGCATCCGTCGAACGCCACGCCGAGGGAACGGGTGCGGTAGTTCGTCCGGATGGCGAGGCGTTCGACGTCGTCCAGGTCCAGCCCGGCCTCGGCGGCGGCGCCGGCGATTTTGAAGACCGTCAGATCCCCGGCGATCCCGCGGCGCTTTTCGATCTGGTCGAGCGGGGCACTGGCGATGTCGTCCGTGACGAGGACGGTGCGGGTTTCGATGCCTTCGGCGTTGAGGCGGAGCTGGGCCTGGCCGAAGTGCAGGACGTCCCCCGCGTAGTTGCCGTAGCTCAGCAGCACGCCTCCCCCGGAGCTGGCGGCCCGGGCCACCCGGTAGACCTGGCCGGCGGCGGGCGAAGCGAACATGTTGCCGCAGGCGGAGGCCGCGGCAAGTCCGGGTCCCACGAGTCCGGCGAAGGCCGGATAGTGGCCGGACCCGCCGCCGACCACCAGGGCCACCTGCCCGGCCGGAACCTCGGTGGAGCGGACGACGCCGCCGTCCACGCGGGCTACGTACCCGCGGTTGGCTGCCACAAAGCCGTCCAACGCTTCATCCGCAAAGTCAGCGGGGTTGTCGAAGATCTGGGTCATGGTTCCTCATTGAATCCGTGTTGGAGGAGTATTTCTGGGGTGCAGCTGGGGTGTGGTGCGGCCGCCCCCAAATGGCTAGACGGCCGCACCAGGCGCTGGTGCCAGGCGCTGGTGCCAGGCGCCGGGTCAGACGCCGGCGAGTGCCGCGGCGGCCGGCTTCTGCCGGCCTTGTGCGACCTGGCTCTGGCCGAGGGCATAGCCGTCGGTCTTGGGCAGGATCCGGCGGCGGAGGTAGTCCTGGTTGCTGGCCGTGACGCTGAGTCCGTCGCCGCCGTAGTGCTCGGTGCACAGGATGCCCTGGAAACCGACGGACAGGGCGATCCGGAAGGCCTCGCGGTAGTTGATCAGGCCGCTTTCCATCGGTGCGGGCATCGCGACATAGCTGTCACGGGCCACGTCCTCATCGCGGATGTAGTTCTTCATGTGCCAGTAGTTGGAGTACGGGAGGGTCTTGGCGACCATCTCGCGCCAGTCCTCGATCGGGCGGTGCACCCGGATCAGGTTGCCGAGATCGGGGTTCAGGCCGACGTTGTCCAGTCCGATGTCCTGGACGAGCTGGACGGACGAATCCGCGGTGCCCAGGTAGGTGTCCTCGTACATTTCGAGCGAGAGCAGGATGCCGGACTCCGCGGCGTGCCGGCCCAGTTCGCGGAGTCGGGTGACGGCCTTGCCCCAGGTTTCCTTGTCCCCCACCGGGTCCTTGTGTCCCTCGACGGTCCAGAACCAGAGCTGTTTCTGCTGTTCGGGGGTGATCGCCTGGTGCAGTCCGAAGGAGACCACTTCGCAGCCGAGCTCGGCGGCGGCGTCGATCGTGCGGTGGCTGTAGGCCAGGTTCTCTTCCCAGTTCCGCTCCTCGATCACGCTGCGGCGGATCGCGGAGATGACGGGGATGCCGATGCCGACATTGCCAGCGGTCTGCTTGAACTCGGCGAGGCGGGCGGGGCTCAGGTCTCCGGGACGGACCCAGCTGTCGGTGAGGTCCGCATTGGCGAAACCTGCATCCTTGACCTCGGTGAGGACCTCGGCCCAGGCCGCGGCGGGAGCGTCATTGATCCGAGTTCCGACGGCGTCGATGCCGGGGAACTGCAGCAGCGCTGCGGTGATCGGCCAGTTTTCGGCTGTGTACGCCATGGGGTTCACTCCTTCGTGGAATCCTGTTTCCTATAGGATTTACTATCTGCAGAGTGTTGTCAAGATCACATCCGGGGTTTTCGGCAGTAATCGAAGATCCTATAGGGGATCATCCGGCCGCGGTAGTGTTCCCCCTGAGAATCTCGAAGGGGCTCTTCTCTGGGACTGCGGCGGACCTTGGGCCGGGACCTCTGCCCCGAACCTCGGGTTCGGGCTTGGGTCAGCCGGATACTAGGGCGCTGGTCAGCCTGCCGGAGCGTCGGCGATGGCGCGGCCACGCACCTTCTTCACGTGGTCTGCCATCGCAGCTGCGGCCATCTCCGGGTCACCCGTGGCGAATGCGTCCAGGACGGACTGGTGCTCTGCGATGGCATACTCGGCGTCGGTGATCCCCACTCCCCCGAAGAGCCGGAAGCGCTGGACCTGTCCCCCGAGGGCGGCGTAGGCGGCGACCATGAACTGGTTGCCGGTCTGTTCCGCAATCAGCCGGTGGAACCTCTCATCCGCTTCCAGATAGTCGCGGTATTCGGCAAACGACGGACCCCGCGGCGCTGTCTTGAGATCGGCGACGGCCCGGTCCAGCTCGGCGAGGTGCTCTGACGTCACCCGGGCGCACGCGAGGCGGGCGTTAACGGGTTCGATTGCCAGGCGCGCCTCCATGAGCTCGGCAAAGTCTTCCCGGGTGAAGACCGGCGCGACCCGGTAGCCCTTGAGTGCCACGCGGCGCACCATGCCGGTGTGCTCCAGGCGTGCGAGCGCTTCCCGGACCGGCGTCGGCGACACATCGAGTTCCCTGGCGGTGCCGTCGATGCTCACCACGGCCCCGGGTTCGAGCCGGCCGTCCATGAGTGACGCTAAAAGTTCTTCGTACACGTGATCAGCGAGGACCTGGCGGCTGATGGTACGGCCTTTGGTGCGGACCTCAGCACGGTTGCCTGGCGGAGCTGGTTGCATGATCAAATCCTATAGGACCGGCCAAAGCAGGAGTCTTCCGGAGACGCGCTCGCGACCTGCTCATCCCTGCCGCCCCCACCCGCGGGACATGCTCATTCCTGGCTCACCCGCCCGGGGGACATGCTCATTCCTGGCTCACATACCCGCGGGACATGCTCATTGTTAAAAGCGAACAGTGGACAGAATGGCAATCTGTCCACTGTTCGCGCCCGCAGGGGGACATGTCCAGCCGCGCGGGTGGTGGGGGTGCTGCGGGAGGTTCCGGGTCCCCGGTGCCTGGTGGCGGCAGAGTTACCGCCGGGAACCTAGTTCTGGTAGGCCGGGTAGTCCGTGTAGCCCTCGGCGCCGTCGGTGTAAAACGTGGACGGATCCGGCTGGTTGACCGGAAGTCCCTCACTCCAGCGGCGGACCAGGTCCGGGTTGGCGATGGCCGGGCGTCCCACGACGACGGCGTCAGCGTGGCCATCTGCGACCAGTGCCTTGGCTTCCTCACGGGTGGTGATGACGCCGAAGCCCGAGTTCAGCAGGAAGGTTCCGCCGAAGCGGGTGCGCAGATCCCGCACCAACTCGCTGGTGGCGGGTTCCTTGTGCAGGACGCTCAGGTAGGCAAGCTGCAGGGGCGCCAGGGCGTCCACCAGGATGCCGTAGGTTTCCCGGACGTCGGCTGCGTCGAGCTCCAGGGCTCCCTGGACATTGTGTTCCGGGGAGATCCGGATACCGACGCGGTCGGCGCCAATGGCATCCACCACGGCCCGGGTCACTTCGATGACGAAGCGGGCACGGTTCTCCGGCGAGCCGCCGTAGATGTCGTCGCGCTGGTTGGCGGACGGGGCGAGGAATTCGTGCAGCAGGTAACCGTTGGCGGAGTGCAGCTCGACGCCGTCGAACCCGGCACCGATCGCATTGCGGGACGCGGTCACGAACTCCTGGACGATGCCCGGCAGTTCGTCCGTGGTCAGGGCCCGCGGAACGGGGAACGCCTGCTTGCCCTCGTAGGTGCGGGTTTCGCCGTCGATCGCGATGGCGCTGGGAGCGACCACTTCGTACCCGCCGGTGGTGTCTTCGTGGGTGACGCGGCCGGCGTGCATGACCTGGGCGAAGATCCGGCCGCCCTCGGCGTGCACGGCGGAGGTGACGTTGGCCCAGCCCGTGAGCTGTTCCTCGGTCACCAGGCCGGGCTGGCCCGGGAACCCCCGGCCGGCCCGGCTGGGATACGTGCCCTCACTGACGATCAGTCCGAGCGAAGCACGCTGGCGGTAGTGCTCGACAACGAGCGGGCCGGGAACGCCTTCCCTGCCGGAGCGGACGCGGGTCAGCGGCGCCATCACGAGTCGGTTGGGCAGTTCCAGCTCGCCGAGAGTCATCGGGGAAAACAGCATGCGCAGTTCCTTTCACAAGGGATTGGGTTCTCTGGCGGCAACTGCGCGGCGCCTGCAACTATTCCTGATGAGACTCGGATCACTACGGGTGGACGATGATTTTCACGGCGGTGTCGTTGTGGTTGATCAGGGTGTCGAAGCCCTTGTCCACCAGGTCATCCAGGGCGATTCTTCCGGTGATGAAGGGCTTCAGATCGACTTTCCCTTCCTGGACGAGCTTGATCGCGGCCGGATGATCGCCGCAGTAGGCGATGGTGCCGCGGAGGTCGATTTCCTTCAGGACGACTTTTTGCATGTCGACGGTGGCCGGATGTCCCCAGATCGAGACGTTGACCACGACGCCGGCCGGTTTCACGACGTCGAGCATGGTGTCCAGCACGGCATTCACGCCGGCACATTCAAAGGCTGCATCTGCCCCCAAGCCCGCGGTCAGTTCCAGCACCCGCGCCTTGACGTCATCGGAGCTCGGGTCCAGCACATGGTCCGCGACTCCCGAGGACACCGCTTTGTCCTTCCGGGCCGTCGACAGCTCGGTGACGATCGTGGTGACGCCGAGGCCCTTGAGGACGGCCGCGGTCAGCAGACCAATGGGGCCGGCACCGCCGACGACGGCGACGTCCCCGGCTTTGACGTCGCTCCGGCCGACGGCGTGATAGGCCACGGCGAGGGGTTCGATGAGGGCGGCTTCGTCCAGCGGGATGTCGCCGACGGGGTGGACCCACCGGGTGTCGACGACGACCTTCTCGCTCAGGCCTCCGCCGCCGCCCGCCAAGCCGATGAAGCCGAGTTTGGTGCACAGGTTGTAGTGGCCGCTGAGGCACGGGCCGCATTCGTTGCAGACGATATAGGGTTCCACCACCACGCTGTCTCCGACGGCGAGCCCGGTCACACCCTCCCCCAGTTCCTCGATGGTGCCGGAAAATTCGTGCCCCAGGGTGACCGGGGCTTCCTCGTGGGAAATCGGGTGGGGGTGGCCGGGCGGCGGGGTGAAGATCGGCCCTTCCAGGAATTCATGGAGGTCAGTCCCGCAGATCCCGCACCAGGCGACGGCGATCTTCACTGCTCCGGGGCGCAGCTCCGGCTCTGGAATGTCTTCGATCCGGAGGACCTCACGGGCATGGAATCGTGCTGCTTTCATGGTGTTTGTCCTTCGCATTATGGGCCGTGGATGCGCCCGGTCGGGCGCATCCACGGCATGTCGTTGGATTATCACAACGGTGGCCGTCACCCCCAGTGTGGTTCCCGGGAGGGTGATTGTCACGGCCCGTCCGGCTCAGCGAGTGTGGTGCGTGGGCTGACGTTCGAAGACCGGCGTCGGCAGCCCCTCCATCCTGGCCTTGAGCTGCAGCGCCAGATAGTTGGAGTAATGGCGGCTCTGGTGCAGATTGCCGCCGTGGATCCACAGGTTGTCCACGTTGGTGGGCTTCCACATGTTGCGCAGTTCCCCTTCCCACGGCCCCGGATCCTTGGGAGTGTCGGAGCCAAAGCCCCAGCACTTCCCGACGGCGTCTGCCACCTCGGGTGAGACCAGATCGGCCAGCCAGCCGTTCATGGACCCGTAGCCGGTGGCGTAGATGATGGCGTCCGCCTCCAGCTCCGCCCCGTTGGCCATCACGACGGCGTTCCCGGTGATCTTGCCGACCTCGCCGTTGGCGAGCTTGACCCGGCCGTCGATGATCAGCTGCGAGGCGCCGACGTCGATGTAATAGCCGGAGCCGCGCCGCAGGTACTTGAGGAACAGCCCGGAGCCGTCAACGCCGAAGTCCAGGTCAAAGCCGGCGGCCTCCAGCTGGGAGTAGAACTCGGCATCCCGCTCGGCCATCTCCGCATAGACCGGGATCTGGGCTTCGGGCAGAATCCGGTACGGCAGCGAGGCGAACAGCAGATCGGCCTTCTCCGTGGTGACGCCGTTGGCGAGCGCCTTCTCGGAGTAGAGACCGCCGAGGGCCAGGTCCATGAGGGATTCGCTCCGGGCGATATGCGTGGAGGACCGCTGGACCATGGTGACGTCCGCGCCGTGTTCCCAGAGGTCCGCGCAGATATCGTGGGCCGAGTTGTTGGAGCCGATGACCACGGCCTTCTTCCCGGTCCAGTCCCCTCCGCCCGGGTGCTTGGACGAGTGGTACTGCTCCCCGAGGAAGGACTCGGCGCCGTCAAACGTGGGGACGCTGGGGTACCCCGAGACGCCCAGGGCGAAGACGAGCTGCTTGGGACGCAAGGTGACCGGTTCGCCGTCGCGCACCACCTCAACGACCCACTCCTGCGAGGATTCGTCGAAGCGGGCGTTGGTGCATTCGGTCTTGGACCAGTAATTCAGTTCCATGATCCGCGTGTAGTTCTCCAGCCAGTCGCCGATCTTGTCCTTCGCCGCGAAAACCGGCCAGTCGTCGGGGAACTTGATGTAGGGCAGGTGGTCGTACCAGACCGGATCGTGCAGGTGGAGGGACTTGTAGCGGTTCCGCCAGGAGTCACCCGGACGGTCGTTCTTTTCGATGATGATGGTGGGCACGCCGAGCCGGCGCAGCCGCGCCCCCAACCCGATTCCGCCCTGGCCGCCGCCGATGATGACGGTGTAGGGCTGGTCTTCGTAGCCGAGCCGGGCTTCCTGCTCTTCCTTCAGTTCCAGCCACGACTTGCGGCCCTTGGTGATCTCGTGGGCGACGCCTTTCTCCCGGTTGACGCCCTTCTTTTCCTCGAAGCCCTTGAGCTCCTGCATGGTGGTGAGCAGGGTCCAGCATTTGCCGTTCCGAAGGCGCAGATGAGCGTAACCCCGGGCCTGGGCGGTTTCGAAATTCACCCAGGCCTCGGCGTTGGCGGCGTCCCCGGTGGCGTCCTCGGCGAGGGTCCAGTTGCTGGGCTGCACGTCATCCAGGGTCGCATCCAGCATGCGCCGGATGTCCTCTTTGCCTTCCAGCGTCTTGAGGTTCCACGTGAAGGAGACGAAGTCGCGCCAGTACGAATCGTCGTCGAATAGTTCAAGCACGTCGTCGGTGTTGCGGCTGCGCAGCGCCTCATCGAACTGCGCCAGCCACTCCTCGACCACGCCGTTTGGAGTCTCAGGCATGTTTCCTCTTTCCTTTGCCAACTGTGGGCCGGTCCCGTCGCATGGCATCTGGGCCACGCAGTGACCTGCCTCACAAGTAAAAGTCTCCGGGGGTTACAATCGGGTTACACAGAGCTCTCCGGCCCTTGGCCCGCGCTTACCGCCGGGCGGGGGCTGGCGTAGCTGGCCGGGTGCGACGATTCGAGGGCGAGTTGGGACTATGAGCATGCGGCCGGGCAGTCGATCCCTCACGCAGCTCTCGGACCTGAGGTTTTCTGCGCCGGCGGAGTACGCACGGGCCCTCCGGAAGGCGCACGAGGCCACAGTTTCGGGCACACCAAGTCCGCACTTGTCGCCGTCCCTCGTCAAGTCCTGGCAGCGCTCCCTGGCTTTAGGCATCAATCCGGACCAGCACCGCCCGGTGCACCGGCACGAAGTCTCCGAGGCGCGCTCGCTCAGTGCCGGCCACAGGCTGGCCGCCGTGATGCCCGCGCTCTCGCAATTGCTGGCCGATGAGACCGCAACCGGGCGCCACCTGCTGATCGTGACCGATCATCAGGGCGAAGTGCTGTGGCGCGTCGGCAGCAAGCAGGCCCTGAAACTCGCTGACTCGCTGGAGTTCGTGGAGGGCGCCGACTGGTCCGAATCCGGGGTCGGTACCAACGCTATTAGCGAGGCACTGGTGACGGGAGCCCCGGCGCAGCTGTTCTCCGCCGAACACCTCGTGCGGACGCACCACGATTGGGCCTGCACGGCGTCCCCGATCCGGGACCCATTGACGGGCGAAGTCGTTGGCGTCCTGGACGTTTCCGGCCCATACGAATCAGTCACGCCAGACAGCCTTCGCCTGGTGCGCTGTGGCGTGCGGCTGGCTGAGGAGCTGTTGAAGTCCGTGCCCCCTCCCGTCGGCGCCGGCGGCAGGACCGGGAGCACCGGAGGGTTCGCTGGTGGGCGTTCCGACGCCGGTGCCCGGTCGCAGCTGGTGCTGCAGTTGCTGGGGGATGCGCCAGCTGCGGCGCTCGACGGCGGCGCCCGCCGCCCGCTGACGCTGCGCCGCGCCGAGATTCTGGCCCTGCTGGCCTCCCGTACCCAGGGATGGAGCGCCGATGAACTGGCCTACGAGATCCATGGCGACGCGGGCACCGCTGCAGCCATCCGGACCGAGATGCACCGGGTACGCAGCATCCTGGGCAATGTGGTGGAAGCCAACCCCTACCGCTTCTCCTCCGCCGTCAGGGTGGTGACGGATGCCTCTATCGTGGCCGGCCACCTGCGCGACGGCCGGGTGGCGGAGGCCTTTGCGGCCTACCCGGCCAAGCTCCTCAACCGTTCAAGCAACCTCGCCATCGGGTTCATGCGCGATGAGCTGAATGAAGCCGTCGGTGCCAGCGTCCGGACCAGCGGTGACGCCCGGTTGATGCTGCAGTGGTGCACCAGCGACATGGGCTCCTCGGATACGGCTGCCGCAGCGACTGCAGCCGCACTCCTGGGACCCCACGACCCACGCTGTCAGCTGGTGAGCGCGCGGATGGAACGGGTCGACCGGGAGCTGCGAGCCTGAGCGCCGTGCCATTAGCGACGCGACACGTGTTGGTCCCGAGGCTAGGGAGCAGGCGGCACGACGCCGGGGCACCCTTGGCCTTGCGGGTTGCGGAGGCAGTCGTCAGCGTAGTTTCGGGTGATGGAGCGCCAGACGCTTACGGTCTGCGGCGGTGAACTGAACTGCCCCTGGCCCGGGATGGGCAACGGCGGGCCGCCGTTGACGGAGTATGTCCCCCGGAAATGTGTCGTCAGTACCACCGGGAAGTCTCCGGTCTGGGTGTAGATGTGGCTGGTGGCTGTCTTTTCGCCCCAGCGCTCCTGCGGGAGGGATCCACCGGCCGCGGTCTGCGGCCCCAGCGAGGTTCCATCGCCGTAATTCCAGGTGTACTGGACGGGCCTGGCCACGACGTGCACTTTCTGCGCCAGTAGGGTGATGTCGAATTGCTGCTCCGCCGCGGCCGCGAAGAAGTTGGTCTCGGCGCCGCGCAGAGTGTGTGGGCTCGGCTGGGCCGTGACGGATCCTGCAGCGATGGGCAGCCTCTGGAACTCCGTTTGGATCATGGCGGCGATCCTGGGCAGCAAATCCTCTGGCTTGGGATCGAAAAGACACGTGGGCCCGGAGTGAAAGCTCCACGTTGGATTCGGCACGCCTGCCGGGGCCTTCAGCCACACGACCGGAATTCCGTCCTTGCCGTCGGGGCCGTTCTTGCAGTCTACGAGGACGGCCAGGCACTTTGTGTCGAAGTCACCGCCGCCCAAATGGCACTGCAGCTCGTACTTGTATTGGTAGGGGTCGGAAGCTACGGTCCCGGGCTCAGCCCAGATGAAACGGCCTGTGTCTGCGTCAATCGTCCATCCACCGACATCAACCGTATCTTCGCCCCAGTCACCGGTTATAGGTGGCGTGTCGCTGCCGCCAAGCGCGGGCAACGGCTGTCCTGCCAGGACCATGGTTATTGCCGCCGCCCAAATTACTCGGAACCACCAAGATGACTTCACTTTGGCTAGCCGACTATTGGCTGGATGTTGTTTACATACCAGGAACCATCGCGGAAAACCGCAAGCATGAGATTGCCCGTATCTTCAGGCTTTTTGTCAGCTTGGTGCAGTGTTCCATCCGCGTTGTAATAGGAGATGGAAACTTGCGAAACTTGAATTGCGACCTGGTAGTTCCCATCCGGCGCCACTTTGAACGTCGTACTGACCGATGGCGTTTCAGTCCTGCCGCCAACCAGCCACCGACCACCCTCATGCCAACCGGTGATGACTGTTTTCGCGCGATCACATGCTCGACAAGCGGGACTCGTGACTTCCGAAAGCCGCGACACGTCGCCCGTTTCATAGGCGTAGTTCAATTGGCTGAACCAGTACCGCGCAAATGCCTCTAACCCTTCCTTCGTCTCGGCCTTCGCAGCGTCCGGCAGAACGGGGACCGGCACGTTCTCCGCCCTGCCCGAGGCATCGGCCGGCTTGTAACTGGCCGTTGGCGAAGGGGTGGCGGTAGGTGTCGGCGACGCCGTCGGACTCAAGGACGCGGATGCGGCCGTTGCGCCCGGCGTTGTTCCCCCACCGGTGCAGGCGGTGACCGGAAACAGGGACAGAGCGACCATGGCTGCGCAAATGCGTCTGCGGCGGACGAAAGTTGGAGTGCGAGATGTCATGGTCAGCTATTCCCCCCGATAGAAATCAAGACGCCTGAAGCCAAACAATGACTTAAGGGTAACTGACATCACATTTTGGACATCCAAGTTATCCACAGGCGCTCGATTGACCACCCGGGCGTCCCACTTCCCAAACCACGTGGGCGGCGGGTCCGCCTCACTGAAGGCGCGGATCAGCCTGCACCGCGGCCGGCAACGCCAGAGAATCCAGAGCAGCTGATTCAAGGCGAACGGCATCAGCCTACGGACGAGGTCTGACAATTCGCCGCGGCCTAACCGCTTCGCCGCAAATACTCCCCCTCACACCGACTCAGATCGACTTTCCCGTCCCAGCCTCTGGCATTTTTCTACCTAGGCCAGAACAATGAACCCATGATGTTCGAACATGCAGACGAGAACCCCATCCTCATCCTCGATGACGATCAGAGCTGGAAGCTGATTGAAGGCACCAAGCACGGCAGACTCGTGGTCATCGTGGGCGGCGAACCCGATATCTTCCCGGTGAACTATGCCGTGAGCGGCAGGAAGCTTTACCTCCGGACTGCCCCCGGCAACAAACTCGCTGAACTGACCATCAATTCCAAGGTGTTATTCGAAACGGACGGCATTCTCTCTGACGAAGCCTGGTCGATCGTCCTGCGGGGCACGGCCCGGGTGCTGGAACAGTCTGCAGATATCGCAGCGGCAGAGGCCCTGGGTCTCAAGCCGTGGGTGCCCACCCTGAAGGACTTCTACGTCGAGATCGCGCCCACCTCCGTCAGCGGGCGCCACTTCCAATTCGGCGAGCACCCTGAGCGGGAGATCTAGCAGCCGTTCGACGGCGGCAATCGGAGGCTACCGCCGGCTGACCGGTTATCGGGCCGACGCCGCCGTCCGCGCCGGCCTCCGCCATCGGGCCATCGGCTGACCACCGCCGGGTCCCGGACGGCCGCCTAGACTTAATCCATGGCGGACAAGCTGACACCCGAGCGGCGCAGCTGGAACATGTCACGCATCCGCGGGAAGAACACCAAGCCCGAACTGCTGGTCCGAAAGTTGCTCCACGCCAAGGGCTACCGCTACCGGCTGCACGGCACCGCCAGCGGGGGACGGCTCCCCGGCAACCCGGATCTGGTCTTTGCCGGCCGCCACAAAGTCATCTTCGTCAACGGCTGCTTCTGGCATTTCCATGACTGCAGGGTCGGGCAGCACGCGCCCAAGGCCAATGCGGAGTTCTGGGAAACCAAGCGCACCCGGACGCGGAACCGCGACGCCGAACAACGCCGTCAGCTTGAGCGCTCAGGCTGGGAAGTCCTCACCGTCTGGGAGTGCGAACTCAAGGATCTCTCGGCGCTGGAAAAGCAGCTGGATGAGTTCCTGCGGGGAACAGCGGCCTAGCCGGTCTCCTCGCAGCTTCCGGAAGTCGTTCTCGCGACATCAAGAAAATACCTCGGAGCTACCAGGACAGACCGGTTTGTCTCGGGTAATATCCGAATCTGGGGACAAGGACCCTACCGGGTCCGCACTTACCGTTTTAATTCACCACGGGAGAGCGCCAGATGCCGCACTTGCTGAAGTCCACCGCGTCGCTGAACACAGTTCGGACACCGAAGTCCTCCCAGGATTCCTGGGCCCAGGATTGCCGACGGTCCACAGACGGCGAGCATGACCTTGGCCCGCTGCGTCGGCAGGTGTCCGCGATCATTGACGCGATTCTCGCCGACACCACGCCCGACGAAGCCCCCGTGCGGGAGAAGCTGCGCTGGCATGTCGCCAACAACCCAGGCCAGCCGGAAAAGGCCCTCCTGAGCCACCTGTTGTCCGTTTCGGTGGAACAGCACGCCAGCTGACTGCGGCTCCAGGGAGCGCGTCAGCGGTTGATGGTCGCCTGACGCACAACTTCGCCCCAGGACTGTTGCGCGAGATCCGCCACAGAGGCCAGGATTTCCGCTGGCGGCTTCGACAGGTCCAGCGGGAACTCCACCACGTCGATGTCAGTGTTGAGGATCCGGCGCAGTTTGATCTCGCCCGCGCCAGGATATACCAGCCATGCCGTCGGAACCCGCAACGAGGTGCAATACGCGAGCATCCGGTAGTGGTCCCCCGACAGTGACGCCCCGGTGTCGGCCGCGGCCTGGTACTTCGCGTCGTAAACCATCACCGGCCTGCCTCCCAGCAGATGGACCGCTCCTGGCTGCACCACGATCCGGTCCGAATCGCGGACGGCCTCATTGAGCAGGGCGTTGTAGCGCAGCCGCATCTCCCCCGGGTATGCCGCCATGGCCTCGCGGAGTGCCGTCCCGACGAAGTCCTCGAACACCGTGGACATGTCCACCACAAACGACGCCGACTGCTGCGTGCCGTCGCCGGCCTCCGCCGAAGCATGGCGCAGGATCAGCTCGGCGAGCCGCAGTGCCGCCTGGTAACGGGTGTTCATCCGGCTGGCGCGCCACACCGGCAGGGGTGCGCCGGACTGCAGCCTGGTCACTGCCGCGAGCTTGCCCTTGAGCTGGCGGAGCCGGCTCAGCATTTCCGGCCGCACCTCCGGGACTTGGGACATCCGTTCCAGCGCCGCCCGCAGGATGCGGTTCTCCGCAATGTCTTCGGTGAACTCGTCATAAGAAACTTCGAGGGGCACCAGCATGCCGGGCCGTCGTGAAATCTGGTCCGAGATCCGAATCCGGCCTTTGACAGTCCGGAGGGATTCCTCCACATTCAGGTAGCCCTGCAGCACGCCGCGGCTGAGCGCCCGGTCCGCAAGCTGGGCCAGCGACTCGGCCAGTGCGCTCCACAGGTCCGCTTCCTCGACAGCGGCCACGCAATCCTCCCGGAAGCCCTGGTCCCCGGCGTAGCCGAGCAGGAACAGGAGCCGGTCCAGGCCAAGCCGTTCCTTGGGCCGTACCTCGAGCTGCACCGACGGGGTGCGCACCGAGCCGACCTTCCCGACAGGCTCGATCCGGAACAAACCCATGCCCATAGGCGAGGCATTCGCCAGGCCGCTGCCATTGACGTACGCCGCGCTGGCAGGGTCAAGCCGTTCAACGACGCCCCGGGACAGCTCGTCGAGGACTATCCGGCGGACCGGCTTGGAGCCCGGCGCCGTGCGGCTGGCCGGCCCCGGCCTGCTAGACGCGCGCAAGGCGGTCAAGCAGCTGGTCCAGCCCGAACCGCTCCTCCAGCTGCGCGCGGTTCAGCTGGCCGTGGTAATGCTCCTCCAGCAGCGGCATCAGCTCGTACTTCCAGATCCGGTGCAGGCCCTTGGGCGTCTGCGCGGACGGCTTCATGAAGTAGGACGGACCGATCATCAGGTCCCGGTCCCATTCATCGATGGCATCGTTGAGCGCGTCCATCAGCAGGGCCGGCGTCGTGTCCAGCTCCCGGGCCTGCAGGAACCGCAGCAGCGATCCCTTCACCGGTTCTGTCTTGGGGTGGAGCTCGATGAAGGAGAAGCGGCGGCGGATGGCCGCATCCATCATCGCGATGGACCGGTCCGCGGTGTTCATGGTGCCGATGATGTAGAGGTTGTCCGGCAGTGTGAAGGGCTCGTTGGGGCTGTACTGCAGGTAGATCCGGTCGTCGCGGTATTCAAGCAGGAAATACAGCTCGCCGAAGACCTTTGCAAGGTTGGCCCGGTTCATCTCATCGATGATCAGGAAGTACGGCTTGCTCTCGTTCCCCGGTTTGGCGGCCTCTTCGGCGATCCGGCGCAGCGGCCCCGCCACGAGTTTGAAGGACACCTGGCCTTCCTCCGTCTTGTCCGGACGGAAGCCCTCGAAGAAATCCTCATAAGCGTACGAGGGGTGGAACTGCACCAGCTTGACCCGTTCGTCGGTGGTGTCCCCGGCGAGCTGCGCGGCCAGGTGCTTGGCCAGGTACGTCTTGCCGGTACCGGGCGGGCCGTAGAGCACCAGCTGGCGGTTCTCCTCCAGCAGTTCGGCGATTTCCTGCAGCGGCTCAAGGTCCATGTGCATCGACGCGGCGAATTCCGGCGTCAACGGGCGGAACCCCTCACAGACAGGTTCGACGACGGCGGCCGGCTCGGTTCCTTCGTCCGTCTCGGCTTCCGCTTCGGCGGGAAGGAGGGCCTCCAGGGCCTGGATGACGCGCGTGATGTCCACGACGATGCCGGAGGTGGCCAGCTGGCGCTGCACGTGGCGGGGCAGTTCGGTCATGCTGTGGGTTTCGTCGAACCAGCGGACCTTCCGGCGCAGCCGGCGGTTGGCCTCGTGGTGTTCGGGCTCGCCGAGGACCACCCCCACCCGGACAGTGCCGGCGCTCTGGTACAGGGCCAGGTCGCCGGGCTTCATCACGGTCAGGAAGGCGAAGACTGCGGTCTTCGTGTCCTCGCGCTCCACGTAGCCGAGGTGCTTGTAGTCCTCATCCACGGCGTGCTGGACCAGCCCGGCGGTGACGCCGGGATCCAGCAGGCGGAGGTGCTCGACGTCGAGAGTCACCCGCTCTTCGGATTGCCAGCTGCCGAGGAGTTCGGCGTTGTCGTGGTGGGTGCGCAGCAGCCAGGCCCGCCGCCCGGGGTCGCCCACCTTGCGCCACTGGCTGACCAGCTGCCGGGAGTACCAGTCGATCCGCTGGCCGGCCTGTTCGTCGAGGTGCAGCCGGATGCGGTGGATGTCGGCGGAAATGTCCTCGTCGCTGTCGCCCTTCGCGCCGCCCACGAGGGAGGCAAAGGCGTCACGGATTTCCTGGCGCTCGACGTCGGCCACGACGGGCTCGAAATAGCTGGGCCAGACCAGGAACTCGATGCTGCGGCGGATGGCCGGCTGGTCACCGGGCGTGCCGGCAACGAGCTGGTGGAAGGCCAGCGGATCCTTGACCGCTGCGGCGACGGCGCCGGCCGGACGCCGGGCGACGTGCTGCACGAACCGGCAAAGCCACTTCAGGTGGTCCCAGATGGTCCAGTTGAACTCCGCGGTGCGGTCGCGGATGACGCCGTGGTCCGTCATGCCCGCGAACAGTTCATCCGGCAGTTCCAGCGGCGGCTCCAGCCAGGAGGCGGCTTCGGCGACGCGCGCGCGTTTGACCTTGAGGGATTTCACCTCGTGCGCCAAAGGCAGTGACTGCAGGAAGAGCAGCTCGACGGCCAGCTGCTTGGCACCCCGGGAGGCGTCCTGGAGGTTTTGCCGCAAGTTTGTCATCATGGGAGCTTTGGGGTCCGGGACCCCGCGCTCGAGCCGGTCGAGCAGCTCCGCGGCAGCGGGCACCGACCAGGTTTTGGTGCGTCCGTCCAGGGCCGACGCTTTACCGTGCAGCCCTGGCCCCAAGACAAACCACGCCGCGTCCTCAATCTCCTTGGAGATGCCGAGGGCGCGGTGCATGGCAGGCTTTTTGGTTGGGGTCATGCCTTCAATTTACAGGCTTAAGCTGGGCGCCCGCATCATGGGACGTCCCATCGTTACTTGCCGGTAGCTCCGCGCGGAGACGGACCCGCCCGCTACTTGGCCGCCGGGGTCCGCTTGACGCCGAACGTGAAGTAGCTGCCCGGGCCGATGAAGTTGAGCAGGCACGCCAGCCGCCAGAACATCTTGCTGCCGCGGATCTGTTCAGCCGGGCGGTGGGAGATGTCGCGCTGGGCTGCGAACAGGAGCGAGAGCTGGACGATGGCGGCGGTAACCGTGCCGAACTTCGCCATCGGCGAGAGTTCCTTCCAGGTCTTTTTCCGGGCGTTCCTCCTGCGCTCGTGCGCCATGATCTGTGCTCGTTTGTTCACCATGATTAGTACTCCTTGGCTTCCGGACTGACTGCCCGCGGGTTTGTCATTCTAGGGACGAATGGTGGACCGAGGTAGAGGCTATCGGACCGGGTGCGCGGGGTCCGGGTGCGCGGGTTCCGTGGCCGGGGCTGGGCGGACGGCCACGTACGGAGCCAGCCTGTCCTTCTGTTCCGGCGTCAGCCGGAGCACCCGCCCGGTAGCCTCGTCCACGAACGCCAGATGGCTGGTGGCCCGGACGCAGTCCTCGCGGGTGACGGGGTCCTGGACCAGATAGTGGATGTCGAAGCTGGCACCCTTCACGGCGCCGATCCACAGCTGGACCAGTGCCGGGACGTTGCGGTACTCGAGGGTCCGGACATAGCGGATCTTGTGCTCCACGATCAGCGCCAGGGTCCCCTCCGGGACCACGTTGAAGAGCGATACCGGCGGCTCAACCCCCGGCAGCCCCGGCCCGCGCGGCGGCCCGAAGGCCGCGATGCGGGCTTCCTCGAGAATCCGCACGAGCTGGACGTTGTTGATGTGGCCGTACGCGTCCATGTCGCCCCAGCGCATCGGGATCTGCACCTCGATGCGCTGGTGCTCTCCGGCGCGGCCGGCGGCGCTCAACTGTGCACCGCCGTCGCGTCGTTTGCCGTGTTTTCCGAAAAGGCCGTCTCCGCGTCTTCGCCGGCGAACTGGGACATGTACAGGCGGTAGTAGGCCCCCTTGAGGTCCAGCAGCTGGGCGTGGGCGCCCTGCTCCACGATCCGGCCGGCCTCCATCACCAGGATGGTGTCGGCGTCGCGGATGGTGGAGAGGCGGTGGGCGATCACGAAGCTCGTGCGGTCGGTGCGCAGTGCGGCCATGGCCTTCTGGACGAGCACCTCGGTGCGGGTGTCCACCGAGCTGGTGGCTTCGTCCAGAATCAGCAGCGAGGGGTTCGCCACGAAGGCCCGGGCAATGGTGATCAGCTGCTTCTCGCCCGCGCTGACGTTGTTGCCTTCCTCGTCGATGATGGTGTTGTAGCCGTCCGGGAGTGCGCGGACGAAGCGGTCCACGAAGGTGGCCTTCGCCGCCTCCATCACCTGGTCCTCGGTGGCGTCCAGCTTGCCGTAGCGGATGTTGTCATAGATGGTCCCGCCGAAGAGCCAGGCGTCCTGCAGCACCATGCCCACCTTGGCCCGCAGTTCCGCCCGGCTCAGGTGGGTGATGTCAACGCCGTCCAGGGTGATGCTGCCGCCCTGGAGTTCATAGAAGCGCATCACAAGGTTCACCAGGGTGGTCTTGCCGGCACCGGTGGGGCCGACGATCGCCACGGTGTGACCCGGTTCCGCAGTGAAGGACAGGTCCTCGATCAGCGGCTTGTCCGGGGTGTAGCTGAAGGTCACGTGCCGGAACTCGACGTGGCCGTCGGTCTTGGCCGGCAGCTGCTCCGTGGCGGTCTCGGCGTCCTGTTCCTCGGCGTCGAGGAACTCGAAGACCCGCTCCGCGGAGGCGACGCCGGACTGCAGCATGTTGGCCATGCCCGCCATCTGCCCCAGCGGCTGGGTGAACTCACGCGAGTACTGGATGAACGCGGTGGCGTCCCCCAGGCTCATCCCGCCGGAGGCAACCCGGAGGCCGCCGACGACGGCGATCCCGACGTAGCTGAGGTAGGAGACAAACTGCATGACCGGCATGATCATGCCGGAGACGAACTGCGCCCCGAAGCTGGCCTGGTAGAGGGCTTCGTTCCGTTCGTCGAAGCGGGCCAGCATGTCGGCGTCGCGGCCGAAGACGCGGACAAGGTCGTGGCCGGAGAACGATTCCTCGATCTGGCCGTTGAGCTCGCCGGTGTTCTTCCACTGGGCGGCGAAGAGCTTCTGGCTGCGGGAGCCGATGATGCCGGCGGCCACGGCCGAGAGCGGCAGCGCGACCAGCGCAATCAGGGCCAGCTGCCAGGACACGATGAACATCATGATGACGATGCCGATCACTGTCAGCGCCGAGTTCACCAGCTGCGCGAACGCCTGCTGCAGTGCCTGCTGGATGTTGTCCACGTCGTTCGTGACCCGGGACAGGATGTCACCGCGCTGGCGCGTGTCGAAGTAGTTCAGCGGGAGCCGGTTCAGCTTCGTCTCGGTGTCATCGCGCAGCCGGCGGACCACCCGCATGACCAGGACGTTCAGGACATAGCCCTGCAGCCAGAGGAAGATGTTCGCGACGAAGTACATCACCAGCACCACGCTGATCAGGAACGCGAGCTGCTGGAAATCGACGCCGGCACCGGGGACGACGTTCATCTTGGCCAGCATGTCGGCGAAGTTGTCCTGGCCCTGGGCGCGCAGGCCCTCGACGAACTGCTCCTTCGTGCCCCCGGCGGGCAGCTGCTTGCCAACCACTCCGCCGAAGATCACGTCCATCGCCTGGCCGAGGATCCGGGGCGCCACAACGTTAAGGACGACGGCGACCGTTACCATCGCGAGCACGGCGATGATGCCGGTCCGCTCGGGCTTGAGCAGGCCCATCAACCGTTTCGCGGAGGGCCAGAAGTGCTGGGCCTTCTTCGCGGGCAGGTTGCCGAACATGCCCCCGTCGGCCTCGCCGGGCGTGAATTCCTCTTCGTAGAAGTCGTCGCCCGGCCCGGCGCCGGAGGACCCGGCGGCTGAGGACCCTGCGCCGGATTCGGGGCCCGCGGGCTCGAGTTCGACCTTTTCGTTGGTGCTCATGCCACGGCCTCCGCGGTCAGCTGGGATTCGACAATTTCCTGGTAGGTACTGGAACTCTGCAAGAGTTCCTCATGTGTGCCGCGGTCCACGATCCGTCCGTTGTCGAGCACCAGGATCTGGTCGGCGTCGGCGATGGTGGAGACGCGCTGGCCGACAATGATGACGGTGGCGTCGGCGGTCTTCGACTTGAGGGCGCGGCGGAGCCTGGCGTCTGTCGCGACGTCGAGGGCGGAGAAGGAGTCATCGAACAGGAAGACCTTGGGTTCGGTGACGAGGGCCCGGGCGATGCAGAGGCGCTGGCGTTGGCCGCCCGAGACGTTGGTGCCGCCCTGGGATATCCGTGCGCCAAGTCCGTCCTTCTTCTCGCGCACAAAGTCGGCTGCCTGGGCCACGGTCAGGGCGTCCCAGAGCTGCTCGTCCGTGGCCTCGGGCCTGCCGAAGCGCAGGTTGTGCTCGATGGTTCCGGAGAACAGGTAGGGCCGCTGCGGCACCATGGCTACGCGCTGCGTGATCTCCGAGCGGTCCAGCTGGGTGAGGGGGACGCCGTCGAGCAGCACCTCCCCCGAGTCCGCGTCGTAGAGGCGGGGCAGCAGCGAGAGCAGGCTGGTCTTGCCGGCGCCGGTGGAGCCGATGATCGCCACGGTCTGGCCGGGCTCGGCGGTGAAGCTGATGCCGCTGAGGACCGGCGCTTCGGCGCCGGGATAGGCGAAGGACACGTTCCGGAACTCGACGCGGCCGGCCTTTGCAGCGGGCGCCACCGGGGTGAGGGTCTCATGGATGGAGGGTTCGACGTCGAGCACCTCGCCGATGCGGTCAGCGCAGACCGAGGCGCGGGGGATCATCATGGCCATGAACGTGCCCATCATGACGGCCATCAGGATCTGCAGCAGGTACTGCAGGAACGCCGTCAGCGAGCCGACCTGCATTTCGCCGGCGTCGACCCGCTGGCCGCCAAACCACAGCACGGCCGCGGTGGAGATGTGCAGGATCATGCCGATCGCGGGGAACATCAGCACGAACAGGGCGCCGATCTTCAGCGAAACGTCGGTGAGTTCCTTATTCGCCGCGCCGAAACGCTCGGCTTCGTGCGGTTCGCGGACAAAGGCCCGCACGACGCGAATGCCGATGATCTGCTCGCGGAGGATGCCGTTGAGCCGGTCGATCTTCTTCTGCATGGAACGGAAGAGCGGCATCAGGCGGACCACGATGTAGCCGACGACCACCACGAGCAACGGAACGGAAACCCAGACCAGCCAGGACAGGTTAAGGTCCTCGCGGAGGGCCATGAAGATGCCGCCAATGCACATGATGGGTGTGGCCACCATGAAGTTCAGGCCCATCAGCATGAGCATCTGCACCTGCTGGACGTCGTTGGTGCCGCGCGTGATCAGGGTGGGGGCGCCGAAGACGTTGACGTCCTTCGCGGAGAAGCTCGAGACCTGGCGGAACACCCCGCGGCGCAGGTCGCGGCCGAACGCCATGGCGGCCTTGGACCCGAAGTAGACCCCGGCGATCGCGGTGGCAACCTGGACCAGGGCAACGCCGAGCATCACGCCTCCGGTGCGCCAGATGTAGTCCGTGTCGCCGCGGGAGACGCCCTCGTCAATGATCTGGGCATTCAGGCTGGGAAGATACAGCGCCGCGATGGTGGAGGCGAGCTGGAAGAAAACCACCGCACCGATGTATGGCAGATACGGCTTCGAGAAGCGCCGTATGAGGGTGACAAGCATGCCCACGAGTCCTTAGGAAATAGCGAAGTGGATGAGGCTGGAGAAGAATCCGGCGGGATACGCCTGCCGCATGCCCCCAGTCCCAGCAGAGGCGGCCGACAGCCTTAGCGATCCAACTCTACGAAACGACAGGCCCGCGCGGAACATCGGACACTGAAAATCATCCAAACGGCGTACTTTTCGCGGTCTGAAAAGACATTCTCGCGGGCTGCAACGACAATAGTGCGGCACCGCGGCCGCCCCTGTTGGTTGGGGCGGCCGCGGTGCCGATCGCGGGCAGTCTTCCTGGCTATTTGGCCCGGCGCTGGCTTTCGCGCTGCTGGCTGAGCACCTCGACAAATTCCCGGTCGAGATCGACGATGCCGGTCCCGGCCACAGGTCCGGCGGAGGCAGCCGACGCCGGCGCCGACGGCTCCGACGTTGTCCCGGCGGACGGGCCGGTGGCGCTGCCTTCGTTCCCGCCGTCGCGCTTGGCAGCGGGGGTGGCGATGTCCACGGTGCGCCGCAGCGGCTCCTCCTTGATGAAGAGGATGGCCACCAGGGCGACCAGGCCGACGATCGCGGAGACCATAAAGATCTGCGCGGTGGCGTCACCGTAGGCGGCTCGCATGATTTCGCGGACGGGCTCCGGCAGGTCCTTGAGGTCCATGCTGGACCCGGATCCGCCCCCGGCGGGAATCCCGGCGGCGGCAAGGCCCTCGGTGGCGAGTTCCTTGACCCGGTTGCCCATGATGGCGCCCAGCACGGAGACGCCGATGGCGCCGCCGACCGACCGGAAGAACGCGACCGAGGCGCTGGCGGTTCCGATGTCGCTGGCCCGCACGGTGTTCTGCACCGCCAGGACGAGGTTCTGCATCAGCAGGCCCAGGCCGAGGCCGAGGACCGCGGTGTAGATGCCGGTCTGCCAGAGTTCGGTGGTGTGATCGATGGTTCCGGTCAGTCCGAGGCCGCTGATCAGCAGGATTGAGCCCGCGACCAGGTACCGCTTCCACTTCCCGGTCCGGCTGATCAGCTGTCCGGAGACCACCGAACCGATCAGGTTGCCGGCGATCATCGGCAGTGTCAGGAGACCCGCTTCGGTGGGCGATGCGCCGCGTGCCACCTGGAAGTACTGGCCGAGGAACGCGGAGGAACCGAACATCCCGACGCCGACGGCGATCGAGGCAAGGATGGCGAGGGCGGTGGTGCGCTGCGAGATGATCTTCAGCGGAATGATCGGCTGCGAGACCTTGGATTCGACCAGGACCAGCAGGGCCAGCAGGGCAATGCCGCCTCCCACCATGGCCGCGGTCTGCCAGGACCACCAGTCGTAGTAGTCGGGGTTGCCGGCGAAGGACACCCAGATCAGCAGCAGGCTCACGCCGGAGGTCAGCAGGATGGAGCCGAGCCAGTCGATCTTGGCAGGGCGCCGGACGTGCGGCAGCTTGAGGGTGACCTGCAGCAGGATGAGCGCGACAATGGCCAGCGGAACGCAGACGAAGAAGGTCCAGCGCCAGCCCAGCGGGCTGTCCACGATGAAGCCGCCGAGCAGCGGGCCGCCGGCGGTCCCCACGGCCATCACGGCACCCATGTAACCGGAGTACTTGCCGCGGTCGCGGGGCGGGATGATGGAGCCGATGATGGCCATGGCCAGCGCGGTGAGGCCGCCCATGGCGATGCCCTGGATCACGCGGGCGGTCAGCAGCAGCGGGATCGTCTCGGACAGGCCGGCCATGACGGACCCGGCGACGAAGATCACGATGCTGAGCTGGACCAGAACCTTCTTGTTGAAGAGGTCCGCGAGCTTGCCCCAGATGGGGGTGGTCGCCGCGTTGGCCAGCAGGGCCGCGGTGATGACCCAGGCGAAGTCGGTCTGGGTTCCGTTGAGCTCGGACATGATCGTGGGGAGCGCGTTCGCGACGATCGTGCTGCTAATGATCGCGGTGAAGAACGCGGCCAGCAGGCCGGTCAGGGCTTCCATAATCTGGCGGTGAGTCATCGCCACCGTTGGTGCCGGGGGCATTTCTGTGGTTGCTGCCATGGGGCGCTCCTTAAACAATTTCGGTCGTATTAGTGGATCCGGCCGTCGTTGCCCGGGCTGAGGTCCTCAGGGACTCAGCAAGTTTCTGCAAGGTTTTCGTTGTCTCTTCGACGTCCTGCTCACTCCAGTCCTGCAGGAAGCCCAGGAGTGTGGCGGCACGCTGGTCCTCGATGGAGCGGAGTTTCCCGATCCCCGAGTCGGAGAGCGCGATCAGCTGCGCCCGCCCGTCCAGGGGGTCGGGCCGGCGGACGACGTAGCCCTGCTCCTCCAGCTCGGCAATGTGCCGGCTAAGGACGGGCGCGCTGACCCCGAGCCGATCCGCGAGCTGGGTGGCGCGGGATTCGCCCTCCCCCACGAAGCGCAGGACGCCCTGGAGCGCCACGCCGGTGTCCTCCCCGCGAAGCTTGACGGCGGCGACGCAGCGCACAGCGCGCTGCAGATCGAAGATCTGGTGGACGAGTTTGGCTGCGGTGTCCGGCTCAACTGCCATGAGGGCTCCCTCTTTGCTTGCCTAAGGCAACAATATAGCAGGAAATTAGTTACTTTGGGAAACTAACCCTATTTCCGGGCTTAAATGCCGAGCGCGGACCGGCAGCAGTGCTGCCAGTCCGCGCTCGCTTGTCCTCGCGGGGATGGGGAGGTTATTGCTCAGGGCTCCACGTGGGTGGGGGCGAACATCCTCAGCAGGGTTTCGACGACGACGACGTTCGGACCGTCGCCGGCGAAACCGGCCCTGAGCGCGTCCCCGACGCCCTCAGGAGCAACCCGGACCGCCGGAACACCGAAGGCCTCGGCGAGCTTGACGAAATCAGGACGGGCGAGTTCCGTGGCGGTGGCCTTGCCGAAGGCGCCGACCATGTATTCGCGCAGGATGCCGTAACCGCCGTCGTCCACAATCAGCCAGGTGACCGGGACGTTGTGCTGCTTGGCCGTGGCCAGTTCGGAGATGGAGTACATCGCCGAGCCGTCGCCGGAGACGGCAAGCACCCTGGCCGAAGCGCCGGACTTGCCGGTGGTTTCCAGGCCGACGGCGCCACCGATCGCCGCCGGGAAACCGAAGCCGAGTCCGCCGGCGCCCTGCGCAGAGTGGAACTGGCCCTCGCGGGCGTCCCAGCAGCTCCAGGCCCAGTACGCGGAAATGGTCATGTCCCAGAAGGTCTGCATGCCGGAGGGCACGGCCTCCCGGATGTCCGCCATGAACTTCAGTTCCTTGCCCAGGTCCTGGGATTCCAGCCGGGCCTTGACCTTCGCGAGGGTGTCCTTCACCAGGGTCTCGGGTGGGGTGCCGTGCCAGTCCGCGCGCTTTCCGCGCGGTTCCGTCACGGCGGCGTCAAGGGCCGTGTCGAGCGCGGCCTCCAGGGCGGCGAGCGCCTGGCCGGCGTCGGCCCGGATGCCCAGGCCGGGGCTGTTGGATTCCAGCACGCGCGGTTCGGCATCGATCTGGATGATCCTGCCGCGCGGGGCAAAGGTGAAGTAGTTGGACGTGACTTCGCCCAGCGAGGAGCCGACAACGATCAGCACATCGGCGTCCTCAAGCAGCTCCGTCATGTACTGGTCCTCGATCCAGGACTGCAGCGAAAGCTCGTGGTTCCACGGGAACGCACCGTTCCCGCCGGGGGTGCAGATCACCGGGGCCCGCAGTCTCTCGGCGATGGAGAGCAACGACTTTTCGGCCCGGCCGCGGCGGGTGCCGCCGCCGGCGATGATGGCGGGACGTTCCGCCGCCGCGAGCCATTTGACGGCCTCGCGGACCAGTTCCACACGGGGCGGATTGTCCGCGGCTTCGGCGAGGGCGTCCTCCACCGGCGGCACCATGATCGGATCCAGCAGCACGTTCTGCGGGATTTCCAGCCAGACGGGGCCCTGCGGCGAGGAGATCGCCTCGGTCCAGGCGTCCTGAATGGCGGAGGGGATGCCGGAGGCGTGCTGGATCAGCCGCTGGCTCTTGGTGACGTTCGCGGCCGAGGCCTTCTGGTCATCGAGCTGGTGCAGCATGCCCTTGCGGCGGGCACCGAGTCCTTCCAGCGGGATCTGGCTCGCGACGACCACCATGGGAACACCGGTGGCATAGGCCTCCTGCAGGCCGGCCAGGGAGGTCAGCGCGCCGGGGCCGGTGGAGAGGAACAGGACACCGACCTCGCCGGTGGCCCGGGAGTAACCGTCCGCGGCGAAGGCCGAGTTGTTCTCCACCCGCGAGGAGACAAAATGCAGGTTTCCGCGGCCCATGGCGTCGAAGAGACCCAGCGCATGCTGGCCCGGGATGCCGAACACGGTTTTGGCGCCGAGCGCTTCGAGGGTTTCGACGACGAGGTCGCCGCCGTTGCGCACACCGGTCACCGGGTGGCTCCGCCCTCGGCACCCCGGCCCGCCGGGGCCGCGAAACCAGCCGGAGCCGCGAAGCCGGCCGGGCGGCGGGATTCCCGGCCGAGGGCCTGGGCCGCGTACCCGTTGGGCGTGCCGAAACGGTCGCCGTCAACCGCTCGGTCCGCCATCAGGGTGACGAGCTCATAAGCCACGTGGCTGGCGGCGACGCCGGTAATGTCCGCGTGGTCGTACGCGGGGGCGACCTCGACGACGTCGGCCCCGACCAGGTTCATGCCGCGGAAGCCGCGGATGATTTCCAGCAGCTCCCGGCTGGTAATGCCGCCCGCTTCCGGGGTTCCGGTGCCGGGCGCGTGGGCGGGATCCAGCACGTCGATGTCGACGGAGATGTAGAGCGGGCGGTTGCCGATCCGGTCGCGGACCTTGGCGACGGTTTCCAGCACGCCCTGGTAGTAGACGTCGGCGGAGGTGACGATGCCGAAGCCGAAGCGGTGGTCGTCGTCGAGGTCCTTCTTGCCGTAAAGCGGGCCGCGGGTGCCGATATGGCTGATGGCCTCGGTGTCCAGAATGCCTTCCTCGACGGCGCGGCGGAACGGGGTGCCGTGGGTGTATTCGGCGCCGAAGTAGGTGTCCCAGGTGTCCAGGTGCGCGTCGAAGTGGAGCATGGCAATGGGCTGGCCGGCGCGTTCGGCGGCGGCGCGCAGCAGCGGCAGGGCGATGGTGTGGTCCCCGCCGAGGGTCAGCAGCTTGCTGCCTGAGGCGGTCAGGTCCAGGGCGTTCTGCTGGATGGTCTCGATCGCTTCATGGATGTTGAAGGGGTTGACCGCCATGTCGCCGGCATCGGCCACCTGGATGTTTTCGAAGGGGCTGACGTCCCACGCCGGGTTGTACGGGCGCAGCAGCCGGCTGGCCTCGCGGATGTGGTTGGACCCGAAGCGGGCGCCGGGCCGGTACGAGACGCCCGAATCGAACGGCACGCCGACGACCGTGACGTCGGCCTTGGCGACCTGGTCCAGCCGCGGCAGGCGCGCGTAGGTGGCGGCTCCCGCGTAGCGCGGAATGCGGGATGAATCGATGGGGCCAAGGTTGCCATTGGCCTCGATGCGCAGCTCTTCCAAAAGAAAGCCTCTCCTTCGAGGATTGACCGACGGGTGTGACAGCCATCATACACTAGAAGTTTTTAATTGCGCATCAATTGTTTACCAGTTGACCTCCCTGGCCCCACCGATGGATCCTCAGGCGATTGCGGAGGCGCCCCGCTCCCCTGTCCGCACGCGGACGGCGTCGCGCACCTCGAAGGTCCAGATCTTGCCGTCCCCGAAGCTGCCCGTGCGGGCCGCCGTCATGATGGCGTCCATCACGCCGTCGAGCACATCCTCGTTGACCAGCACCTCAACCCTGACTTTGGGCAGGAGGGCCGAGGTGTACTCGGCGCCCCGGTACACCTCCACGTGACCGCGCTGCCGGCCGTAGCCACTGGCCGGGCTGACGGTCAGACCGTTGACGCCCAGTTCCTCCAGGGCCGTGCTGACGGCGTCGACGCGTTCCGGCCGCACGATCGCGGTGACGAGCTTCACGTGGAAACCTTGCCGCGGCTGCGCCCGCCCTCCGACTGGCTCTCGGCGGGCACTGCGTCAGCATCGGCCTTGCCGTGCGGATCCCCCGGGTGAAAGCTGCCGCCAACCATCAGGAGTTCGTAGGCTGTCTCGGCATGCTCGGTCACGTCAATGCCGTTGAGTTCGTCGGCTTCGGAGACCCTCATGCCCATGGTCTTGTGGATGATGAAGGCGATCAGCGTGGTCATCAGGCCACTCCACAGGGTGATGATGAGCGCGGTGAGCAGCTGCGGCCAGAACTGGGCCATGCCGCCGCCGTAGAACAGGCCGCCCTCCGTCTTGGCCGAGGGGAGGGCGAAGAAGCCCAGGGACAGGGTGCCCCACAGGCCGCCGACGAAGTGGACAGCCACCACGTCCAGGGAGTCATCCAGTCCGATCTTGAATTTCAGTCCCACAGCGAGCGCGCAGACCGCGCCCGCCACAACGCCGATCGCGATGGCGCCGATGGGGTCGACAAATCCGCAGGCCGGGGTCACGGCCACGAGTCCGGCCACTGCACCCGAGGCGGCACCCAGGGAGGTCGCGTGCCCGTCGCGGAGCCGTTCGATGAGCAGCCAGCCAAGCAGCGCCGCACTCGTTGCGAGCAGCGTGTTGGTCCAGGCCAGGGCCGCCGTGGCGTCGGCCGCCAGTTCGGAGCCGGCGTTGAACCCGAACCAGCCGAACCACAGCAGCCCCGCCCCGAGCATCACGAATGGCAGGTTGTGCGGGCGGATGTTCGGGTCCTTCATAAAGCCGAGCCGCTTGCCAAGGACCACCGCGAGCATCAGGCCGGCAATGCCGGCATTCATGTGCACCACCGTTCCGCCGGCGAAGTCGAGGGCCGAGATCTTGCTCCCGATGATGCCGTCGGCCCCAAAGATGCCGCCGCCCCAGACCCAGTGGGCAATGGGGGCGTAAACGAGGGTGACCCACAAGGCAGCGAAGAGCAGCCAGGGTCCGAACCGGACGCGTTCAGCGACGGCACCACTGATCAGTGCCACGGTAATAATGGCAAAGGTGGCCTGGAACCCGATGAACACCATGTCCGGCAGGCCGGCGGCCTTAGTGCCGATAGTGCCGGTCAGCCCGCTTAGGCCGAAATTGGCGAAGGGGTCGCCGACCAATCCGTTGAGTGAGTCAGGCCCGAACGCCATGCCGTAGCCCCACAGGGCCCAGACGACTCCCACAACGCCCATGGCGCCGAAGCTCATCATCATGATGTTCAGGACGGATTTCATCCGGACGAGGCCGCCGTAGAAGAAGGCCAGACCGGGAGTCATCAGGAGAACCAGCGCGGATGCCGCCAGCATCCATGCCGTCGCACCCGGGTCGAGGACCTGGGGATCAACTTCCATTGCTACTGCAAGCACAGCCATGTTCATTGTGGGAGCCTTCCTTGAGTGCCGGCGCTCCAAGGGCGCCGGATCGGCGAGACCATTACTGATGTCGGCACAATTGCCCGTCCCTCCCCCGTAACTGACGCTATCGGGGGCGTGTTTCAAGCGGGCTGTGCCGATATTGCGGCCACGTAACAAGGGAAGCGCCAAAGCTAAATCGGTGTTTCGGGCACGTTAACAGCATGTGACGTACATCTCACAAGGCTCGCGGCCCGGCTAGTGGACCCTAGCGGCTCGCGGCGGGGACCAGCACCCAGAGGACCTCGACGGCATCGTCCGTCGGATTCACCCAGGTGTGCGGCTCGCGGCCCGGGAACGTGACGGTGTCCCCCGAATGCAGCACGAATTCCTCGTTCGTGAGGATCAGCCGGATGCTGCCGTTGACGACGTGCAGCACGTCGACGTCGCAGTCCACCGCGTACAGTTCCGATTCCCCCCGCCCCCGTGGCTCGATCACGGCCTGGATGATCTGCACCCGGCGCTCGGAGCGCGCGGTCAGCAGCCGCTCCACGATCCCTTCGCCGCCGAGCGAAATCCGCGGGCCCTCGTTCTTCTTGGTGAGATGCGTTTCCGGTGCGGCAAAAAGATCGCCGATCGAGATGGAGAGCACCTGGCAGAGCGTCACGAGGGACGCGACCGAGGGTGAGGTGAGGTCGCGCTCGACCCGGCTGAGGAACCCCTTGGTGAGCCCGGTGGCATCGGCAACCTGCTCGATAGTGAGCCGCTGCGACTGCCGGGCGGCGCGGATCCGGGAACCGATGGCAACGGGAACGTTGCTCGGTTCAACTGGTAGAGCCTTCATTTAGGAACCTTTCACGGCCGGCCGCTCGGCCCCATCATTGGAGCAATACTAGCGGGACGGCATCCCCGGCGGCCGGAACCACCTGCGACGCGTCATACGCCTTGACTGTTACGCGGATCACATCTACTCTTTGGCAACAAGTGTTGCCTATGGGGCAATAGCTGCCGCCGAACCGCGGTGGTGTTGCCCGGCCAGGGGACACTTTCCGCAGGCACCCGTCACCGTACCCGTCAAGAAGCACCCGATCGCTGCCGCCCTGTGGCGTGCCGGCCGGTTCGGCCCTGCTTCGAACAGCTCCGAGGAGCCCTTAATGGACGCAAGTTTCGTCAACATCGCCATTGTGGTGGTGTACCTGGTCGCCATGCTGGCGTTTGGCTGGTGGGGCAAGTCCCGCACCAAGAACAACAGCGACTTCCTGGTAGCCGGCCGCCGCCTCGGCCCGTTCCTCTATACCGGAACCATGGCCGCCGTCGTGCTCGGTGGCGCCTCCACCGTCGGCGGCGTCGGCCTCGGCTACAAATTCGGCATCTCCGGCATGTGGCTCGTAGTCGCGATCGGCGCCGGCGTGCTGCTGCTCAGCCTGCTCTTCGCCGGCACCATCCAGAAACTCAGGATCTACACGGTCTCCCAGATGCTGAGCCTGCGCTACGGCAGCCACGCCACCCAGACCTCGGGCATCGTTATGCTCGCCTACACGCTGATGCTCTGCGCCACGTCCACCGGCGCCTACGCCACCATCTTCGTGGTGCTCTTCGGCTGGGACCGCGCCCTTGCCATCGCCATCGGCGGCGCGATCGTCCTGGTCTATTCCACCATCGGCGGCATGTGGTCCATCACCCTGGCCGACCAGGTCCAGTTCGTCATCAAGACGGTCGGGATCTTCTTCCTGATGCTCCCGCTGACGCTCAACGCTGCCGGCGGCTTCGAGGGGATCCGCGCCCGCGTGGACGCCAGTTTCTTCCAGATTGACGGCATCGGCATCCAGACGATCATCACCTACTTCGTCGTCTACACCCTGGGCCTGCTGATCGGCCAGGACATCTGGCAGCGCGTTTTCACCGCCAAGACGCCCACGGTCGCACGCTGGGGCGGCGCCACAGCCGGCATCTACTGCATCCTTTACGGTGCCGCCGGCGCCCTGATCGGCCTCGGCGCCCGCGTCGCCCTGCCGGACATCGACGTCAAGGCCCTCGGCAAGGACGTTGTCTACGCCGAGGTCGCCACCAACCTGCTGCCGATCGGCATCGGCGGCCTGGTGCTCGCCGCGGCCGTCGCCGCCATGATGTCCACGGCCTCGGGCGCCCTGATCGCTGCCGCCACGGTGGCCCGCGCCGACGTCCTGCCGTTCGTTGCCGGCTGGTTCGGCAAGACCATCAACACCGACGACACGGACAACCCGGAGCACGACGTCAGGGCCAACCGCATGTGGGTCCTGGGCCTCGGCATTGTGGCGATCGTGATCGCCATCATCACCAAGGACGTCGTCGCGGCCCTGACCATCGCCTACGACATCCTCGTCGGCGGCCTCCTGGTTGCCATCCTCGGCGGCCTGGTCTGGAAGCGCGGCACCGGCATCGCCGCGGCTGCCTCCATGGCCGTGGGCTCGGTCATCACACTGGGCACCATGATCGTCCTGGAGATCAACGCGGAGGTCCCGCTGGACGGCATCTACGCCAACGAACCGATCTACTACGGCCTGCTGGCCTCCGCGATCGTCTACATTGCGGTGTCGCTGCTGACCAGGCCGACGGATCCCGCGGTCATGGTCAACTGGCACCGGCGGGTGGCCGGCGTTGCGGCCGAGGAAGAACAGGTCCCCGTCCTGACGCACTAGGGCCTGCACGCACCAGTTCCGGACGGACCAGGCTCCGGACCGCGAGGGTGCGGTCCCACGAACGTCCTGACGCTCCAAGGTCCGGACCGCGGCTTAAAGTTCGACGGCGGCGCCCCCTTTCCGGGGGCGCCGCCGACGGACGTTCAAGCCGCCGGGGGCATCATTCGTTTTCCTCCGGCTCAAGGAATTCCTGCCCTTCCAGGGGCACCACCGGCGTCTCGTCGCCCAGGAAGTCCTCCTCCTCGAGGGGAACGAGCCGATCGGCCTCCTCCAGCAGCTCGTCCTCCTCGCTCTCCTCGCCATCGCCCACGGGCGCGTCCTCGGCGAAGTCGTAAGCGGGGTCGGACTCGAGGGAATCCCGGGCCGGCTGGATTGGACTTGAGCCGATGTTGTCCATGATGCAACCTCCGTGTGACTGGGGTGGCGGCAAGGGCCCCGGAGGGCCCGCCCTGGGTTTCATTCGAACACCGGGAACCCGGACGGTCAAGGGCTCCCGTCGAGCCCGATCCCGACAGCCTCGAAAGGCCCTGCGGCTCCGGCCCTTTTACGGTCCGCCTAAACTCTGCACTAAGGATCGCCAGCCGAAAATCCGCGGAAATACGGGGTACGCTGGATACGCAATGGGGCCGAACCATGCCCTTTTCAAGCCCAGGAGCTTCCGTGTCCCAGCACGCCACATCTGACCCGTTCAACCCAGAACCCCACCACGAATCCCGCCACGAGGTGCCCGCAGGCCCCGCAGCACCGCCCGCCGCGGCTCCGCCCGCCGCAGCGCAGGGAGACGCAGCGCCGGGGGCTGCAAAGCCCAGCCCCGCGGACATCAAGCGGTGGCGGCAATACCTCGCCGACGAACGGGCCGAAGCCTCCGTCTACCGTGACCTGGCCCAAAACCGCCGGGGCGAGGAACGCCAGATCCTGCTTGCCCTGGCTGAAGCCGAAGGCCGCCACGAGGCGCACTGGCTCCAGCTGCTCGGCGAGCATGCCGGCCGGCCCCGCCCCGCCTCGCTCCGCAGCCAGCTGCTGGGCTTCCTGGCCCGCCACTTCGGCTCGGTCTTTGTCCTGGCCCTCGCCCAACGGGCCGAAAGCCGTTCGCCGTACGCCAACGACCCCTCGGCCACCCCGGCCATGGTCGCCGACGAACAGATCCACGAGGAAGTCGTCCGCGGGCTCGCGACCCGGGGCCGCAACCGGCTGGCCGGCACCTTCCGCGCGGCCGTCTTCGGTGCCAACGACGGGCTGGTCAGCAACCTTTCCCTCGTCATGGGCATGGCCGCATCCGGCGTGGGCAGTTCCGTGGTCCTGCTCAGCGGTGTCGCCGGGCTCCTGGCCGGGGCGCTGTCCATGGGGGCCGGCGAGTTCATTTCCGTACGCTCGCAGCGCGAACTCCTGGCCGCGACCCGCCCCACCCAGATCACCCTGGCCGCCGCACCCTCGCTGGACATCGAGCACAACGAACTCCTGCTGGTCTACCTGGCCCGCGGCATGTCGCGGGAGGCTGCCGAACACCGTGTCGCGGAACGGATGGGCCTGCTCGACTGCGACTGCGACCCCAGCCTTTCGCTGCAGCCGGAGCTGCCGGAGGCCCGCGACGAGCACGAAGCCGTCGGCACCGCCTGGAGCGCGGCGGCGTCGAGCTTCTGCTTCTTCGCCTCCGGCGCGATCGTGCCGATTCTGCCCTTCGTCCTGGGCATGACCGGCGTTGCGGCCCTCGCGGTGTCCGCCGTTCTGGTGGGCCTGGCACTGCTGTTCACCGGCGGCGTCGTCGGTCTCCTCTCCGGCACCTCGCCCACCTCCCGCGGCCTCCGGCAGCTGGCCATCGGCATGGGCGCCGCCGGTGTGACGTATCTGCTGGGCATGGCCTTCGGCGCCGTGGTTTCTTAGTGGACGGTCCTGAGTTCCGGGACCGGACACCGCGGCACAGCCGTTCCCGCACCACGTGGCGGATCATCCGGGGCCTCGCCACCGCAGCCCTGATTGCCGGCGCCGCGTTCCTGGCCGCCGGCGTCATCTACGGGGATCCGCGTTTCGCCGGGCTCTTCGAAGTCAGCCGGGGAACCGGGCCGGGCAGGTCGATGGCGGGGCAGGCAGGCCAGCCGGGCCAGTCCGGGCAGCCGGCGGCGGCTGAAGCCGTGCGGACCGACACTCCCCCGCCCGGGCTGGAGGAGCAGGACGCGCCGCTGGGCCGCCCGCAGAAACCGGCCGTTCCCAGCAGCTCGTACAAGTTCCTGGCCGTGAACGACGACGGCACGCCGGTGGGCTACTCGCCCTGCCGGCCGCTGCATTTTGTGGTGAACGCGGCACTCGCACCGGAGGGCGCCGAACGCCTGGTTGACGACGCGATCAGGACCGTGTCCCGGGCGACCGGCATCAGATTCGTCAACGACGGTCCCACCGCCGAGCAGCCATCCCAGTCCCGTGTCCCCTACCAGCAGGACCTCTACGGCGAACGCTGGGCGCCGCTGCTGATCGCGTGGACCACCCCGGAGCAGGCCCCGCAGCTCAAGGGCCCGGTGATCGGCACCGGCGGCAGCACCCACTTCAGCTTCGGCGCCGGACCCAAAAGCTTTGTCACCGGCAGCCTGGAACTCGACGCTCCGCAGATCGCCGAGGACCTCGACCGGCGGGATGGAGCCGCGTATGCCACTGCGGTGATCCTGCACGAACTCGGCCATGTCATGGGGCTGGAGCATGTGGACGACCCCACGCAGCTGATGTACCCCGAGATCGGCGCCCCGGACGGCCTGGCCGCCGGCGATCTGAACGGCCTGTACGAGCTGGGCAAGGCGCAGTGCCGCAAGGACCTGTGAGCGCCTAACGGTCCAGGACGGCGAGCGCCTCCTCCACGGTGTCCACCAGGAAGATCCGGCTCTCCATCCCCCGCCCCGCGGCGAGGCTCTGCAACAGGGGCCAGGCCGGGTAGCGCCGCAGCCAGTGTTCCTGTCCCACCAGCACCATCGGCATGATGGTTTCCGGGGTGCCGTAGTAGTTCTCGCAGGCATCCTGGAAAATCTCCTGCACGGTGCCTCCGGATCCCGGCAGGAAGACAATGCCGCCGTTGCACAGCTCCAGCAGGATGGCCTCGCGGATGGCGTTCGCGAAGTACTTGGCAATGTGGGTGGCGAAGAAGTTCGGCGGCTCGTGCCCGTAGAACCAGGTGGGGATCCCCAGTGACGGGGTGCCCTCCGGATGGCGCTCGACGACGGCGGCGGCAGTACGCGTCCACGCCGAAACGGAAGGCCGGAAACCGGGAACCGCGGCGAGGTCGTCCAGTGCCCGTCGGAAATCCTGTTCCTTGGCGTGGCTCAGGTAGGCGCCGAGGTTGGCGGCCTCCATGGTGCCGGGACCGCCGCCGGTGGCAACCACCCGGCCGTCCCGGGCCAGCAGCCGCCCCAGCAGCGCGGCCTCCTCGAAAACGCCGGAACCGCGCCGCGCCGCATGCCCGCCCATCACGCCCACCATGGTCCGGCCCACGCAGAGTTCGGAGCGGGTCAGCTCCTCGAGGGCGTCGCCGATTGAGTGGTCGTGCAGGGCCGCGGCCAGGGTCGCGTCCAGGCGGTGGCGCTGTCCCGGCTGGATGCTCCACTGGTACACCCTGGCGTCCAGGGTGTCCTCGTAGCGTGATTCGCCGATCCCCTCGTAGAGCTCCTGCGGGGTGTACAGCCGTGAGCGGTACGGATTGAACGGCACCGCCTCAAGCTTGGGGAAGATGAGGGCGCCACGGCCGCGCAGCGCATCCTCCACGCCGTCGTCAAAAGTGCACCCGAGGAAGATCCCGCCCTGCGCGTTCATGGCCTCGAGCTGTGCGGTGCGTCCGCGCAGGTCCAGCGACTGGGCATGCCAGCCCTGCATGGTCCTGGCCCCGGCCTCGACCAGCCGGTCGAAGCTGTCCAGGCTTTCGACCTCCAGCGTTCGCGGGCTCGGGTGCAGGCTGCGGGCGGCGTTCATAGTGCCAGCCTAATGGGGGTGTAGCCGTAGCTCCCTTCAACGCATCGGCTCCGCCGCGGCAGGCACAGGGGGAACCAACACGGAGGTGCCCCCGCCGAAACCGGCGGAGGCACCTGCGTCGAGGTCCGGATCTTGAGGTCCGGACCGCGTCAGGAAACCTGGAGGCCGCCGTTGATGTCATAGGTGGCGGCGGTAATGTAGCCGGCATCCTGTCCCAGCAGGAAGGCGATCAGGGCCGCCACGTCCTCGCGGGTGCCGACCCGGCCCATCATGATGCCCTCGGACATCTGGGCCTTGCGCTCGTCGCTCAGCGCACCGCCCATGATGTCCGTGTCGATCGGACCGGGTGCGATGGCGTTGACAGTCACGCCGAATTCGCCCACTTCCCGGGCCAGGGCCCTGGTGAACCCGATGATACCGGCCTTGGAGGCGCTGTAGGCAACCTTGGAGTAGGTGCCGCCGCCACGCTGGGCGGAGATGGAGGAGATGCTCACAATCCGCCCGAGCTTGCGCTCGATCATTCCCTTGAGCACCCGCTGGGAGACGATGAAGGTCCCCCGCATGTTGATGGCGAAAACCTTGTCCCACTCCTCGACGGTCGTTTCCATGAACGGCGTCGGGGAGCTGATGCCCGCCAGGTTGGCCAGGGCAACAATCGGCGGCAGCGAATCTTCAATCTCGGTGACCGCCCGGTCAACGGACGCCGCATCGGAGACATCCGCCCCGACGCCGATGGCCTTGACCGCGCGGTTGGAGCCGATCTCGGCGGCGGCAGCTTTGGCGTCCTCGGCGTTGATGTCCAGGATGGCGATGGACCATCCCTCGCTGGCCATCCGGTCGGCGGCGGCGCGGCCGATGCCTCGAGCCGATGCAGCGCCGGTCAGGACAACCGTGCGTTCGGTGGGGAAAGTGGTTGCGCTCATTTTGTGTTTCCTTTGGGGATGTCGGGGTCAGGAGATCTTGGCGGCGGCCGTGGAGCCGGTGGTCGCTGCGGCGGCCGCGGCCACTGCGGGATCCAGCGCGGCATCGCCTTCGGGGCGTTTGCGGGCGTAGAGGTAGGTTGCCACCGCGGTAATGCACAGGCACAGGGACAGGAACAGCAGGCCGCTTTGGTTGCTGCCCGTGGCGTCGTTCAGGAGTCCGACGGCGTAGGGGGCAACGAAACCGCCCAGGTTGCCCAGTGAGTTGATCATGGCCAGGCCGGCGGCAGCGGCGGCCCCCGTCAGGGCAGCGGAAGGCATGGACAGGAACGGTGCGATGGCGCCGTAGATGCCCATGGCCGAGGCCGTCAGCCCGATCATGGCCAGAATGGGGTTGACGGGCAGCAGGTATCCTGCGGCCAGCAGGCCCATACCGGCCAGCAGCATGCTGACGGCGGTGTGCCAGGCGCGCTTTCCGGTCCGGTCCGCACGCTTGCTCCAGAAGTAGACGAAGACGGCGGCCACGGTGTACGGGATGCAGACGATGAACCCGATCTGGGGGGTGGTGAACTTGCCGAGGGCGGCGACGATCGTGGGCATCCACAGTCCCAGCCCATAGATGCCGCAGACCAGTCCGAAGTAGAGGGCGGAGTAGACCAGGGTGCGCTTGTCCTTGAGGCCGGCCAGGAAGTTGTGGTTGCCGGCGCCGGACTTGGCGGCCAGTTCGGCTTCCATGGTGCCCGCAAGCCATTCCCGCTCGTCAGTGTCGAGCCATGTGGCATCCCGCGGGCGGTCGGTCATGAGGATGGGGGTGAGCAGGCCCAGGAGGATGGCCGGGATGCCCTCGATGATGTACAGCCACTGCCAGCCCTGGAGGCCCATGACGCCGTCCATCTGCAGGAGCAGCCCGGACACCGGGGCACCCAGGGCGTTGGACACCGGCTGGGCCAGAATGAAGATGCCGAGCACGGTCACACGCTGCGCGGCGGGGAACCAGAGAGTCAGGTAGAAGAGGATTGCCGGGAAGAACCCCGCCTCGGCCGCCCCCAGCAGGAAGCGGACGATATAGTACGTGGATTCGCCGTTCACCAGGCACATGGCCGTGGCGAAGATGCCCCAGGTAATGAGGATGCGGGCCAGCCACTTGCGTGCGCCGAACCGGTACATGCCTGCATTGCTCGGGATCTCAAGGAGCGCGTAGCCGAGGAAGAAGATGCCGGCGCCCAGCCCGTACGCGGCGGCGTTCAGGCCGATGTCCTCGCTCATGGTGAGTTTGGCGAAGCCGACGTTGTTGCGGTCAAGGTAGGCGACAAAGTAGAGCAGGACGATCAGCGGCATAACGCGGCGGCGGACCTTGCGGAGCGTGCGCTCGCCAAGCTCGCCGAGTCCGGCGGACTTTTGGGAGAGGGAAGTCATCATCGACCTTCTGTTTAACGGGGTCCGCACCGGCGGTGGTGGCGGAGCTCCGTGGGGAGGGTGGGGAGGCTCAGTCCTGGCGCAACGGCTCGAAAGCAACTGAGTCAGATGTCAGACATCTGATGGAAGAGCATGAGGAAGAGCATAAAAGAGTGACGTGGGTTACGTCAACCCCCGGCGGGTGTGCGCATGTTGGGTCAGGACGCCGCGTTGTGCACGTAGCGCTCGTAGTCCCGGTACGTCTGGTCCATGTGTTCGTCCATGCTGCGCCGGGCCAGTTCGGCGTCACCGCTCAGGATCCCGTCCAGGACCTTCTGGTGGTACTCGATGGCGTGCAGCTGGATTTCCTCGACGGCTGACGTTTCGCGCCGCTTCACGTACAGGAGCTGCCCCAGCTGGGCGAACAGCGCCCGCACAAACGGATTGCCCGAGGCTTTCAGCACGGCGTCGTGGAAGCCGATGTCCGCCGCCACAAAGGCATCCAGGTCGCCGGAATCATGGAAGCGTTTCATGTCCGCGATGCACTCGCGCATCTGCTGGGCATGTTCGGGGGTGTGACGTTTGGCCGCCAGCGCGGCGGCCCCGGTTTCCACCATGCGGCGCATCTCAATCAGGCCCGCGCCCACCTGCTCCGCCCCGCTGCCGTGCGAGGCGGCCTTGAAGATCGCATCAAGGCCGGTCCAGTTGTCGGACGGGTTGACGAAGGTTCCGCGGCCGGCTTTCACGTAGAGGATGTTCTGCGCGCGCAGGGCCTTCAGCGCTTCGCGCACCGTCAGGCGGCTGACATCGTAGGCCTTGGCGATGTCGGCCTCAGGGGGAATGGCCTGGTGGGGCTGCAGTTTGCCGTCCAGGATGTCGGCGAGCAGGCCGTCGACGAGGTCGTCAACGAGTGTCCTGCGGCCCATCGCGGCTCCCACCTTCAGTCCTGCCTTTTGCTCCCGGTGCCATCCACATTACAGAAGCCGCCGGACGCGGCGGGAGCCACCGCCCGGCGGCACGGCCCGTATGGGCACTGCCCAGGCGTCAGGAAGCCCCGGGGGTGCCGGCTTCGCGTTGCCCGGGGGCGGCAACGTAGGCGTCAAGCTTGGCGAGGGTCTGCTCGATGCTGGCCGGGTGGCGGCGGAGGTAGCCGGCCAGGCGCAGCAGGATCCTGGCGCGCACCTGCCTGGCGTCCCACTGTTCCGTGACGAGGGTGCCGGGGTTGCCGGCGTCGTCGGTGGCGGGCTCCAGCAGGTACCGCCAGATGTGGCCGCCGAAGTGCCGCCAGGCGATCCGCCGGCCCTCCTCGAACTCGCACACCGTGTTGAGGATCTTGTAGTCCAGTTTCATGTTCATGTCCATGCCGAACTTCGCACCCAGGGCGAGCCGTTCGGGGCCGCGCGGCTGGGCGCCCTTCACGGTGTCCGAGCCGTCGATCACGCTGTGCAACGCGGGGTTGGACAGCACTTCGAAGATGGCTTCCGGAGCTGCCGCGATGAAGCGGCTGCGGGACACGAGATATCTGTTGGTCATCCGCTAAGCCTAGACCTGCGTTGTGGGACAGAGGATCTGTTGCACAATAAATCATGCAGACTCCGCCCCTACCCCGCAGCGGCCGGCCCCGCATCGGCGTTCCCGTCCGGCTCAGCAGTTCCACGGACCCGGATCCGCGGGTGGCGGAGGCCAACGCGCTCTTCGACTACATCGTGGAACTAGTGCGCGACGGCGGCGGCGAACCGGTGCTGCTGACCGCGCCGGAGGAGCCGCTCGAGACGCTCGACGGCGTCGTCCTTCCGGGCGGCGGCGACCTGGACCCCCGGCGCTACGGCGAGGTGCCCGGTGACGCCTGCTACGACGTCAGCCACGCCCAGGACGAACTGGACATGTCCATTGCCCAGCGGTCGATCGGCGCGGGACTCCCGGTGCTCGGCGTCTGCCGGGGGCACCAGCTGCTCAATGTGCTCTATGGCGGGACGCTGATCCAGGACATGGATCCGGGGACCGTGGCCCACCGGGAACCGGAGCCGGTGGACGGGGCCGGGCCGTGGGCCTGGCACGAGGTCGAGGTGCAGGGCGGGAGCAAGGTTGCCGGGCTGTACCGCGGAGAAACAGGCAGCGGAACAGCCGGCGGCACCGGCCATGGCAGCGGAGGCAACGGCACGGCCCGCGTCACGGTGAGGATTGCCTCCGGCCACCATCAGGCCGTGGGCCGGGTCGCCGCCGGACTTAAGGTGACAGCCGTGGCCGCGGACGGGACCGTCGAGGCGCTGGAGGACCCGGAACGCTGGGTGGCGTCCGTGCAGTGGCATCCCGAGGCCGTAGAACTCCCGGCCGAGGAGCGGCTGGCCCCGTTCCGCGCCTTCGTTGAGGTGTGTCGCAGATCTCCCCTGGCCTGAAACGCCCTGCTATCATGGACTTAGGCAGTATGTCCTATCAAGCGAACATATGCCGAGGAACGTGACCGGCGGCCCAACCTGGGCCCAGGTCCGGGGCACAAGGGAGCGCTTCAACAGTGGCTATTCAAAAAGTGGCGAATCAACTCAAACTCAACGTCGACCGGTCCTCCCCGGTCCCGCTCTACCACCAGGTGGTCCAGGGCATTGAAGCCGCGATCCACGGCGGGATCCTTCCGCCAGGGAGCCGGCTCGACAACGAGATCGACCTGGCCGCCCAGCTGAACCTCTCCCGCCCCACCATGCGCAAAGCCATGGACGAACTGGTCCGCTCGGGCCTGCTGGTGCGCAAGCGCGGCGTCGGCACCCAGGTGGTCTCCAGCCAGGTCCGGCGCCCCCTGGAACTCTCCAGCCTGTACGACGACCTCAGCAACAACGGGAGCAAGCCCACCACGGAGGTGCTGAGCTTCTCCCACGATGAGGCCGACCCAGCCACCCGACAGGCACTGGAGCTCCCCGACGGCGCCAAGGTCTACCACTTCACCCGGCTCCGGAAGGTCGGCGGCAAACCGCTGGCGCTGATGGAGAACTGGGTCCGCGATGACATCACCCCCCTCGACGAGGCGCTCCTGGGCTCACAAGGCCTGTACGGAATCCTCCGCAACGGCGGCGTAAATTTCCGGCTCGCCTCACAGCGGATCGGCGCCATGATCGCCAACGACTACCAGGCCACCCTGCTGGAAACCACTCCCGGCTCGGCCCTCGTGACCATGGAGCGCACCGCCGTGGACGATACCGGGCGCCAGGTGGAGACCGGACACCATGTCTACCGCGCGGATTCCTACAGCTTCGAAATGACGCTCGTCCAAAGGTAGGCGGCACCGCGCCAGCTGGCCGTTCAGCGCTGCGCGCCCCGCCGTCGCGAACACCCCGCCGCGAGCACCCCTCCCCGTCAACTACCCGCGCCTTCCTCCGGCGCGACAACGAAAGGGCTGAACTCATGGCCAACTGGGTCTATCCGCTCGGCACCGCCGCCCAAGGCAGCTGGGACATCTCGCTGGGACCGTTAGATTCCGCCGTGCCGGTGGAAGGCTGGGCCCACACCGGGCTGAAGGTCGCCACGCTGGGCGCCGGGGCCGCCGTCGAACTCCCCGCGGCGGACGAGGAACGCATCGTGGTCCCGCTCAACGGGTCCTTCACGGTGTCCGTCGACGGCGAGGACTACCGGCTGGCCGGCCGGGCGGACGTCTTCAGCGGCCCCAGCGACGTCCTGTATACGGGAACCGGGAGGGCCCTGAGCATCAGTTCGGCCGGCGGCGGTCGCGTCGCCGTGGCCACGGCCCCGGCCAAGGCCTCCTACCCGACTCGCCTCATCACGGCCGCGGAGACCCCGGTGGAACTGCGCGGGGCCGGCAACTGCTCCCGCCAGGTCCACAACTTCGGCACCCCCGCCGCGCTGGAGGCAGACCGCTTCATCGTCTGCGAGGTCCTCACCCCGGCCGGCAACTGGTCCTCCTATCCCCCGCACAAGCACGACCAGGAGAAGGACGGCGAAACCAGCCTCGAGGAGATCTACTACTTTGAAACCCGGGTGACGCCCGGCGCTCCGGCACGGCCGGGGGCGGACGACGCGATCGGCTACCAGCGCGTATACGCCTCGGACGAACGGCCCATCGATGTCGCGGCGGAGGTGCGGACCGGCGACGTCGTCCTGGTGCCGTACGGCTGGCACGGGCCGGCGATGGCGGCTCCGGGCTATGACCTGTACTACCTCAATGTGATGGCCGGCCCCGGCCCGGTCCGCGAGTGGCTCATCAGCGACGACCCGCACCACGGCTGGATCCGCCAGACGTGGGAAGGCCAGGACCTCGATCCGCGGCTGCCCTTCGGCGCCTGAGACGCCGCTACCCACTACAGACAAAAAGAACCCCGGAGCCCTTGGGCTCCGGGGTTCTTGCGCTCCACCCGGCGACGGAACCGGATGGGGCGGTCCGTTCAGCCGGCCACGGCCTGGACCACGCGGACCGGCACGCCGGTCGCGAGGGATTCCTGGGCGGCGTCCGCGACCCGGGAGGCGGCCACCGCATCCTCCGGGGTGCAGGGGTTGTCCCGGCGGCCCAGGATCAACTCGACGAAAGCCGCCATCTCGGAGCGGTAGGCCGCCTCGAAGCGCTCGGCGAAGGTCCGGTGCGGCTTTCCGGCCGGGAACGAGACCCCGGCTTCGGCCGAGGCCAGCGCCGATTTGTCGTCCAGGCCAACCATGAGCGAACGGCGGGAACCCTGGATTTCCAGCCGCACGTCGTGGCCCGCCCCGTTGTACCGGGTGGCCGAGACCGTTCCCACAGTGCCGTCGTCGAAGGTCACCAGCGCGAGGGCGGTGTCCACATCGCCGGCTTCCCCGATGGCCGGGTCCCCGTTGTTGGAGCCCCTGGCGTACACCTCGACGATTTCCCGGCCGGTGAGCCAGCGCAGGATGTCGAAGTCGTGGACCGAGCAGTCCCGGAACAGTCCCCCGGAGCTGGCCAGGAACTCGACCGGCGGCGGGGCCATGTCGCAGGTGACGGCGCGCAGCGAGTGGATCCAGCCCAGTTCCCCGGCCTGGTAGGCGCGCCGGGCCTCCTGGTAGCCGGCGTCGAAGCGGCGCTGGTGGCCGATCTGGACCACGCCAAGCCGGTCCCGGATGTACTCGAGGACGGGCAGGGCGTCGGCCATGTTCAGGGCTACGGGCTTCTCGCAGAAGACCGGGATTCCGGCGTCCACTCCGGCCTTGATCAGCTCCGGATGGGTGCCGGTTCCGGTGGCGATGACGAGTCCGTCCAGCCCGGAAGCGAGGAGCGTCTCCACGGAGGGCAGGAACTCGGCACCGAGCCCGGCGGCAACGGTCCGCGCGTGCTCTTCGGCGACGTCCGTGAGCCGGAGCCGGACGTTGATGCCCTGCGGGTTCAGGACGCCGTTGAGCCCGGCGATGTTGTTGGCGTGCATCACGCCGATCCGCCCCACCCCGACCAGTCCGAGGATTACGTCTTTCATGCGTCTGCTCCTATGTGTAGTGCCGGCACGGTGAATGCCGCCCGGAAAGCCTCCAGGGCAGCGTCGCTGTCACCGCTGGCCCAGGCTTCCATGCCCACGGTCCCGTCGTAGCCTGCCCCGGCGAGTGCCCTCGCGACGGCAGCGTAGTTGATTTCACCGGTTCCGGGTTCGCAGCGGCCCGGAACATCCGCCACCTGGATCTCACCGATGTGGGGCAGTGCGGCCCGCACCAGTTCAATGAGGTTCCCCTCCCCCAGCTGGGCGTGATACAGGTCCAGCATGAGTTTCACCCTGGGGTGGCCGGCGGCCGCCACGAGCGCGAGGGTGTCCTTGGCTCGGGCCAGCGGGATGCCGGGGTGGTCGAGGATGGTGTTGAGGTTCTCGAGGCAGAACGTCACCCCGTATTTCTCGCCGAGCCGGCCGAGCCGCTCGAGGGTCCGGGCCCCGGTGATCCACATCAGCCCGCTGGACCGGTAGACGGGACGGGCCGCGTGGCCGTCGATGAGTTCGGCCGGGTGCACCACCATCCGGCTCACGCCTAGCTCCAAGGCGATGGGGATCAGCGACTCGGCCGTCCGCACCACCTCATCGGCCGATTCGGGGTCCACCAGGCTGCCGGCGGTGTATCCCGTCATGGACGAGAACACGGCCCCGGTGGCCTTGAGGGCTCCGATGTCTTTGGTCCTGGAGTCCCAGAGTTCGACGTCGAACCCGGCCTCGTGGATCCGGCGCACCCGCTCCGTGAACGGGAGGCCGGTGAAGACCATCTCCGCGCAGACGGCCAGGCGCATCAGAGGACTGCCGTCTCGTTGACCGCAGCTGTGTTGACGGCCCCTGTGTTGACGGCACCTGCGTTGACGGCAACCGGGGTGCCGCGCTTGACCGACTCGATGCAGGCCAGCGCCACGGCCAATGCGCGCCGGGCGTCGGCAGCGCCGGGCGTGAGCGAGTAGGCGGCCGACGGGGGCGTGGTGCCGTCGCGCCGTGCGCGCACGGCGTCGGCAAAGTCGACGAGTTCATCGGTGTAGGCCTGGCGGAACAGCTCGATGTTCAGCCGCGGGGTGTCGGCCGACATCCCTTCGGCGGTGAACCGGCGCGCGGCGGTTTCCGTGGCGCGGCCGGCCTGGACCATGCCCTTGGAGCCGAAGACTTCCCCGCGGATGTCGTAGCCGTAGAGGGCGCTGAAATTTGCCTCGGCCACCGCGATGGAACCGTTGCTGTAGCGGATGGTCACGACTGCCGTGTCCAGGAAGCCCTGGTCGCGCAGTCCGGGTTCCACGAGCGCGTCGGCAACGGCGTAGACGTCCACCGGTTCGGCGCCTTCGTTGAACCAGTTCAGCGTGTCGAAGTCGTGAATCAGGGTTTCCAGGAAGACGGTCCACGCCGGGACCCTGGCTGCGTGCGGGATGCGTCCCGTGCCGGGATCCCGGGTCAGCGACCGCAGCAGTTGCGGTGTTCCGACGGTTCCGGCGGCGAGATCCTTCTTGGCGGCCTGGAAGTCCGCCGCGTACCGGCGGTTGAAGCCGATCTGGAAATGCACTCCTGCTGCCTCCACGGCGGCCAGGGCGGCGTCGAGCTCGTCGAGCCCCTGCCCGGCCGGCTTCTCGCAGAACACATGCTTCCCGGCGGCGGCGGCCTGGGCGATCAGCGCGGAGTGGAAGCGCGCCGGGCTGGCAATGATGACGGCGTCGATTTCCGGGTCGGCGAGGATGTCGCCCGCGTCGGCGGTCACCTTGCCGGCTCCCAGGGCGGTTGCCAGCGCGCCAGCGGATTCCACGTTGGGGTCAGCGATGGCCGCGAGCTCGGCGCCCGGGACCCGGCGGGCGATGCTTTCGGCGTGGAAAGCACCCATCCAGCCCGAGCCGATGAGCCCGATCCGCACGGGCAGGACGGCGTCGGAAGGGTTGTGGTTCAGGTAAGCCAAAGGCTTGTCCTTTCTAGATTCAGACCGCAGTTATTAGTAAGTCTTGCCGGTGGTCTGGGCCACCTCGGCCACCTCGCCCTGGACTTCCTTGACGACGTCGCCGTGCCCGCCGAGTTGTTCGAGTTCGTGGGCGAGTTCGGCGAGTTCGGCGCCGCCGGCCATTTGGGCCGTCAGTTCGTCGAGGGTGATGTCCTTTTTGTCGTAGTAGCCGATGGACTTGCCGCGTTTGAGCAGCAGGAACCGGTCGCCGACGGGGAAGGCGTGGTGCGGGTTGTGGGTGATGAAGATGACGCCGAGGCCGCGGTCGCGGGCCTGCAGGATGTAGCGGAGCACCACGCCGGACTGCTTCACGCCCAGGGCGGCGGTGGGCTCGTCCAGGATCAGGACCTTCGCGCCGAAGTACACGGCCCGGGCGATTGCGACGCACTGGCGTTCACCGCCGGAGAGCTGGCCGATGGGCTGTTCCACGTCGCGCAGGTCGATGCCCATCGCGGCGAGTTCCTGGAGCGTGATCTCCTTCATCTTCTCGACGTCCATGCTCTTGAACGGGCCGAAGCCGGAGGTCAGTTCCGAGCCGAGGAAGAAGTTCCGCCAGATCGGCATCAGGGGCACCACCGCGAGGTCCTGGTAGACCGTGGCGATGCCGGCGTCCAGCGCGTCGCGGGGTGAGGTGAATTTGCGTTCCTCGCCCATGACCTTCAGGATCCCGGCGTCGTGCTGGTGCAGGCCGGCGATGATCTTGATCAGGGTGGATTTGCCGGCGCCGTTGTCGCCCAGGACGCAGGTGACGCGGCCGTTGTCCACGGCCATCGTGACATCACTCAGGGCGATGATGTTGCCGTAGTGCTTGGCGACCCCGTCGAGGGAGAGCAGGTGCACGGGGGTATGGGTGAGGGGGTCTTTTTCGTTCTGCAGCAGCGTTTGCTGGTCGATTTCTTTGGCGTTCATGTTCTTCGGGGCCCCTTTACTTCAGTTCCGCGCGGCGCTTGACGATGAGGTTGACGATGGTGGCCAGCAGCAGCATCAGGCCCAGGAAGAACTTGAACCAGTCCGGGTTCCACTGGGCGTAGACGATGCCCTTGTTGGCCATGCCGAAGATGAACGCGCCGATCGCGCCGCCGATCGCCGAGCCGTAGCCGCCGGTGAGCAGGCAGCCGCCGATGACCGCGGCGATGATGTAGAGGAATTCGTTGCCGACGCCTTCACCGGACTGCACGGTGTCGAAAGCGAAGAGGTTGTGCATGCCCAGGATCCAGCCGCAGAACCCCACGGCCATGAACAGGCCGATCTTGGTGGCCTTGACCGGCACGCCCACGGCGCGGGCGGCGTTGGCGTCCCCGCCGACGGCGAAGATCCAGTTCCCCACCCGGGTCCGCATCAGCACCCAGGTGGCCACAGCGACGAGCGCGAACCAGATGAACACGGTGATCTTGACTTCGACGCCGCCGATGCTGACCGAGGAGGCGAACACCGCCCGGGCCGAGGCGAAGCCGTCCATGGCCGCGATGGACGGTGAGGACACCGAGCCGCCGATCAACCGGGTCAGGCCCAGGTTCAGGCCGGTCAGCATCAGGAACGTCGCCAGTGTGACGATGAAGGAGGGCAGCTTGGTCTTCATCAGGATCCAGCCGTTGATGAAGCCGATGGACAAGGAGACCACCAGGGCCAGGGCCACTCCGACCCAGACGTTCGTGCTGAAGTACCAGCTGAACATCGACGCGGTCAGGGCCGAGGAGATCACGGCGACACCGGTGGAGAGGTCGAACTCCCCGCCGATCATCAGCAGGGACACCCCCACCGCCATGATCCCGATCGTGGAGGAACCGTAGAGGATGGTCGCCAGGGCGTTGGGCTGGGTGAACGTCGGGGACACCAACGCGAAGAAGACGAACAGGACGATGGCGCCCACCAGGGCACCGACCTCGGGACGTCCGAGGAGTTTCTGGAACAGACTGCGCTTGGCGACTCGTTCATCGGGCGCCGCCGGCTTTGGCTTGGTCTGGGTGATGGTCATGATGATTCTCCTTGCTGCCGGGCCGGCGTGAACCGGCCCGGCCAGCGGACTGTTAGCGGATGCCCTGCTGGGCGAACTTCAGGACATCAGCCGCGTTGCTCTTGTCGACGATGCTCGGGCCGGTGAGGACCGACTGGCCGCCGCCCAGCTTGAAGCCGCCGCGCTTGTTCTGCCAGAGCGCGTCAATGGACATGTAGCCCTGCAGCCACGGCTGCTGGTCCACGGTGAAAAGAACAGCGCCGTCGACGATCTTCTGCGCGAGATCCGCGTTCAGGTCGAAGCTTGCAACCTTGGCTGAGCTGCCGGCGTCCGTGACGGACTTGAGGAGCGTGAGGGTGATGGGGGCACCCAGGCCGATGATCACGTCGGCGTCCTTGGTAGCCTGGAGCTTGGCGGTGGCGGTGGACTGCACGGCGGTCATGTCCTTGCCGTCGACGTAAAGGATTTCCGCCCCGGGCACCTTGGCCTTGACGCCTGCACAACGGGCTTCAAGGCCGACGTGGCCTTGCTCCTGGATCACGCAGACCGGGTGCTTGTAGCCCTCTGCCGCGAGCCTGGCGCCCACGGCCTGGCCTGCGAGCTGCTCGTTGGAACCGAAGTGGGTGAACGCTCCCAACTGCGTCGAAACACTCTCACCGGCGTTGAGGCTTACGACGGGGATGCCGGCGTCGGTGGCCTTCTTCAGTGCGTCTTTGAGGGCTTCGGGCTTGGCGAGCGTGACCGCGATGCCGTCGACCTTCTGGTCGATGGCCTGCTGGATCAGCTGGGCCTGCCGGCCGGCTTCGGGATCGGACGTGTACAGCAGCTCAACGTTGTCCTTCGCAGACGCCTCCTCGGCGCCCTTGCGGACGATGTCCCAGAAGGTGTCGCCCGCCGCGGCGTGGGTAATGAGGGCGACCTTGATGCGGGCGGTCGAAGCGGCCTGGCCGCCGCCGGCGGCGTTGCCGGAGTCTGCGGGCTTGCCGCCGGTGCTTGAACATGCACTCAGTGCCAGCATCGGGACAACCGCTGCTACCAGGGTTGCCTTGCGCCAGGAAAATTTAGCCACCGTGAATCTCCTTTGATCTCAGCTCCGGGCTGCTACCTTGCAGCCGCCGGAATAATGCCTACCTCGATCATGGTGACTTAGCTCACGCATGTCAATACTTTGTCCTGACATTAGGATGTAATCACGTAACTAATCAGGTTGTACGCGTAAAGAATCGTCGGATTGACGGCGGTTCCGCGCCCCGCGGCACAGCCGAAAACGACGACGGCGGCAGGCCCAGGGCCGCCGTCGTCGTCGCTGTTGTTGTCGTCGCTGTTGTCGCTGTCATCGCCGCCGTGGCCGCGCCGCGACCGGGGCCGCTAGGCCCGCTGGAGATCCACACTCTCCCGCTCGCCGTCCGCGCGGCCGGCGTCGGTTCCGGAGGCGACGCCGGGGCGCGGGGCCCGTCCGGTGCCGTGCCGCTTCGCAGCGGCTGCCGCAAAGACCATAACGCCCAGGCCCAGCAGCGTGATTCCGGCGCCGGCCCAGATGGGCGAGGTGTAGCCGAGCCCGGCGGTGATGGTCACGCCGCCCATCCACGCGCCCAGGGCGTTGCCCACATTGAAGGCGCCGATGTTGGCGCCGGACGCCAGGGTGGGCGCCGTCGTGGCGTACTTCATGACGCGCATCTGCAGCCCGGGGACCGTGGCGAAGCCGAAGCCGCCCAGCAGCACCATGGAGGCGATGGTCATCGGCTGGCTGCCGGCGGTGAGCGCGAAGGCCACCAGGACAACCACCAGGGCGGCGAGCGCCACCAGCAGGGTACGGTCCACGTTCCGGTCTGCCGCTTTGCCGCCCACGGTGTTCCCGATGAAAAGGCCCACGCCGAACAGGATGAGCAGCCACGGCACGGTGGAGGCCGAGAACCCGGTGACCTCGGTGAGCGTGAAGGCGATGTAGGTGAAGGCGCCGAACATGCCGCCGTAGCCGAGGATGGTGACCAGGATGGAGAGCCAGACCTGTCCGGAACGGAAGGCGCGGAGCTCCCCGCGGAGCCCGCCCGCGGCCGCCTCTCCCGCACCGGTTTTCGGCACCAGCGTGAGAATGCCGACCAGCGCGAGCACACCGATGCCCGTGATCGCCCAGAAGGTGGACCGCCAGCCGGCGGCCTGGCCCAGCATCGTGCCGAACGGCACGCCCAGCACGTTGGCGGCCGTGAGCCCGGTGAACATGATCGCGATTGCCCCGGCCTTTTTGGTGGGGGCGACCATACTGGCCGCAACGACTGCGCCGATGCCGAAGAAGGCGCCGTGCGCGAGCGCCGCGATGATGCGGCCGGTCATCATCAGCGCGTAGCCGGGTGCGATGGCGGAGACCAGATTGCCGGCAATAAACAGCACCATCAGCACGGCGAGCACCGGTTTGCGCTCGAAGCGCGTCACGGCGGCGGTCAGGAGCAGGGCCCCGACGACGACGGCGAGCGCGTAGCCGGAGATGAGCCAGCCCGCCGTGGCCTCACTGACCTGGAAGTCCGCGGCCACTTCGGGCAGCAGGCCCATGATGACGAACTCCGTGAGTCCGATCCCGAAGCCGCCGAGGGCGAGTGCTATCAGGCCAATAGGCATGGAGGTGCTCCTTCAAAACTGTACGGAAAGAAATGCGAAGCGTAAGCTATTAGTTGCAGACGCGTTATTTATTGTTGCACAAGCAACTATGCCGCGCAAGCAACTAAATCGTGGACTGCCGGTGTTCCTGGATATTTGGGGGGCGGGCAGGCTGATCTGAAGGGAAGAACTGATGGGCATCAAGGACGACGCCGTCGAGGTCCGGGCGCAAGGCTGGCGGACCCTGGCGGCCCTGCACGGGCTGATCGAGGCCGAGCTGGAGCGCGCATTGCAGGCGGTGGCGCAGCTGTCCGTCGTGGAGTACACCGTGCTGGACGCGCTGAGCCGCCAGGACGGCTGGCATATGCGGATGCAGCAACTGGCCCGCGCCACCGCGTTGAGCGCCAGCGCCACCACGCGCCTGGTCAACCGCCTCGAGGACCGGGGGCTGCTGACCCGGATCCTGTGCGCCGATGACCGCCGGGGAATCTACACCGAGCTGACGGCGAGCGGCATCAAGCTGCTGGAGGAGGCCCGGCCCAGCCATGACGCCACACTGGAGCGGGCGCTGGCCGAGGCACGGGAGGTTCCGGAGCTGGCGCCCCTGGTGGACGCGCTCCCGACGCTGCACGCGCACGTCTAGCGACGCCGCCCGGCTTCCGGGCACGGACAAAGCCCTGCCCCGCGTTGGATCGCGGGGCAGGGCTTTGTGTTGGAAAGCCTACGCGGTGACGGGCTGCTTGGCGGCCGCGCTCTTGAAGTAGTGCTCCAGGTCTTCCAGGCTCTTGTCCTTGGTTTCCGGGACCACCCGTTTCACCCAGACGATCGCTGCCAGCTGCATCGCCACGAAGATGAAGAACGTCATGGAGACGCCGATCCAGGCGACCATTTGCGGGAAGAAGAATCCGATCAGGAAGTTGATCATCCACAGCACGAACACGCAGATGCCCATGCCGATCCCGCGGACGTGCAGCGGGAAAATTTCGGACATCGTCAGCCACGTCACTGTGCCGATGCAGGACTGCATGGACGCCAGGAACGTCACCATGAACAGCAGCACCAGACAGCCCCGGAGGGTGCTTGCCGGGATCAGCATCGAAATCAGGCCAATGGCCAGCAGCGAGGATGACGTACCGGCGAGGCCGGCCACCAGCATGGATTTTCGGCGCACCCGGGTCATCAGGGACATGCCGACAATGACGGCGGCCACGGAGGTGACCCCGTTGACCACGTTGGCGAGCAGGGCGCCCTTATCCCCGAAGCCGGAGCTGGAGAGGATCGAGGTGCCGTAGTACATGATGGCGTTGACCCCGCTGATCTGGTTGATGACCGCCATGCCCAGGCCCACCACAAAGATCCTGCGGATCCACGGCACGGTGAGGTCGCGGAAGGTTCCGAGCCTGGATTGATAGTCTTCCCGGGCAGCCTGCCGCACTTCATCGAATTCCGTGGAGACGTCGGCCGGGGCGCGGGTCTTGCGCAGGACCTCGAGCACCTCGCCGAAGCGTCCGGCCGAGGCCAGCCAGCGGGGGCTTTCGGGCAGGACCAGCATTCCGAACCAGAGCAGGACGGCGGGCAGGGTTGCGATGACCAGCATCCAGCGCCACACGTGGGAGGCCTCGGGGAAGGCGTTACCCAGGACGGCATTGAACGTAAACGCCAGGAACTGGCCGGTGACGATCATGAGTTCGTTCTGCGTGACGATCCGCCCGCGCTGGGCTGCCGGCGACATTTCCGCGAGGTACACGGGCACGATCACCGAGGCCCCGCCGACTGCCAGGCCCAGGACGGTCCGGGCCGCGACCAGCAACTCCGTCGTGGGGGCAAGGGAACAGGCGATGGTGGCGACGGCGAAGATGAGGGCCAGCGCCATGATCGTCTTGCGGCGGCCGAACCGGTCGGAGAGCCGGCCGGCAGTGATGGCACCGAAGGCCGCGCCGAACAGCAGGGTCGATGTGACCAGGCCCTCGGTCAGCGGCGTCAGCCCAAGGTCACGCTGCATGAACGGCAGTGCCCCGTTGATGACACCGGTGTCGTAGCCGAAGAGCAGGCCGCCGAAGGTCGAGAACAGCGCGACCCGCCGCATGAACCCCTTGGGATTCGCGAGGGCACCGGCGGGGCCGCCCCCGGTGCGGGCCGAAGGACTGGTGAGTGTGGTTTCTACTCTCTGCATAGGGCGGCCGCTACCGGGCTTTTTCGATGTAGGTGTTCATCATGTCCAGCTGGTAGCGGGAGACCTCGGCGGCGTCGTCGTCCTCGGCGAAAACGCTGGAGACCATGACGGTGTCCTCGCGGTCGAGGAAGCCGATTTCCTGGAGACCGCCGAAGAACTCGTCCCAGTTGACGTCGCCGTCGCCGATTTTCAGGTGCTGGTGCACCCGGACCGGGTTGCCGGGCGGGTTGGTGATGTAACGCAGCCCGTGGGATGCGTGGTGGTCCATGGTGTCGGCGACGTGGACCAGGCGGAGCTTGTCCCCCGCGGCGCGCATGATGTCCAGCGGCGCGTTCTGCATGTGGAAACTGTGGGAGGCGACGTAGACCAGGCCGACGTTCTTGGAGTTCAGGCCGCGGATCACCCGGATCGCGGCCAGGCCCTCCTCGACGAAGTCATCCGGGTGCGGGTCGATCAGCAGGTCGATGCCTTCGCGTTCGATGATCGGCAGCAGTTCCTCCATGGAGCGGTAGAACGCGCGCTCGGATTCCTCGGCTTTTTCCGGGCGTCCGCTGAATTCGGTGTTCATGGTGCTGACGCCGAGGTCCACGGCGATCTGGATGGCACGTTTCCAGTACCGGACGGCCGCCTCGCGGGCATCCTCATCCGGGCCGGACCAGCGCAGCACCGGCAGGACTGAGGCGATTTCGATCCCGGCGTCCTTGCTGGCCGCCTTGAGCTGGCCCACCAGTTCGTCATCGGCCTTCGGGTGATTGTAGAACGGGATGAGATCGGCGTGCGGGGTCATCTGCATGTACTTGTAGCCGAGGTCCGCCACCACCCGGGGAAACTCAAGCAGGCTGTGCGAGTGGTGGAAGGGCGTTGGATCAAGCGCGATTTTCACGAGGAACACTCCATGGTGGATCAGTCAGGCTGTGCGTGGGACCGGAGGGAACGGAAAGGAGGCCGTGGCCCCCTTCCCGTTCTTCCTAGCGGTAGAGGTCGGGCTTGGCGTTCAGCTTCACGGTGACCTTTTGACCGTTCTTCTGCGCCTCGACGCCTGCCTCGCAGCAGGCGGCGGTGGCGTACCCGTCCCAGGCGGTCGGGCCGCCGATTTCACCGCGCAGGGCGGCGTCGACCCAGGACTGGATTTCGACGTCGTAGGCGGCGCCGAAGCGCTCCTCGAAGCCGGGGGTGACGTTGCCGCCCCAGTGTCCGTTGCTGCGGGTGTAGGGGCCCTTGTCCCCGCCGATGCTGACGATGCCGTCCTCGAAGGAGGCCTGGGTGGCCACTTCGTAGCCGAACTTGGCGTTGACGTAGATCTCGACGTCGGCCAGGACGCCGGATTCGGTTTCGAGCAGAACGTGCTGCGGGTCGTGCTGGCCGGCGGGGGCGTTCCGGGTGGCCTTGCCGAGGCGGACCTGGACGGAGGTGATTTCCTCGCCGGTGAAGTAGCGGATCGCGTCGAATTCGTGCACCACGGAGTCGTTGATCAGCATCTCGTTGGTAAAGCCCGGCGGGGTGGTCGGGTTGCGGTGCTGGTGGTGCAGCATGAGCAGCTCGCCGAGCTCGGAGTCGCGGATGATCTTGCCGAGGGCGGCGTATTCGGCGTCGAAGCGGCGCATGAAGCCGACCTGGATGCGCTGGTGGCCGAGCTTTTCCTCGGCCTGGACGATTTTCCAGGCCGACCCGGCATCCGGCGTGAGCGGCTTCTCGCAGAGGATCGGGATGTCCTTGGCGATTGCCTTGAGCAGGATCTCCTCGTGCAGGAAGCCGGGGGTGGCGATCAGGACGGCGTTGACGTCGCCGTTGTTGAGGGCCTCGTCGGCATCGGCGAGGGCGACGGCGCCCGGGATGCCTTCGATAGCGGCCTGGGCGCGGGCGAGGTCGACGTCGACGACGGCGGCAACTTCCGCACCGTGGATGCGGGTGTTGAGCCGCTGGATGTGGTCTGCGCCCATACGGCCGGCGCCAATGACAGCTACGCGGAGGGTCTTGGTCATGGTCTTGTCCTCAGTTCTAGTTGACGTCTAGTTGACGGCGGTGCGGGAGCCGCAGGAGAGCAGGTAGTTGCGGGTGCGCTTGGCGATCGGCATCGGGACGTCGAACGCGACGGGGTACATGTCCTGTTCCACAATGCCAAAGATCGGCCGGTTCAGCGCCTCGACGGCCTCGATGACGGCGCGCAGGTCCGGCAGCCCGTTCGGCGGTTCGGTCATCACGCCGGCCAGGTTGGCGGCGGCCCAGGTCATGTTCTCCGCATTGACCTTCCTGAGGATGTCCGGGTTGATCTGCTTGAGGTGCAGGTAGCCGATCCGGTCCGGGTAGTTCTTGATCAGCTCCAGGCTGGAGGCACCGCAGTATTCGGCGTGGCCGGTGTCCAGGCACAGGTTGAGGTACTTGCCGTCCGTGGCGGCGAGCAGGGTCTCGATGTCCTCCTGCGCACCGACATGCGAATCGGCGTGCGAGTGGAACTGCTGCTTCAAACCAAAGTCCTCCAGCAGGGTCTTGCCGAGGCGGTTGTGCCCGGCAAAGAGGTCGGCCCAGGCCTTCTCGGTGAGCTGGCCGCTTTCCACCGCTTCGCCGGTGACGTCGTCGCGCCACATCGCGGGGATGACCACGATGTGTTCGCCGCCCATCGCGGCGGTGAGTTCGGCGACCTTGCGGGCCGGTTCCCAGGCGGATTCCCACTGGTCCAGGCCGCGGTGGAAGGCGGTGAACACGGTGCCGGCCGAGATCTTCAGATCGCGGGCCTTGAGCTCCTCGGCGAGCCGGGCGGGGTCGGTGGGCAGGTAGCCGTAGGGGCCCAGCTCGATCCACTTGTAGCCGGATTCGGCCACCTCGTCCAGGAAGCGTTCCCAGGGGGTCTGCTTGGGGTCATCGGCAAACCAGACGCCCCAGGAGTCCGGCGCGGTGCCGATGATCAGCTTGTTCTCAGTCATGACAGCGTTGTCTTTCTTGTTCGGGCCGGGATTAGTTGGACGGGAAGTTGTAGGAGGCGCCGGAGGCGTGCGTCGGCTCCGGCCAGCGGGAGGTGACCACCTTGCCGCGGGTGTAGAAGGAGACGCCTTCGGGGCCGTAGATGTGCTTGTCGCCGAAGAGCGAGGCCTTCCAGCCGCCGAAGGAGTGGTGTGCCACCGGCACGGGCAGCGGCACGTTGATGCCGATCATCCCCACGGTGACGGAGCGCTGGAACTTGCGGGCGTTGGCGCCGGAGGAGGTGAAAATGGCGGTGCCGTTGCCGTAGGGGTTGGCGTTGATCAGGGCGATGCCGGCGTCGAGGTCCTCAACCCGGACCACCACGAGGACAGGTCCGAAGATTTCCTCGCTGTAAGCGGTCATTTCGGTCTTAACGTGGTCCAGGACGGTGGGGCCGACCCAGAAGCCGTCCTCGTGGCCGGGGACGACGAGGTCGCGGCCGTCCACCACCATGGCGGCGCCGGCGGTTTCGGCTTCGGTGACGATCCGGACAATGCGTTCCTTGGAGGCCGGGGTGATGACCGGGCCCATTTCGGCGTCGGGCGCGGTGCCGTTGTTGACCTTGACGGCGAGGGCGCGTTCCCGGACCTTGTCGACCAGCACGTCCGCGGCGTCACCGACGGCGACGGCGACCGAGATGGCCATGCAGCGCTCCCCGGCGGAGCCGAAGGCGGCGGCGGCGAGGTGGTCGGCGGCGTTGTCGAGGTCGGCGTCGGGCATGACGATGGCGTGGTTCTTCGCGCCGCCGAGGGCCTGGACGCGCTTGCCGTGGGCGGTGGCGGTCTCGTGGACGTACTTGGCGATCGGGGTGGAGCCGACGAAGGAGATGCCGTCGACGTCCGGGTGGGTCAGGAGGCCTTCGACGGTTTCCTTGTCGCCGTGCAGGACCTGGAAGACGCCGTCGGGCAGTCCCGCGTCCTTCCACAGCTTGGCCAGCAGCATCGAGGCGGAGGGATCACGTTCGGAGGGCTTGAGGATGAAAGCGTTCCCGGTGGCGATCGCCATCGGCGCCATCCACAGCGGCACCATGACTGGGAAGTTGAACGGCGTGATGCCGGCGACGACGCCGAGCGGCTCGCGGAAGGAGAACACGTCGATCCCGGTGGAGACCTGATCCGAGTAGTCGCCCTTGAGCAGGGTGGGGATGCCGCAGGCGAACTCGATGACCTCCAGGCCCCGGCCGATTTCGCCCTTGGCGTCGGAGAGGACCTTGCCGTGCTCGGCGGTGATCAGCTCGGCGAGGTCGTCCACATGGGCCGCGACGAGCTCACGGAACTTGAACAATACGGCGGTGCGCTTGGCGAGGGAGAAGTCGCCCCAGCTGTCGGCCGCGGCGCGGGCGGCGGCGACGGTGGCGTCCAGGTCCGCCCGGTTGGCCAGCCGCAGCTCTGCGGTGACGGCGCCGGTGGCCGGGTTGTAGACGGGCTGGGTGCGGTCCCCGGCGCCTGCGGTTTCGGCGCCGTTGATGAAGTGGTGGATGGTCTTGGTGGTGGTGAGGGTGGTCATCAGAATGTCCTTGGGGGTTTGGATGCTGGGTGGCTCAGGGGGCCGGGGTCAGCCGAGCAGCTTGCGCTGGTGGCTCTTGTGGTCGATGTAGGTCTGGAAGGCCTGCTTGGTGGAGTCGAGCTCGGAGACCTGGGAGACCGGGACGTCCCACCAGGACTCGGAGCTGGGGGCGTCCAGCAGCGGGTCGGATTCGACGTGGATGAGGATCGGGCCGCCGCGCTCGGGGGCCGCCTTGGCGTCCCGGACGGCCTGTTCGAGTTCGGCGATGACCTTCTCCCCCGGTTCGATCCGGATCACTTTCACGCCGAGGCTTTCGGCGTTCAGGGCCAGGTCCACCGGGAGCCGGTCGCCGTCGTCGAAGCTGTGGTGCTCCTCGTCCAGGGCCCGGTACTGGGTGCCGAAGCGCTGGGAGCCGAGGGACTCGGAGAGCGAGCCGATCGAGGCGTAGCCGTGGTTCTGGATCAGGACCACGATCAGTTTGATCCGTTCGGCGACGGCGGTGACGAGTTCGGTGTGCATCATGAGGTAGGAACCGTCGCCCACCATCACGACGACGTCGCGCTGCGCGCCGCCCTTCGCGGCTTCGGCCAGCGCCGCGCGCTTGACGCCGAGGCCGCCGGGGATTTCGTAGCCCATGCAGGAGTAGGCGTATTCGACGTGGTAGCCGAACGGGTCCCGGACGCGCCACATCTTGTGCAGGTCGCCCGGGAGGGAACCGGCGGCGCAGATGACCACGTCCGCCGCGTCCATGGCCCGGTGCGTGGCGCCGATGATCTCGTTCTGGGCCGGCAGCGGGGTGAAGCGGGTGTTGAAGGCCTCGTCGACGGTGGCGTCCCAGCGGGTCTTCTCGGCAGCGATCTGCTGCTCCAGGTCCGCGCCGATCCGGTAGCCGCCCAGGGCCTGGTTGAGCTTGACCAGCGCCTTGCGGGCGTCGGCGACGATCGGAAGCGAGGTGCCGTGCTTGTAGGCGTCGATCGCGGCGACGTTGATGTTGATGAACAACACGCCCGGGTTCTGGAACGCGGTCCGGGATGCGGTGGTGAAGTCCTCGTAGCGGGTGCCGATGCCGATGATCAGGTCCGCGTCGGCGGCGATGGCGTTGGCCGCCGTCGTGCCGGTGGAGCCGATGGCGCCGAGGGAGAACTTGTGGTCCCAGGGCAGGACGCCGACGCCGGCCTGGGTGTTGCCCACCGGGATGCCGGTCAGGTCGACGAACTTCGCGAGTTCCTCGTTGGCGTAGGCGTAGAGGACGCCGCCGCCGGCGATGATGAGCGGGCGCTTGGCGGCGCGGATGGCCTCGGCGGCGCGGCGGATGTCCTCGTCGTCGGCGTCGGGGCGGCGGATCCGCCATTCGCGTTCGGCGAGGAATTCCTCGGGCACGTCGAACGCCTCGGCCTGCACGTCCTGGGGCAGCGAGATGGTGACGGCGCCGGTCTCGGCCGGGTCGGTGAGCACGCGGAGCCCGTGGTGGAACGCGGAGAACAGCTGCTCGGGCCGGGTCACCCGGTCGAAGAACTTGGACAGCGGACGGAAGGCGTCGTTGACCGTGATGTCGTAGCCGTGGGGCTGTTCGAGTTGCTGCAGGACGGGGTCCGCGGCGCGGGTGGCGAAGGTGTCGCTGGGCAGCAGGAGCACGGGCAGCCGGTTGGTGGTGGCCAGGGCCGCGCCGGTGAGCAGGTTCGAGGAGCCCGGGCCGATCGAGGTGCTGATCGCGAAGGTCTGCCGGCGGCGGGTGTGGCGGGCGTAGCCGACGGCCTGGTGCGCCTGGGCCTGTTCGTTGCGGCCCTGGTAATACGGCATGATCGTCGGATCGAGCTGCTGGTACTGCTTGAGGGCCTGGCCGACGCCGGCAACATTGCCGTGGCCGAAGATCCCGAAGGTGCCTGGGATCAGCCGCTCGCGGTAGTCCTGGCCGCCGATCGAATCGACGGTGTACTGCTTGGACAGGTATTCGACGACGGCCTGGGCGACCGTCATTCTGCGTGTTCCTGGGGCAGTTCTCGTTGCCATGGGAAGTTACTCCGATGCTTCTGCGGTGCGGGTGGATTCGGTGTGGTGCAGCAGTGTCGCCGCGGTCGCCACGGCGCCGGCGACGTCGCCGTCGTGCGGGTAGAGCAGGGTCCGGCCGACGGTCAGTCCCTGGACGCCGGGCAGCGCGAGGGCTGCCTCCCAGCTCGCAAAGACGTCGTCCTGGCTGCTGTCCGGGTCGCCGCCGAGGAGCACGGTGGGCATCGTGGTGGCCGCCATGACGCGTTCCATTTCGGCCACGACCGGGAGTTTCATCCAGGTGTAGGCGCTGGTGGAGCCCAGGCCCTCGGCGATCGCGACGGACTTGATGACCGCGTTGGTCGAGAGGTCGTTGCGGATCCTGCCGTTTTCCCGGACGGAGAGGAAGGGTTCCACCATGGCGATGAGCTTGCGTTCGGCGAGGGAGTCGATGGCTTTGGCGGTGGCTTCCAGGGTGGCCACGGTGTCCGGGTCGCTGAGGCAGATGCGGGTGAGCATCTTGCCGCCGTCGGCGCCCAGCGCTTCCAGGGCCGCGGCCGTGTGGCCGGTGAAGCGGTCATCGAGCTCGTTGACGAGGCCGGAGAGGCCGCCGCGGTTCATCGAGCCGAAGATGAGCTTGCCGTCCAGCGCCCCGAGCAGCAGCAGGTCGTCCATGATGTCCGGGGAGGCGAGGACGCCGTCCACGTCCGGGTTGGCGAGCGCGATCCGGAGCCGGTCCAGGAGCTGGCGGCGGTCGGCCATGGCCACGGGGTCGTTGCCGACCGCGAGGGCACCGCGGGCCGGGTGGTCGGCAGCGACAATGAAGTTTTGTTTGCCGGCTTTGGGGCCGGGGTGGCGGCGGCGCGCCTTCGCGGCGCGGGCGATCGCGTCCGGGTCTTCGAGCCGGATGGTGCTCAGGTGCTCGTAACGGCGGGGATCATCGTCCACCGCGGCGGAGGCGGAGGCGGGATTGAGGCTCACAGGGTTGCTCCTTCGGTGGAGTAGGTTCCGGGTACCAGCCGGCCCCGTTCGGCGAGCAGCGTGGTGACCTCGTCCGGCGTCGGCATGGCGTCGGCGCAGGAGAGCCGGGACGCGACCAGCGCGCCGGCGGCGTTGGCGAAGTCGAGGACCTGGGCGAGCGGCCAGCCGGAGAGCAGCCCGTGGCAGAAGGCCCCGCCGAAGGAGTCTCCGGCGCCGAGGCCGTTGACGGTTTCCACCGGGACGGGAGCGGACACGACGCGTTCGGTGCGGGTCTTCGCCATCACGCCTTCGGGGCCGAGCTTCACGACGGCGATTTCGACGCCGGCCGCGAGCAGCCGGTCCGCCTGCTCGTCCGGGGTGCCTTCGCCGACGGCGACGGCGCATTCCTTGTCGTTGCCGATCGCCACGGTGACGTGCGGGAGGATTTTGGCGACCTGTTCCCGGGCTTCTTCTTCGGAGGCCCAGAACATCGGCCGGTAGTCGAGGTCCAGGATGGTGTACTGGCCCGGCTTCAGCCCGGTGCGGGGCCGGGCCTCGTGGGCTTTGAGGTGCGCGGTGCGGCTGGGTGCCTGGCAGAGGCCGGTGACGGTGGACCAGAAGATGCCGGCGTCGCGGATGGCGTCCAGGTCCAGTTCCTCGGCCTTGATCTGCAGGTCGGGTGCCGTGGGGAAGCGTCCGTAGAAGTAGAGCGGGAAGTCCTCCGGCGGCTTGATCGCGCAGAACGTGACGGCGGTGGGCCATTCCTTGACGGCGGTGACAAAGGAGTCGTCGACGTTGAACTTGCGCAGTTCGCGGTGCAGGTATTTGCCGAAGGCGTCGTCGCCGGTGCGGGTGATGACGGCGGTGCGGCGGCCATGGCGGGCAGCGGCCACGGCGACGTTGGACGGGGAGCCGCCCAGGTATTTTCCGAAGGACGTGACATCCTCCAGATCCACCCCGATGTCGTTCGGGTAGATATCAACGCTGATGCGCCCGATCGTGAGCAGTTCGTGGGTCACGGTGATCGTGGACCTTTCTGGTGTGAACTCTGTACCTTTACACAGCCTGAGCTTCGGAGCTTGGCGGGCTGGCGTGAGCCGGGCCACATCCACTACTTTGCCTTAGAATCCATGTACTGTCAAAGGTTTGTACTGACATATTTACAACGTGACACAGAGTGCCGAATTGGCCCCGCCACGTGGCCGCCCCGATGGGGGGCCAGGGCGGCTTTCGGCGAGGTCCGGCGACGCTTCCGGCGAGGTCCGGCCGGACCCTGCGGCTAGTTGCCGGGGACGCCGAGTTCGCCGGTGACGTACTGGGCCCGGCCAAAACCGAAGGACCAGTCGCCCGCCGAGTTCTCGACATACCCGATAAACACGTCCTCGCCGGCAATCCCCGCAGCCTCCAGATTGGCGGCGACCGCAGCAAAGAGCGACTGCTTCGCCTCCTGGCTGCGCCCGGCCTGGGTGAAGATCTGGATCATCACCACGTCCGGGGTCCGCTCAAATCCGAGGCCGGCGTCCTGGGCGATGATCTGGCCCTGCGGATGCTCGGTCAGGACGTGGAAGTAGTCGCGCTCCGGAATGCCGTATTCGGCCAGGACGGCTTCGTGGATGCTTTGGCTGAGCGCCCGGAGCTGTTCGGGACTCCGGCCCTGATTGACATCGATTCGCACGAGAGGCACTCGCTGCTCCTTCAGTAGTTTGTCCTGACATACTAACAAGCTGCACGAAGACGGCGCAAGCACCACCCCCACCAAACCAACGCGGGGTCACATCGCGCCCATCCCGAGGGGGCGGATGGGCGATAAGTGACCCCGCGTTGGGCTATTGCGCAGGCCCGCAGCCGGGAGTAGCGTTAACAACCTAAAGGTTGATCAATGTATCGGTTGATTAGTTCATTGGTCAGCAGCTGGATAACCGAATCCGCGACGAGGAGGTGGGCCACCCAGTGGAAGAACGCGACGACGGCATGCTCGACGCGGCGTTTCTCGCCCTGGCCGACCCGGTCCGTCGCCGCATCATCTCCCGGCTCAGCCGGGGTCCGGCCACCGTGAATGAACTGGCGGAACCTTTCGCGATCACCAAGCAGGCGGTCTCGAAACACATCCAGGTCCTCGAGCAGGCCCAGCTGGTCACGCGCACCCGTGATGCCCAGCGCCGGCCCGTCCACCTGAACCCCGCACGGCTGGAGGCGCTCACCGCATGGATCGACCAGTACCGGCTGGTCCGCGAGGGGCAGTTCCGCAGCCTTGATGCTGTGCTCCACTCAAACGCCGCGGCACGCGGCACGCAGGCAAAGGACTCATCATGACCAACGCCCTGAAACTCAGTGTCCCGGAGGGGCTGCCCTTCATCGACTTTGAGCGAGAGTTCGATTTCCCCGTCTCCGAGGTCTTCCGGGCCCACAAGGAACCCGAACTCATCGCCCAGTGGCTCGGGCCACGGAGGATGACGATGGACCTCGACCACTACGATTTCCGCACCGGCGGCAGCTACCGCTACACCCACATCGCGCCGGACGGCGCCCGCTACGGCTTCAACGGCCTCTTCCACACCGTCCGGGAAAACGATTTCGCCATCCAGACCTTCGAGTTCGACGGCTACCCTGACGTGGTCAGCATCGAATTCCTGACCTTCGAGGATCTTGGCGGCGGCCGCACCAGGCTCACGGCACACGCGGTCTATCCCAGCATGGAGGCGCGCGACGGTATGGCCCAGTCCGGCATGGAGGGCGGGGTGTCCGAAGGGTACGAGCGGCTCGAGGAACTCCTCGCCGGCGCGAAAGTTTGACCCGCCGCGCACGCGGACGGCGGCGCAGGCGGCCAGCAAAGTACGACGGCGGCAGGTCCCCCTCCCCGAAGAGGGGGACCTGCCGCCGTCGTACTTAAACAGCAACGCGGGGTCACTTCGGGTCCATCCCAAGGTGTGGGACGGGCCGGAAGTGACCCCGCGTTGTTTGGTGGTGCTGGGAGCCTAGAGGGTGGCGAAGACTTCGCGCAGAAGCTTGGCGGTCTCGGACGGCGTCTTGCCGACCTTGACGCCGGCGGCCTCAAGAGCTTCTTTCTTGGCCTGGGCGGTGCCCGCGGAACCCGAGACAATGGCGCCTGCGTGGCCCATGGTCTTGCCTTCCGGAGCGGTGAAACCGGCCACGTAGCCAACAACCGGCTTCGTGACGTGTGCCTTGATGTAGTCAGCGGCACGTTCTTCGGCGTCGCCGCCGATTTCGCCGATCATAACGATCGCCTTGGTCTCGGGGTCAGCTTCGAAGGCTTCGAGAGCATCGATGTGGGTGGTGCCGATGACCGGGTCGCCGCCGATGCCGATGGCGGTGGAGAAGCCCAGGTCGCGCAGTTCGTACATCATCTGGTAGGTCAGGGTGCCTGACTTGGAGACGAGGCCGATCGGGCCCTTGCCCGTGATGTTGGCCGGGGTGATGCCGACGAGGGCCTCACCCGGGGTGATGATGCCGGGGCAGTTCGGTCCAATGATGCGGGTGACCTGCTTTCCGTTGGCGTCGACCTTGGACTGCGCCAGTGCCCAGAACTCGGCGGAGTCCTGGACCGGCACGCCTTCGGTGATGACGACGACCAAGCCAATGCCGGCCTCGATGGCCTCAACGACGGCGTCCTTGGTGAAGGCCGGCGGCACGAAGACGATGGAGACGTCAGCGCCGGTTTCGGCCATGGCTTCCTTGACGGTGCCGAAGACGGTGATCTCCTTGTCGCCGTGCAGGACCGTGGTGCCGGCCTTGCGGGCGTTGACGCCGCCAACAACGTTGGTGCCGGCCTTCAGCATCAGGGCGGTGTGCTTGGTGCCTTCGCCGCCGGTGATGCCCTGGACGATGACCTTGGAGTCCTTGTTCAGATAAATAGACATAGTCGGGTCCCTTTACTTCGCTGCGTTGGCGAGCTCGGCGGCCTTGTCGGCGCCCTCGTCCATGGTGGCGGCCAGAGTAACCAGCGGGTGGTTGGCCTCGGCCAGGATGCGGCGGCCTTCCTCAACGTTGTTGCCGTCGAGGCGGACTACCAGCGGCTTGTTCGCGGAGTGGCCCAGCTCGGCCAGTGCACCGACGATGCCCTTGGCAACGGCGTCACAGGCGGTGATGCCGCCGAAGACGTTGACGAAGACGGACTTGACCTGCGGGTCGCCCAGGATGACGTCGAGGCCTGCTGCCATGACCTCGGCGGACGCTCCACCGCCGATGTCCAGGAAGTTGGCGGGCTTGACGTTGCCGTGGTTTTCGCCGGCGTAGGCAACAACGTCGAGGGTGGACATGACCAGGCCTGCACCGTTACCGATGATGCCGACGGAGCCGTCCAGCTTGACGTAGTTGAGGTCCTGCGCCTTGGCCTTGGCCTCGAGCGGGTCAGCAGCGTCCTTGTCTTCAAGGGTGGCGTGCTTGGGGTGCCGGAAGTCGGCGTTCTCGTCCAGGGAGACCTTGCCGTCGAGGGCAACGATGTCACCGGCGCCGGTCAGGACCAGCGGGTTGACCTCCACGAGGGTAGCGTCTTCCTTCTTGAAAACGTCCCACAGCTTCAGGATTACGCTGGCGACCTTGCCGCGCAGTTCCTCGGCGAAGCCCGCCGCGGCAACGATTTCGTCGGCCTTGGCCTGGTCGATGCCGACGGCCGGGTCGATTGCGATCTTGGCAAGGGCCTCGGGACGCTCAACGGCGAGCTGCTCGATTTCCATGCCGCCTTCAACCGAGCACATGGCCAGGTAGTTGCGGTTGGCCCGGTCCAGAAGGACGGAGAAGTAGTATTCCTCGGCGATGTCCGCGCCCTGGGCGATCATTACGCGGTGGACGGTGTGACCCTTGATGTCCATGCCGAGGATGTTGGTGGAGTGTTCAAAAGCCTCGTCGGCGGTCTTGGCGACCTTGACGCCGCCGGCCTTGCCGCGGCCTCCGGCCTTGACCTGTGCCTTGACGACAGTTACGCCGCCAATTTTCTCGGCAGCTGCCTTTGCTTCTTCAGGGGTGTGCGCCACGATGCCAGCAAGCACGGGTACACCGTGCGCCTCGAACATATCGCGCGCCTGGTATTCAAACAGGTCCACGGTTTAGTGTCCTTCTACGTCGAAGTAGTTTCTGTACAGCCGGACCCCACGTTATCGCGGTTACCGGGCTGCGGAATAAACGCACCTTGCGACTAGCTTGGAAACGAGCCACACGGCGCAATGCTCCTTTCGGAACTCTAGTCCTTTCTGGGGACCGGCCCGTTCCAGAGTACCCGTTATGTGAGTAAGGACACTATTCTATGGAGCGTAGAAAAACCGCTAGATTACGGGGTTTTTGGGGCCTCTGCAGCAGGCTGGGAGGCCCGTTTTCCAGCGTCGGAGATCAGTTCGTAATGGTCCCGCGAGACAAAGAAAGCGACGCCGGCGGAGACGTTTCCGCAGGCGACCCCGCCGTTGTAGGCCGAGCAGCGCAAGCCGTTACGCTCCAGGTTCTGGCCCTCGTCGAGGACCGGCAGTAGCGATATCGGGCCGGTCCGGCTCCCCTTGGACCCGGATTCCGCTTCCTGCTCTGTGACACCGGAGCGGCATTCGCCATAGCGGGCGGTGTCCGGTGTGAGCAGCGCCGCACCGCCAAGGTAGCCCAGACCGGTGCCGCCGCAGTCGTCCGCGATGTCCTTCGCCGCCGGCGGGGGGTAGGCCGCGAGTTCGCAGTGCGCCACGGGGACGGTCGCCAGCTTGTTGTTGGCGGAGTCCGAATAGCCGTTCTGCTCATAGGGCAGGTTCACGTGCTCGCCTCTGGCCGAGGTCAGGGAGCAGACCACGTTCCGGTCCGCGGTGACAAAGCTGAGCAGGTCTTGGCCCACCGCGTACTTCGCGGGGTCGACGACGGGCGCCAGGCTGAGCTGCTCGAGGGCAGGCAACGGTGCGGGTGGAACATAGTCCGGGTCCTTCTGCGTGATGGTGCACGCCGTGGACGCCAGCAGGAGGAAGGCGGCCAGGATCCCCAGAAGTGTCCGTCGCATGGGCTCCATTATGCCTGCAGGGACGCACTCGGTGCCCCGCCGGCGCCGACGGCCGTGCGACGGCCAGCCTCAGGCTCCGGTGACCGGTGTCCCACCGGAGGCGACGGCGGCTTTGATGACCTCGACGGCGGCGCCGACGCTGTCCTCCGCCTCGAACTGTCCGCCCATCGCCTGCGCCCGTGCACGCCAGGACGGATCGCCCAGCACGGTGTCGACGGCGGAACGGATGGCTGCGGCGCTGGGCCTCTCGGTCTTGAGGTTCACGCCGACGCCGGCGTACGCCACCCGGGCATTGACATCATTCTTGCCCTCGTTGAGTCCCGCCGTCACGAGCGGAACCCCGTGCGAAAGGCTCAGCAGCACCCCGCCGAACCCGCCGTTCGTGACGAAAACGTCGGTGAAGGGGAAGACCCGGGCGAAGTCGATGTAGTCCTCGACAACAACGTTGGGCTGCGGATACCTGCGCCTCAGTTCTTCGGTGCCCGCACCGCCGGTCGCCACGATGATGAGGGCATCCGTACCCTTCAGCGCCTCAATGGTGGGGACCATCAGCTTGGCCGGGTCCCTGTTGTCAACCGTTCCCTGGCTGACGACGACGGTCCGGCGGTAGGTCCCGGCCGCCGTCGGCCACCGGACGTCCGGTCGTTCGGCAGCGGCGGCTCCTGCGCTGGCGGCGCTGCCGGCTTCGGCTCCTGGCCGGTGTGGCAGCAGGGCGCCGACATAGTGGACTTTCGGATTGACGTTCCGCCGCGGGAAGTCCAGCGACGCGGTGCCCGTCTGGATGACCGCATCCGACCACCGGTAGGGCTCATCGGTGATGGGTTTTCCCCGCTCGGCGGGCAGTCCGTAGTTCTGCAGTTGCCGGACGTAGCTGATGCGGGCCGGTCTGGTGACGAACTGGTCCGAGACCAGCCGGGCACCGGCATGGAGGATCCTGTGGGCAGGGGTCCGCGCCGGGGCGAACCCGAAGAACATGGGGGGCACCAGCGGATCGCTTTCCATGTTCCCGATGGGGACGACGCTGACCACCGGCTTGCCCAGCACAACGGCCACGAGCCGCTGGATAAACATGGTGTTGTCGAGGACGACGACGTCGAACGGGAACCGCCGCTGCACGTCCCGGATGTCTTCGAAGAAATTGGTGACGTTGCCGGCGAAGATCCGTTCGCCGTCGAACCGGATGGCCATCGGCCCCTTGAGCTTGGCGCGTTGCGGGTAGAGCTCGTTGAGGTTGTCCCCAGTGTGCTCGATCGCGCGGTCGAAGGGGTAGTACGGGATGCCCAGCTCGCCCACTTTCCCGGCGAGGGTGCGGCCGGTATACCAGCCGACGTCGTGGCCCTCGTCCTGCAGGCGGACGCCAATGCCGGTCATGGGATTGAAGTGTTGTGTTCCGTCAACTTTAAGTCGGCCATTTCAGCGCTAAGAATCAGGCCACCGCGGCACGTTTCCAGGCCATTCCAG
>NZ_MQTS01000150.1 GCF_020532825.1 Arthrobacter sp. SO3
GGCGGCACCGTCGTTGAGATCAGCTCCGGCACCGCGGCACTCGTTCTGGTACTGATCCTGGGAAACCGGCACGGCTTCGGCAAAGACCCGGCCCACCGCCCGCACAACATTCCGTTCGTCATGCTGGGCGCGGGCATCCTGTGGTTCGGCTGGTTCGGCTTCAACGCCGGCGCCGCCACCACCGTCCAGCAGGCGGGCCTGATCTGGATCAACACCCTGGCCGCCCCGGCCGCAGCCGTGATCAGCTGGCTCGTGACGGAGAAGATCCGGCACGGCCACCCGACCTCCCTCGGCGCAGCGTCCGGCGCCGTCGCCGGCCTGGTCGCGATCACGCCCTCGTGCGCCAACATCAGCCCCCTCGCCGCACTGGGCCTGGGCCTGCTCGCAGGCGCGGCCTGCGCCGTGTTCGTGGACTTGAAGTACAAGTTCGGGTTCGACGACTCGCTCGACGTCGTCGGCGTCCACCTTGGCGGTGGCCTCCTCGGCACCCTGGCACTGGGCTTCATCGCCCTTCCGGTCAAAGGCGAAGGCGGGGGCCTCCTCTACGGCGGCGGCCTCCACCAGTTCGTCGCGCAGACTGTCGCCGTGCTCATCACGGTAGCCCTGTCCGGGCTCGGAACGGCCGTGATCGGCCTGGCCATCCACAAGACACTCGGATTCCGGGTCAGCCACGAGGACGAGATCGCCGGCGTGGACCGCTCCGAACACGCCGAGAGCGCCTACGCCTTCGCCGAGCTCGCCCTGAGCCGGTTCAACCCCTTCGGGCACGATGGCCATGCCCCGCACTCCACGCACACGGCGGCGCCCGCCCATGCGATCCGGGCAGCCCAGCGCGAGAAGGAAGACAGCCTCGTCTGACGCACCGACGGGAT
>NZ_MQTS01000151.1 GCF_020532825.1 Arthrobacter sp. SO3
CCGGTGACGGCGATGGTGCCCAATACTCTGAATCCGCCCGTGGTGTTTAGCAGAGCGTCTTGAAGGGGAAATAGCGTCACGCTCCAATTTCCGAGGGCTGCGCCCTGGGGAATCGTCATGGAGCGTTCCCAGGTACCGTCTTTGGTGTCCCCCGAGATCAAGGTCATTGGCCCCTGCCCCTGCGACTGGTCCGTCGTTTGACTGTCGAGGAGTGTGTACGGTGCCAGCGTCTGAGTGGCGTCAGTTATATGCGCAGTCACGGTGACGGTCACCGGCCCTAAGTCCAAGTCGAGCACCCCGGAACTTACTGAGTAGTCAACCAGAACCGGCCCGCTCGTATCAGACGT
>NZ_MQTS01000152.1 GCF_020532825.1 Arthrobacter sp. SO3
AGGACACCGGTCAGAGGGTGGCCAGCAGGTCCTGCATTTCCTTGATTTCGGCTGTCTGTGAGGTCACGATTGCCTTGCTGAGCTGGATGGCGTCGGGGTTTTTGCCTTGGCTGATTTCAGTCTGGGCCATCGCCACGGCGCCCTGGTGGTGGGCGATCATCCCGGTCAGGAAAAGCTTGGCCGCTGCAGTACCCTGGGCGGCATCGAGCTTGTTCAGATCGTCATCGCCCATCATCCCGTCGCCCATGCCATGGCCGGAAGCCATCTGGGCCGGTTCGTTCCAGGTCCTGAGCCAGCCCGTCATCTGCTCGATTTCGGGTGCCTGCGCGGCCTTGATCTTGGTCGCGAGAGCGGTGATCCGGGCATCCATCCCCTGTTTCTTGAGCATCATGTCGCTCATCTCCACGGCCTGGGCGTGGTGCGGGATCATCCCTTGGGTGAACATGGTGTCCGCCGCGTTGTGGTCCGAGGTTGCCGGGGCTGAGCTCGAGGACATCCCCATCCCGGTTTGGCCCATGCCCGGCATGGAGCTGGCAGGTGTACTTCCGGAGGTCCCCGCGCAGCCCGCAAGGGCTATAACGGCGGCAATTCCAAGGGCAGAAATGGTCAGAGTCTTCTTCATGGAGTTCAAGTCCTTCAATCATCAAATCGTCGTTGTTGCACGACTGCGGATAACACGCCCATAACCGGCCGGAACAGCCGGCAGGTGCGTATCGGGTAAGCGGGGGCGCGCCGGGCAGGACACGGCGCAGCGCGGCCGTTTAGGTCCGGCTGATCGAAAGTTGGCCCGGAGAAGGACTTCGCGGAATGAATTCGTACCCGATGGCGGGGACGCCGGTGATGGGCCCGCCGCTGGAAGTCAGGGCCGTGGCGCCCGGTGGCGGTGCTGCCAGTGTCGTGGTCCCGGGAGAAGGGACGCAGTCACCGCCCATGGCGGACATCATTGTGCACGCGCCGGTATCGGCGCACGACGGTCCTGATGCGTGGGCGATACCCGGAGCTGTGGAGGTCCTCTGGATCTTGGCGATGTCTGCGGCGTGGCCGGGGTGCACGGGCGCCGGCATGGCATGAAGTGCCCCGGTGTCATGAGCGGTGGCCGCCGCCGGCATGGCGTGCGTGCCGGTCATGATGTGCATGCCCAAAATGCCGGCGACGATCGCCAGCAATCCCGCGAGAAGGGCACCCCGGAGGAGAAACGCCGTGGCGCGGCCGGCTGAGGTGGCGGTCATGGTGTTCCTCCTTCCGTGCGGTCTGGTTGGCTTCAAGGTTACCGGCCCGGGACGGGCCCCGGCGGCCCCGGGTTCAGCGGACCTGGGCGGGATTGAGTTTCAGCCGGCGCAGGAGCTGGGCGTTCAGGGCGACGACGATGGTGGAGACGGACATCAGCACGGCCCCGGCGGCAGGGGAGAGCACAACCCCGGCGAAGGCAAGCACGCCGGCGGCCAGCGGGACGGAGATGATGTTGTAGCCGGTGGCCCAGATGAGGTTCTGCCACATTTTCCGGTAGCTGGCCCGGGACAGGTCCAGCATCGACAGGACGGCCCGGGGATCGTTGCCGGCCAGGACCACGCCGGCGGATTCCATCGCGACGTCGGTGCCGGCGCCGATCGCGATGCCGACTTCGGCCCTCGCCAGGGCGGGGGAGTCGTTGACGCCGTCCCCGACCATGGCGACCTTGAGTCCGCGGGCCTGCAGTTCGGCGACCTTCTTGTCCTTATCGGCCGGGAGGACTTCGGCGAACACCTCATCGATGTTGAGCTCTTCGGCGACAGCGCGGGCGACCTGTTGGGCGTCACCGGTGACCATCGCGACCTTGATTCCACGGCCCTGCAGGGCCTTCACGGCCTGGCGGGATTCGGTGCGGACGGCGTCCTCGAGGCTCACAGCCCCCAGGATCCTTTGCCCGTCAATGACGTGCAGCACGGCCGCGCCGCGGTCCATCCACGCCCGGGTGGCGGCGCCCAGTGCCGGCGGTTCTTCCACGTCGAGGTCCCTGAGTAGAGCCGGGCCGCCGACCTGGACGGTCCTGCCGTCGACCGTGGCGCGGACACCGCGGCCGGTCATGGACGAAAATCCGGAAGCCACCGGAATCGCCAGCCCCTGTTTTTGTGCGGCACGGACGATGGCCCGGGCCACCGGGTGCTCACTGTCCGCTTCGACGGCTGCAGCCAGTGCCAGGAGATCGTCCCGGTCCACACCCTCGGCAGCAGCGACGTCCTTGAGTGCGGGTTCGCCCTTGGTGAGGGTCCCGGTCTTGTCGAAGAGCACGACGTCGACGGTCCGCATGCGCTCCAGGGCCATGCGGTTCTTGATCAGGACACCGGCCCTGGCGGCCTGCTCGGTGGAGATGGCGATCACCAGGGGGATGGCCAGGCCCAGGGCATGGGGGCAGGCGATCACGAGCACGGTGACGGTGCGGGTGACGGCGTCCGGGATGCTGCCCAGCAGGGACCAGACGATGAACGTGATGACGCCGGCTCCGGCGGCGAAGTAGAACAGGAACGCAGCGGCCCGGTCGGCCAAGGCCTGGGCCTTGGACGAGGAGGCCTGCGCCTCGGCGACCAGCCGCTGGATCCCGGCCAGGGCAGTGTCATCCCCGACGGCGGTAACCTGCACGCGGACGGTGTTGTCGGTGGCGACCGTTCCGGCAATGACTTTATCCCCGGGTGAGCGGAGGACGGTTTTGGATTCGCCGGTGATCATCGATTCGTCGAATTCGGCCTGGCCGTCGACGACCATGCCGTCGGCGGGCATCCGGGCCCCGGAGCGGACCAGAACGGTGTCCCCTGCCACGAGGTCGCTGACTTTGACGGTTTCCGTACCCTCGGCGGTGATCCGGTCCGCTTCGTCGGGCAGGAGGGCGGCGAGGGCGTCGAGCGCGCCCCGTGCCGAGCCGAGGGCGCGCATCTCGATCCAGTGTCCCAGCAGCATGATCGCCACCAACAGGGCCAGCTCCCACCAGAAGTCCAGGTCAAAACCGCCGATCCCGAGGCTCGTGACCCAAGAGGCAATGAACGCGACGCTGATGGCCATGGCGATCAGCAGCATCATCGCCGGTTTTCTGCTCTTGAGCTCTTCCAGGCCACCCTTGAGGAAGGGCTGGCCGCCATAGAAGAAGATCACGGTGCCCAGCACCGGCGGGATCCAGGCCGAGCCGGGGAAAACCGGGGGCATGTAGCCGAGCAGATCCGCGAACATGGGGCTGAAGTAGACCACCGGCACGGACAGGGCCAGCGTGAGCCAGAACCTGTTCTTGAACATCGCAACGCTGTGGCCGGCGTGCTGGCCGTGGGTGTGCACCGTGTGTTCATCGTCCATGCGGTGGGTATGGGCGTCAGGTGCGTGCGCGACGGCGGACAGGCTGGGGGGAGCGCCTGGCGCGGCCTGCCGGGCGGCAGGTCCGTTGTGGTGGTCGTGGTCCATTGCTGTGCTCCTTAAGAATTGTTCCGGTAGCGGGCGGCCCTGGGAGCCCTCCCTTCACGTTACGCCGCCGGGATTACCGGCCGGGCGTGAAGCTGTATCCGGCACCGGTCACAGCGTCGCGGACCGCGTCTGCGCCGGCGGTCCCGGCGACCGTCAGGCGGGATGTGCCCCCGGCGACGAGCTCCACAGTTGCGGATTCCACTCCGTCCACGGAGGCGACGGCCTTTTCGACGGTCTGGACGCAGTGCCCGCAGGTGAGTCCCTCAACCGAGTAAACGGAGCCCTCGGCCGCGGGCGGCGGTGTCGTTCGGGCCCCGGTCGAGCAACAGCCGCAGCCGGACGGCTCCGGCGCGGCGAGGGGAAATTGGGTCCGGGTGTCTGTTCCGCACATGTCAGCTGGATCCTTTTCGAGAAGGAGTAATGGGGTGCTGGGGTTGAACGGCTGTGATGGCCCGGCGAATTCCGCGGAGCCTGGACAAACCACTTCACTGACAACACCCCAAACATACCCCTAGGGGGTATGTCTGACAAGCAGGGGCGGGCGTGATGTTCCCCTTATGCGATGCGCCGACACGGGGCGCCGGGTGAAATCACAGCGATGGTGTGGGTACCGGTCCGCGCTCCGCCTGGCATATCACCGATGATTGCCCGTTAGTTTCCGCCGCCCATGCCCGGCATCGAGTGGTCCATGGTCTGAGCGTCGAACCACGCATGCAGCGCGGCGACGAGGACCGCATCGCTGGAACTGAAGGTGATCTTTGCACCCGTGGGTAGCTGCTCGTAGTGGCTCTGCATCCGGGACGCGCCGGCTTGCAGTTCCTGCAGGCCGGGCATGGCGGTCCCGTGGATAGCCGCTGGATCGCTGTAGTTACCCTGCGCGAATTGGTCGGCTTCCCTGCTTAGATGCTGCTGGATCAGGGTGACGTTGTGCTCGTCGCCGGAGCTGTTGGCGACGATCTGTTCGACCCCTCCATCGGGGGTTTTCGTGAAGGTGTGTGTGGTTGCGTTCAAATCGAACGGCATGACCTGGGCGGCGTGGGCCACCATCGTCTGTGCCTCTCCGTTGGCGGTCTGATGCCCTGTGGCCATGGCATAGCCGATGCCACCGGCCGCCAGGACCAACGCGGCGACGACGCCCGCAAGCCACCAGCGGCGACCCTTCCGGCGAAGGGGACGGCTGCTATCAGTGCTGGTCGGGGTGTTCATGTGCTGCTTCCACGAGGAGGGTCAGGGCGTCTACTACGGTCTGGCGACGGTCGGCCGGGATGGCCTCCAGAAGGCTGGAGAAGCGTGCAGCCCGGGCGGCGGCCAGCTCGCCCGCGGCTTGGCGTCCAGCGTCGGTCACTTCCAGCCACACGAGGCGTCCGTCACCATCGCGTCTGCGGCGCTGCACCCAGCCGCGGACTGTCAACTGGTCGACCAGACGGCTGACCGTACTCTTCGTCAGCCGTAGCCGCCCCGCGAGGTCGACCTGAGTGAGTGGACCGTCACGGTCCACCTCAGTCACCGCATGGGCCTCGGAAATCGATAAGGGCTGACCGCAGGGGGTTTGGTCCGGTTGATACAACCCAAACGCGCGCACGAAAGCGATAATCCGCGCCTGCAGCACCACCGCATCCGACTCGCTATCCTCCCGCATGGTTGCATGATACAACCACCTCGTTCGATGGTACAACCATCTACCCGGAGTGGCCATCGAAGCAATCAGCCACAACTTATCGAGCGAAAGACCGCCTTGAAAGCGCGGGTCATAGTTTTGTCTAACAGCACGGTCCCATACTGGTCCCGGCGCAGGCGACTTCTGACATTCAGTGCAGACGTCTTCTGACCGGGGCAGTCCCGACATCTGAAACGTCGGGTGGCTGGTGTCGCCGGCGATCTACATTCACCTCCGCATAAATTTCGTTTATGAAGTCCACCGGTTACAGGAAGCTGAAGCCCGAACACATCGTCTACGACCGGGCCACCCGCACTGTCCGCCTAGCTGTACTCGGCCAGGACGTTGGTTGCACGGTGAAAGGGTGAAGACCTCTTAGGTTGGTGGTTACCACACACACCGA
>NZ_MQTS01000153.1 GCF_020532825.1 Arthrobacter sp. SO3
CCCGCCCCATGCCAGAAGCTATACGGGAGGTACACCCAACTTTCTCCCACCACGGCGCGACAGCGCCGCTGAACCGCTAGTCGGTAAACAGGCCAGCCAGGTCCTCGGCCGTCAGCGCTCCGCCGGAGAGGGCGTCGCCCTCCATGACGTCGGCGAACAGCTGGGACTTCCTGGCCTTGAGGGCCATGACCTTCTCCTCGATGGTGTCCTTGGCGACGAGCCGGTAGACCATCACATTGCGGGCCTGCCCGATCCGGTGCGTACGGTCCACGGCCTGCGCCTCCGAAGCCGGGTTCCACCACGGGTCCAGCAGGAACACGTAGTCCGCCTCGGTCAGGTTCAGGCCGAAGCCGCCGGCCTTGAGGCTAATCAGGAACACCGGGGCGGCGCCGTTCTTGAACTCGTTGACGACGTCGGTACGGTTGCGGGTGCTGCCGTCGAGGTAGCAGAACTCGATGTTCTCCTCGACGAGCCGCTCACGGACCTTGCCCAGGAACCCGGTGAACTGGCTGAAAATGAGCGCCCGGTGCCCTTCCGCCACGAGGTCCTCCAGCTGCTCGAAGAGCACATCGAGTTTGCTGGACCGCACCCCGGAGAGCGCGGGATCGATCAGCGAGGGATCCAGGCTGAGCTGCCGCAGCAGCGTAAGGGATTGGAAGATGGTGAAGCGGTTCTTGTTGACGTCGTCGATCAGGCCGAGGATCTTCTGGCGTTCCCGCTGCAGGTGCGTCTGGTAGACCTTCTGGTGCCGCGGGTTCAGCACCACCTCGAGGATCTGCTCCTGCTTCGGCGGCAGGTCGTGGATGACCTGCTCCTTGGTGCGGCGCATCATCAGCGGACGGACCCGACGCCGGAGCTTGTCCAGCTGGGCCTTGTCACCGTTCTTTTCTACCGGCTTCTGGTAGTACTCGGCGAAACGCTTCGGGCTGGAGAAAAGCCCCGGCGCGACGATCGAGGTGAGCGCCCAGAACTCCATCAGGTTGTTCTCCAGCGGGGTGCCGGTGATGGCCAGTTTGAACACCGCCGGAAGCTTCCGGGCGCACTGGTACGCCTTGGACTGGTGGTTCTTGACGAACTGGGCCTCATCCAGGACCAGGCCGGCCCATTCCTTGGACGCATAGGCCTCGTAATCGATCCGGAACAGGGCGTAGGAGGTGATGATGATGTCCGCCCCCGCCATGGCCGAAACCGGATCCGAGCCGCTCTTGGCGAAGGTTTCGCTGATCCCACGCACCGTGAGGCCGGGGGCGAACCGGGCGGTCTCTGCCTCCCAGTTCCCGACGACACTCGTGGGGGCGACCACGAGGAAAGGCGCAGCACCGGGCGCGGCCCCGGCAGCTGCCCCGCCAGCGTCCGCGCCAATTTCCGCGGCAGCTCCCGCGGGGGAGCCGCCGCCGTCGGGCGCTCCCGCAGGGGCGCCTGCCGCGATCTTGGCGGCGCATATCAGCGCCAGCGCCTGCACGGTCTTGCCCAGGCCCATGTCGTCGGCCAGCACCCCGCCGAGCCCGTGGCGGTAGAGGAAGCTGAGCCAGTTGAAACCCTCCAGCTGGTACGGGCGCAGCTCGGCGTTGAGCGTTGCCGGCAACGGCAGGCCCTTCACTCCGCCTTCGAGCAGCCCGCCGACCGCCTCGCGCCAGGCCGCAGCCTGCTCATCCACGATGCCGAGCTGGGCCAGCTCGTCCCAGAGCCCGGCCTGGAAACGGCTGATCTGCAGCGGCGCGTCCTTGTTGTCCTGCAGTTCCCGCGCCTCTTCAATCAGCGCACGGAGCTGGTGCAGTTCGGGCAGGTCCAGGGAGAAGTAGGCGCCGCTGGGCAGCAGCATCTTGGTCTGTCCGGCCGCCAGGGCAGAGAAGACCGCCGCGAAGGACACGGGCTGGCCTTCGAGGGAAATCTGGATGCCCAGGTCGAACCAGTCCCGCTGCTCGGTGGCCTTCGTGGAGATGGACACCACCGGGGCCTCCTCCGCCTCCCGGTAGTCGGCGATCTCGCCGGCCGTGTCCACGCTGACGCCGGGGACCTCGCGGAGCGCAGGTAGCAGCTCTTCGGTGAACGCCAGGGTGTCCAGACCGCTGAATTCGGCCGACGCTGCCAGCCGCGGCGTACCCCACCCGCCCGTGGCAGACTCGCCCAGCGCCGGCACCACGTCCCAGGGCTGTCCGACGGCTTCGAGGATCCGGGCCTCGGCCGGGTCGTCCCGGTAGCCGTGATCGCCAGGGTGGCGCCACAGCGGCTGCGACGTGACGAGGGTGCCGGACTTGTAATGCCATTCCCAGTGCAGCCGGACCCGGTGGCCGGCGCCGTAGTTCGCCAGCAGCGACAGCGTGGGAACGGCCAGCTGGGGCAGCTCCACGGACTCATCGGAGGCCGTCACCCGGGCGCTCTGCTTGAGTTTGGGGTAGAAGCCGGTCAGGAAGCGGCTCTCGTCCCGGGCCGGAATGTGCAGCGTGGTTCCGGCCGTGACAAAGGTCAGAAGCTCCTCGCTGAGCCCGCCTTCCAGCGGGGCGAGCGTGATGACGGAGTCCGCCGGCGCGACTCCCGGCAGGGCATCCGCCCCGGAGGTCAGGAAGATCCCGTGGGCCGGGCGCCCGATGGTCCCGACGGAAGCGGGATCGACCACCTCACCCTCAACGGTGATGACGGGGGCGAGCGACAGCCCGCCGCCGTCCCCGCCGGTGTCTCCACGGCCGGCGGCCGGCGCAACCTCGCCGGAGTCGTCCCCCCCGGCCGGGACCGGCCAGGCGCCGAACCGGGCCAGGCTGAGCCCGACGGCGGCCGGCTGCTCGACGAGCCGCACCGGCTCCGGACCCCGGCTGTGGACCAGGGCGACGCCGATCTTCCGGGCCTGGGCCAGCAGGCTCCACAAGTTCTTGCCGGTATAGGTGTTCATGCCCAGCCACAGCCCGGTCCCGGCGTGCTGGCGGTTGGCCTGGGCGGTGTGCGAGGCGAGGAACTCCTGCATCCACTCGACATGGGCCTCGTTGCATTCGCGCCGGTAGCTCAGGTAACTCAGGGTGTTCCAGGAGACATCGCCGCGGATCCATTTGCCCTTGGCCCCCATGATGACGGGACGCGCCTTCAGCTGGCGGACGCTGCGCAGCGGATCCCGGCGGCCGGTGTAGGAGAAATGCGGGGCGGGTTCTTCGATCTCGAACTGGAGCGCCAGCGGGATGCCGTTGGTGGACTGGGTGATTCCCGGCCGGGCAATCAGCGGGCCGAGGGCCTGTTCCCAGTCCGCCACTTCAAGCACCGGCGCCTGCCGGGACAGCCGGCTGGTATCGGCGGGAGTGAGCAGCTGGACCCGGATCGCGGGGTTGTCCTCGGCGGCAAACAACAGCGCGGCCACATGCTTGCAGTCCTTCCGGACCGGGCAGCTGCAGACGCCGACGGTACAGCTCCACCCGCCTGCCTTCCGGACCAGCTTCGCCGTGGTCGAATACGGCACATCGGAGCCGCCCCGGACCTTGCCGAGCATGAGTCCGGTGGCGGCATCGAAGGAAATCCCGGAAACACGGCTCCCCATGGCGTAGGCAAGTCCGGCCGCGAGGGAGCGGTCGTTGATCGCGGGGGTCTGTATTGCCAGTGCCGCACTCTCGTCCGGATGGGATGGCATGTGCGCACTACTTTCAGCAGTTGGTCATCGGATCCATCTTAGCGAGCCTGGCAGGACACCCCGTACCCGGCTGTCTGCCCAAGTGGATAACCTGCCTACGTGGAGAACTCGCCCACGGGGATAACTGGGCATGACCGGGCACGGGGGACGTAACGGCACGGGACACCCAAACTTCGCCGGACGTTCAGCTCAGGCTCAACCGCAGCTCCGGCGGTGCCGCGTACCGTGAAAGGGTCCGGAGCGACACCAGCCTTCAGCAGTGAGGATTTTCCATGAGCAACGGCCTTTCCACCGCACTTCCCGCCACCGGTTACGCGGCGGTCCTGCCGCGGGAGCGCATCAACGGCAGCGACGCCGACGTGGTTGACGCGAACGTGGACGTCGTCAACGCCATGTACGCGGAGCTGCTCGACATCGGGGAGATCGCGCCGAACGCGCTGCGCAGCTACTACGTTGACTTCTATCTGACGCAGTCGCTGGGCGGCGGGTTCGCCCAGTACGTGTTCACCGCGCCGGACCGCAAGGACATTGACGCGTACATCAGGGCAGGGCTGGAGGGGATGGGGGCCGACGCCCACCTGGACCTCTTCAACCGCACCGTGGATGCCTTCGACTCCCTTTCCGAGGAGGAAGCAGACGCGTATCTTGACGGCGACACCGGCCTGGAAGACGGCCTGGAAGACGGCGCAGACGGTGGCGTCCCGGACGCGGTCCGGGTCCTGGAAGAGCTCGACGGCGAGTTCGAAACCCTGCTGGAGACCGAAGACCTCGTCGCGCTCAACGCCGCCTGGCTCCGGGGCCAGGCAGACCTCCTCGTCCTGGACGAGGAGGAACTCGACCGCCACATCGCCGAGCGCGTCTCCCGGGTCCCGAACCTGGCGGAACGCCAGGCCGAGGCCGCCGAGGATGAACTGCTGGACACCCCGGAATTCGAGGTGATCATCCGCGAGCTCTGCGACGTGGCCGGCCACACGCTCCGGAAGATCACCATGGGCGACCCCAACTATGACCACGACGGTCAGACCACCCTGGCGTGGCATTTCACCACGGACCAGGGCGAGTTCCTCATGCTGGACGATGAACGCGAGGCGGTCATGATCCACCCGGACACGAAGGAGATCCTGGCCGCCGTCGAGTTCGAGGTTGAAGACGACTGAACCTGGTGGCCGGCCGCGCCTGTTGGCCTGCCGCGGCGGCCGGCTGCTAGTACCCGCCCGCCGCCGCTGCGATCATTTCACCGGACGGGGCGACGAGGTGCCAGACGCTGCCGACGCCCTGGCCCAGAATGTCCCCGGCAGCCGTGTCCTTGGCGTAGTAGTACACGGGCATCCCGTTAATGGTCAGCTGCTTCTTGCCGTCCGGGGTGGCAATCGTGCCCACGGTGCCGGTGACGCCGTCGGCCGTGGGGGTGTCAGCTGCGGCGAGGACCGGAGGCCAGGACTGGAGGCAGCCGCCGGTGCAGGCGCTCCTCCCGGAGTCCTTGACGTCTTTCATGTAGACGTAGACGCTCATCCCCTTGCCGTCGACGACGATCCTGCCGGCGCTGGAATCGGCGACCTTGAGGTCCGTGGCGGCCGCTGCCGGGGTCGACGCCGGAGCGGAGCCCGACGCGGCGCTGCCGGGCGGCGTCGTGGCGGCTGCCGACGCCGCGGCTGCCGGCGTCGTGGAAGTGCCGGTCCCGCTGGTGCCGGCACAGCCGGAGAGTAATGCGGCGAGGGCGAAAGCGGACAAGCCAATGCTGAGGTGCTTTTTCATCTGCTGCTCCTTGACTCGAACCGGCCAACTGGCCAGGCCGGCGCTACCCGTTACGACGCCCTGGAGGGAAGAATGGTTCACAGCGGGCCGTGGAGTGCGCCCCGGAATCCGCGCGTGTGAACCGTTCCGGCGGTCCGCACGTCATAGAGGCAGAAGCGCAGAAACCCGCGAGGCAGGGAGGACGGTCATGTCGCTGGACGAAGACGTCGTGGCGGCCATCTACCGCGACCACGGGGCGGCCCTCAGGCGCTTCGTCCTCAGTGCCTCCCACGATCCGCAACTGGCGGATGACGTGGTGCAGGAGACCGTGCTGCGGGTCTGGCAGCAGGCCCCCCACATCACCGGAAGCCTGCGCAGCTACCTGTTCAGGACGGCCCGCAACATCCTGATCGACAACTACCGCAAGGCCCAGCGCCGTCCCCGCGAGACGACGGACCGGGACGTGGCCGACCCGGCCGACGGCGAGGAACGCGTCGATGAACTCCTCAACCGGGTGCTGATGGAAGAAGCCCTGCTGCGGCTCAGCGCCGAGCACCGGGAAGTACTCGTGGCGCTCCATTACCGCCGCTTCACCGTCCAGGAGGCATCGGCCAGTTTGAATATCCCGACTGGAACGGTCAAGTCCCGGGCGTTCTACGCCGTGCGGGCCCTTCGGACGATCCTCGACGAGATGGGGGTGCAACGGTGAGCGCCACGGAATTGCACCAGCTACTGGGCGCCTACCTGCTGGGCGGGCTGGAACCTGTTGAGGCCGCCGCCTTTGAGCAGCATCTGGCCGGCTGTGCCGCGTGCCGGCAGGAGCTGGACGAACTGGCAAGCCTTCCGGCGCTGCTGGACGCGCTCCCGGTGCCCGACGCCGTCGCCCTCGGCGCCGCTGCCACCACCGCCGTGCGGGACCCGGCGCCGCCGGTTCCCGAACCGGCGGTGATGCCAGCCGGGGCGACTGCCGGGGTGCCGCGGCGGATGCTCGACGAGCTGTCCGCGCGGCGCCGGAAAGCACGGCTGCGCTGGAGTGCTGCGCTGGCCGCGGCGGCCGCGGCGTGCCTCGCGCTCGGAATCCTGGCCGGGCCGCTGGTCAACCAGCCGCCCAAACCGGACGCCAGCTATTCCGTCCAGGCCAGCGGCGGGCTGCAGATCACGGTGGGCCTGGTCAAGAAGACCTGGGGAACCGAGCTCGCGGTCGACGGCCGTAGCCTGCCGGTGGACGGCACCCTCTCCCTATGGGTGAAGGACACCAACGGCGGCGAGGACCGCGCCTGTTCGTGGACGGCCACGCCCAGCGGCAGGGTCAGGATCACCGGTGCCACGCCCCTGCAGCTCACCAACATCTCCAGCGTCGAAATGCGGAACGGGCAGCAACAGACCATGGCCGTCATCGCCGTGCCGCCGGGATAACGGCAGCCGCCATACCTGCCACAAAAATGTCGGACCCCGCTGCTCTACTCATGGTGGGGGATCCGACGGCTTCCCCACCACCTGCGGCACGCACATCCGCACCGGCGATTGGGGACTCGTTATGGAACAGGCTTTTGTGGTTGTCACTTCCGGGAAAGAGCTTGCGCTGCGCCTCTCGGCGGCCGGACGGACAAAGCCGGCAGCGGTGATCTCCTGGCATCCGGAGCAGCGGGACAACCGGATCGACGTGGACCATATCGCCCGGGAGGTGGGAGACCTGGCCGAGGTCTACTGGCTTGAAAACGGCGCGGAGAGTTATGCCTTCGGCGACAGCCTGCCGTACGGGGCGCACGTGTTTGGCAATGCGGCACGCGTGTACTCGGAGGATCTCCGCTGGATGAACGACCTGCACCGCAGCCCGCTCCGGATGGCGCGCGACCACCAGTCCGCTGTCCGCGCGGCCGAGGACATCATTGAGGACGTGCTGGGCCTGATCACCATGGTCCCGCCGAAGGCCGCCGCAGTCCGCACCCAGCCCCGGCGCGTCCGGGGCATCGTCAAGGCCTTCGCCGGCGCGGGTTCCCGCGCGATCATCGAGCTGGGCGACGGCAGCTGCTGCACCATCCAGCGCGAGCACGTGGTCCCGCCGGTGCGCCTCGACTGGATGCTGGGCCTTGGCCAGTGCGTGGAAGGCGATCTCAACACTGAGGACCGGACGCTCGACATCAACGCACTGAAGACCGCACCCCGGCTCGCGGAGCTTTACCGGTCCGGGGACCTCGTCCTCGCCCTGGCCGAACAGGTCAGCCCCCGCAGTGCCAGGCTCACTCTCTACCCGGGCTCCAGCTGGACTGTTGGACAGGCCAGCGTCTCCGCCAACCCCCTCGACACAGTGGACAGCCTGGTGACGGAAGGCGAAGTGGTGGTGGCCCGTTTCCTGCGGGAACACGGGGCAGTGGCCTTGTCCTTGCTCGACGTCGACGTCGACGACGACGCCGCCGGGGTCGTGGAGGCGCCCGCGCTCCTGACGGGCGGTACCCCCTGGCTGCGGTCCGGACGGCACCTCACCGAGCAGCCCACCTCGGGACGGACGTTTCCTGCTGAAGCGGATGGTGTCCCCGGGCCGCGGACCGGGGACGCGGGGCGGGAG
>NZ_MQTS01000154.1 GCF_020532825.1 Arthrobacter sp. SO3
TATTTTCCCTTGTCAGAGCACCTTTTCGTCTCTTAAACACACCCCTCAGCCCAACATTGATGAAAACCCCGGGTTAGGGCGCCGTCCTGCATGACAGCCGTGCCCCTCGTGACCAGTGGGTCTTGTTCGTAGACGGCCGCATTGGCGGCCGTCAGCCCCTGAGCCTGGGTGTCCTCGTGCCCCCAGATGCTGCGCAACCCAGTTTTCTCACCAAGGTGCGGCCCGTACCAGATGTAGGGTTTGTTGGAGATGAACGCGGCGAACATCGACAGGCTGGACACTGAGCAAAGCAGTAGGTCAGCGGACGCCATCGTTTGGATATCGGATAGGAGTGGACGTGCCCTGTCAGGCAATGGGACCGCTTTGAGTTCCTTTGCTAGCGAAACGATGCCGGGGTTGCGCTCATCGTCTGTGAAGATGACAAAATCGATGTTATGCCGGAATGCGGCACGGAGGTTTTCCCCTGTGGCGGCGTACCACTCGATTGGCAGCATCGTGTTGAACTGTCCTGGCTGTGGGCCGCCGTTGTTGTCTGCGAAGTCCCCGGCTCGGATGTGGAGTGCGACGGTCAGTTTCTCAGGGCTCAAGCGTTGCCGGATCCGGTACGTGTCGCCAGCCACATGCGCCGGACTTTCGACGGCGGTGCGCAGGAAGTCTCGGGCCCCTCGGATGCCGTAATACCCCCCCGACATTCCCGAAGTGTGAACCAGGACGAGCGGCCCTCTCTTCCGTGCCACTCGCTCGGCAAGAGTACGCATCACATCGGCGTAATCGTCGTGGGTGGACGCCATAGAGCCATCTACCGTAATGGAGGGCAACGCTCTGCGAAGCACTTTGTGCGCAGGCCAGTCAAGCAGGCTGGTGCCAAAGTCGTGACGGTAGGGGCGCTGATTCATGGACCACGCGGGGTGCAGCGTCCGGAGTCCGAGTTCCTGGGCGCCGATAAATGCTTTCCCCCAGGCAATGACCTCGTTACCGAATCCAGCACCTCGCGTACTCAGAAGGGCAGGCACAGAGAAGCGCAAGGTTTTTGTCATGGGCTAATCGTGCCATGAGGGGAATCGCACTGTGGCTGACTGTACCGTGGCCGACTTGGGGCGCCGGAGGCGGAGAGGAAACAGAGTTGGCGGCCACCACATCAGAACGGAATCGAAACAGACCGCTTGCATCGGATAATTCAGTGTCCGCCGCTTCTATTTTCTGCAGTCTGGCACTGCTTCCGGACCCCGGTTTCATAGGGCGGGCCGCGTCGGGTCAAATCCGGCGCATCCGGCTCCTTAGCAGCGCCGGCCCTCTTGCGACGGCTGGGCTAGCGGATGTCAATGGATTTCAGCCTTTCCGCCGAGGTTCTTTCCGCCCAGGCTGTTGGCTTCGCGCGAAGCTTCGCTACCTCGAAGCCAATCTCTGGTCTCGCTGACCGTTAGCATTGTGGCATGAATGGGGAAAAAGAAGTTTTGGTCGTCGTGCTCGCTCTCGATGCGGACCCATGGCGGGCCATCGAGGAAAAAGGGCAGCGGGGAACGTGGGCTCGCGCGGGTGGAGATGTTCCTGTCCTGTGGCTGCACGGAGTCAATGGCGGCATGGCGCGGGCGATCATCCGTGTCATCAGCAAGGGGCTTGGAATCGTCCGGGCCAACGGCGCACTGAAGGCATTCCGCCACAAGGCGGGCGGGTGGGCCGCTGGCCGTAATGTCACGGTCGAAGGGCGTGCAATCCGGACTCATGTGCCCGAGACGTACCTGATGACCAATGCCAAGACGGTGGCGGCGTTCCGGCATCTTCTGGACACGCGGGACTTTGACTACATCCTGCGGACGAATTCATCCACCTACGTCGACTTGCACGGGTTGCGGGACTTCGTGCAAAACATACCCGATCGCGGCTATTACGGAGGTGCCGTGTGGAAAGCCCAGGGTCTGGAGTTTATAACTGGATCGACGATCCTGCTTAGCCGCGACCTTGTGGAGTACGCGGCCACAGACCCCGAGTGGGAGTTTGACCTGATAGATGACATGGCCCTAGGTGGTTCAATGCTTCGCGCCGGCGCCAGGCCTCAGTCAGTGGAGCGCGCGGATGTGCTCACCAGCGGCGACCTTGCCCGCCTGGACTCCGGGAGCCTGACGTCCACATTCCTGGTTCGGTGCAAGGGCGAGGAGAACCGCGAGCATGACATAGCCGCCATGCTTAGGGTCCACGAGCTGTACGAGTCATCCAAGTAGCGTTCGATAAGATACCTCTCCCGTGGGGCCGACGCCTTTGGCCTACTAACCCTTGGCGGGTTGCATGGGCGGAGAGGCTCTCAGCGAGAGCGTAGGCTTGGTCGTCGACCCCACCACGGCGATGTCGTCCTTTAGGCTCTTCCGGGCCTGTCATTGAGGTAGTTCCCAGCCACGGGTGACCTGTGCAGCCGGTGTCGTCAGATTCGCCAAGAGTGGCAGGTCCGGTCGGAGAAATGCCGTGAGTTGTCGTGCAGGAATGATCGCTGTCATTCTGTCCACTGGCCAAGTTGGCTCTACTGAACCCGAGCCAAATCCCGCCGCGGAACGCGACCGCAAGGCCCGCGCAAGCCGTAGTCATTTCCGACAGTCCTTGCCCCTTCTTGACTGACCCGTTCGAAAACGCGGTTTCGGTGCTGGCGGATCTCTGGAGCCGACGAGGGCCGCGCGGGGACACCCGGGGATAAGACCTTCCGCATGGTCCTTCCTGCCAGCTTCCGGCCAGCTCCGGTGGGTACAATCGAGGGCAGAACATCGCACCAACGACGCCGGAGCAACGCCGGAATACGGAGATTCAATGTCACGATGGCTCGAGGTCGGCCCGGACAACTACGTCCTGACCACCCAAGGTTCCCTGCTCAACACCGGCCTGGTTGTCGGTACCGAACGCGCCATGGTGATCGACACCGGCGGCGGACCCCGGCAGGGACGCGAGATTCTTGACGCCGTTCGTGAAAAGACCCAGTCGCCACTCGTCGTGGTCAACACACACGCCCATTACGACCATTTCTTCGGCAACGCGGTGTTCGCCGAGGCTGGCGTCACCGAGTTCTGGGCGCACGAGAACTGCGCCGCCGAAATCGAGGAGAACGGCGACTCGCAGCGCCGCGCCGTAGGCGCCGATGAGCCTGAAATGGCAACGGGCGAGGGCTCCAACGTGGAGCTGGTAGTCCCCAACTTAATTGTGAAGGACCAGCCCGTTCTCGTGGATCTTGGCGGCCAGACCGTCACGCTCTTTTACCTGGGCCTCGGACACACTGACGGCGATCTCCTAGTAGGCACGGCCACGACCCTCTACGCCGGCGACCTGGTGGAGCAGGGTTCACACCCGTCCTTCGAAGATTCGTATCCCGAAGAGTGGGCAGACGTCCTCCGGCATGTCTCCGCGCTCCGCCACCGGTATGAATTCCTGATTCCGGGGCACGGGGAACCGTGCAGCGACCAGTTCGTGAAGACCATGGCCAACACCATGACCACGGCGGTGCGGCAGGCCACCCAGGCGACGCGGGAGACCCCGGATGACGCCACCAAGGCCATCCCGATCCTGCCGTATGGGCCGGAACAGTCCCGCTGGTTTATCAAACGCCTTCAGGAGACCCGCGCCCGCCAGTGATGTCCCGGGCAGGGGATTGGGCGCGTCAGATGGACAACTCAGCTGACCCGTGAGTAACCTCGTGGAGGATCCGCAACCCAGGGTCCAATCCCGCTAGCGCTCAGCTCGCCCGGGGGATGGGGATCCCAAGGCGCGCGTCATTGATGACGCTGCTCCCAGGAGGTTTCACCTGTGTCTCTGCCCGGCTACGTTCTTGCCCTGTGCATTCTGTTGGGAAGCTTGGTTCTTCTCTCCGCGGTTTTCTACGTGATCCTTCGCTTCAGGCGCAGGCGGCAAACGTCCGTTATCCAACGACAGGTGCCCTAGCTTTGCCGTACGTCGACATCAATCCGCACCGCAACCGGCCCAAATGGTGGGCGTACACCGGCCTCCTGATCCTCGCCGTGACGACGGTCGTCGTCGTCGTTCTGGCCCTGACGCCTCGCTAGCGACAGCTCCCCAGCACGTCACATCAACCGCGTAGACCGCTTAGCATGCACGTGGCCCGACCGAAAAAGCCGGGTAGCCGGTACGCGTGTGCACGGCGTTTCCGCTTCGTACGCTCAGGCTAAGTCCGGAACTGCCCGGGGTTCTGCCGGGTTCGGGGCCTCTGCCACCGCATCTAGGTGAGTGTGCAGTCACCTTGAAGTCTTGAGCCCGGCTCAAGGCCAGGCCCCGGTTGGCGCTGGTCACGAAGCGGGCTGATGCAGATGGTTCCGAACGAGCACGGTCTCCCGGGCAACCGCAGGACGACACACCCCTCCAAATCGCTGATCGCCGCAGGGCCGTTGCTGCTCGCATGCCTTCTGGCGTCCTCCCTTGCGCTTCAATCACCGGCCGGCGTTACGACAACAGCCGGCCAGGATCTTGCGGCTCCGGAGACTTCGTCGCCGGTGGTGGGGGAGCCACCGGCCGAGCCGCCGGCCGTCCAGGTTGCAGCTGCTGAACCTCCACCGGCAGCTCCCCTGGAGGTGGGCGGTCTGGCTTCTGAACCTCCGGCGGCGGCTCCTCCGGAGGCGCCCGGAGTGGACGCAGTTTCCAACCAGTACCTTGTGGTGGCCGGAGACACGGTCGGCGCCATCGCGTCACGCTTCGGGCTGAATGTCTAACGTGCTTTCAGCCAACGGGCTGGGCGAGTACAGCCTCATCTTCCCGGGTGAAACACTGAAGCTGTCCGGTCCCCCCGTTCCCGTTCCCGCATTGGCCACCGCTCCGGTTCCTGAAGCCCCGGCGCTGACGGCGCCGGCCGCTCCGGCCGTGCGCACCATCTTCGTGGCCGGCGCGGGCGGCCAGGCCATGGTGGACAGGTGCATTGGCCCCATCCACTTCACGCCCACGGATGCCTATTCGCTGTTCATCACCGAGCACGACTTCTGCGGAGGGTGGGCGCGGTTCTCGGGAATCGGCGTCGGCGAAACCGTGGTCATCTCCGGCTTCGGCACCTACACCGCAGCCGGCCGCGGACAGGTTGCCCAGGGCGCTACCACGAACGCCGTCTCTGCCGTGTTCGGGGGCTTCCCCCGGGCGATCCTGCAGACCTGTATTCCCGGCACCAACCAGATGCTGCTGATAGCCCTGAACTAGCGGGAGCGGTATTTGCGGATGCTTGCTTGTCCGCTTGCCACTGCGTGTGCGCCTAGAATTGCGGTTGAACCAATTCATACGAGCACCGCAGCGGTCTGCGCTGTGAGTCCCAGGGGGGACCAACATGCCCGATCCGGTGGACCACGACACAGCCCGCACTGCCGCGGAGGCAGAACAGCCCGAACTCCGGCGACGGCGTGACCGCCGCCGCGGCGATGACTCCGACCCCCGGACAGGAACCATGCCTACCATCATGCCCGACGACGTCGACAGCCCGCCGGCACGCACAGTCCGCAGCGGCTCCTGGGCCGAAGCTGCCGCCGCGGCGGATGCCCCCGCGGCCCCGAGCCGTGCCCCGCAGGACGGCGAACCCGTTACCTCGGTCCCGGTTCACCCGGCCTCCTCCAACCCGGACGCGCTGACTCCTGCGCGTTCGGCCGTGCCCGCCGCGCCCGAGATCGCACCCTCAGTGCCAGCCCGTCCACTCCGATCCAGCCGCTCCGAGAGCCGGGCGGCAGCCCTTGCCGCGCCCGCCCCGGATTTCATCAGCTCACCCGGGCTGTTCGTCCGCGAGCAGAAGCCGCGTCCGGTCGGCGGTTTCCGGGGTGCCCTCTTCAAGATGACCGGCGGCGGCCTGAACCTGGGCCCGGGCGCCCGGCAGCGCGAGGAAGACGAACTCGCCCGACGCATTTCCCGCCAGCTCCAAGGCAGCTACAACACCGCCGTACTGAGCCTCAAAGGCGGCATCGGCAAGACCTCCACGACGGTCGGCGTCGGCCTGACCCTGGCGGAATACCGCGGCGACCCGCCGTGCGCCATCGACGCGAACCCCGACTCCGGCGACCTCGTGGAGCGCGCCCTCGGCGAGGGCATCTACCAGCAGCAGAGCCCGCGCACCATCACGGACCTGCTGAAGAACATCGAATCCGTCGACTCCCTCACCGCCCTAGCCCGGTACATGCACCACGCGGGCCGGCTGCACCTGATTGCGGGCGAACAGGATCCCGAGGTCTCGGACTCCCTGACGGCCGAGGAATACCTGCGGATCCGCAAGCTCATCTCCGGCTACTATTCGGTGGCCCTCACTGACTGCGGGACCGGTGTCACCCACAACGCCATGAGCGGTATCCTGCAGTCCGCGGACAACCTCATCATCGCGGCGGGCTATGCAGTCAGCGGCGCCAAGCGAGCCCGCAGCACCCTGCACTGGCTGGCCGGCCACGGCTACGAGGAACTTGCACGCAACGCGGTCGTGGTCATCACGGACAAGGACGAAGTCTCCTCGAGGGTCGACAAGGACGCGATCGAGGACCACCTGTCCGGCATCTGCCGGCAGCTTATCGCCGTACCTCATGACCGCGGCGTGGCGGACGGGGACCTGGTTACCCTGGACGTGCTGCGCCCGGAGACCCGGCGCGCCTACAAGGAGATCGCTGCCGCGATTGTAGACGGGTACGTTTAGGGAGGACAGCTAGCCTCGGCTTGAATCCCGGATCTTCCGGGCTGCTGCTGGAAGGCCAGCCACTCCGCGGCGCCAGCGCGCAAGGTGTGCCCTGAGCAGCCCGGTAACGGAGTTGTCAAGCTGAAGGTTGCGCTCCCGCAAGGTGGCCCGCGACGGGAAGATTGCGCGAGTTAGCACTCGGGGTTTGGCCCTCCAGGGACTTTCCATGAGCGCCGCCAGATAGGCGGTACCGGTGCCTTGAACGGAAGTACGGTGGCGCCACTCCTCGCTGACGGAATCATGCCGAAACGGCAGAGCTGCCACGCCCAGGTCGTCTAGGAGCGGTTGCAGCGCCGCCGTAGCCTTCAGCTCCACGGCGAGATCCAAAACGTCCTGGTGCATGCTGGAATCCACCCGCTCGAGTAGCCCTGAGTACTCGCGCTGATGGCGTATTTCATCCATGGCCCGAAGACTGTGCAGCGCCTGAAAAATTACCGCGGCAGGGACGGAAGGAACGGCCACACTTTTGGCCGCCATGACCAGGTATTGCCTGCCGAGCCAGAGCGTGTCGAAGGCTCTGCCCGGTGTGGCCTCAATCCCAGGAAACCTGTCGTGGACGTCGATATCGCAGTTCCATTGCGGATGGTAAAGAGTCCGAGAGTGCGAGTACCGGCGGACTACTGACACACCGGACGGCCGTTCGAGCCAGCCTCTTGCGCCCAGCAGCTCGACTATTCTGTCCAGATCCTCCGGGCGGACCAGGACGTCCACGTCCGCAGAGACGTGATTTTCACGGAGCCCCATCATGGTGGCCGCCGGACCTTTAATGAACATGACCTGAAGATCGGCTGATGCTGCCACGTAGTCCACCAGGGCCGTGGCCAGGAGCACGGCTTCATCCTGGTGCAGGGTCTCTGCGGCGTCCATCACAGGGTCCATTGGCGGGGACTCGACGTGATCATTCCGCTGCTACTCAAATCACGGATCAAGCCCATCACGTCCCCGTGGATTGCGCTGGCTTCTGTGGCGTACTCGCTGGCCAGCTCTTCGATGAGCTCAGTCTCGGTCCTGGTTCCGTCCAGCCTGTTCCAGACGGACGCGGCCGTTCCCACAAGGATGACCGGAACATCCTGATCAAGATGCAGGACAGCGACGCGGCCGCCGTCGGGGCTTTGGACGCAGGCGACAACGGCACTTACGCGCCACACCTTTTCCGTCATGACACCTCCGCCGACACTGGACAGGCCCTACAGCAACACGCGGTGCCCTCGCAAAGCTTCATGCTACCGCGCGGCAGACAAGTTGTTTCGCGCGCGGGACCGACTTAGATTTAGGCATGACCAACAACGCCGGTGAAGAAGCCCTCCTGCAGTTGCAGGACCTCTTGATGGGAACAGAGAACGTCGAGGACTTCCTCGGACAGCTCTCTGAATTCTCTGCGGCCACGCTAAGCCACGCCGCCGGCGCTGAGATCGAATGCGGCGTGACGCTGCAGCGCCGCAAGAAGACCATGACGGTGGCGGGGAGCAGCCCCAGGGCCGTGATCCTGGACCGGATCGAGCAAAGCCTCGGCGACGGCCCATGCATCGAGGCGCTGCGGACCCGGTCCGTGGTACTGCTGGCCGACGTCGCCACCGATCCGCGCTGGCCGGCCTACCAGCAGCAGCTCGCGGCCCACGGCTGCCGCAGCACCCTCGGCGTACCCCTGGAAATCGGCGCGGACGCGGCCGCCGCCCTGAACTTCTTCGCCCCCGGCACCGGGATCTTCACCCAGGACATCATTGACGAAGCCTCAGGGTTCGCCGACCTCGCCGGCCGCTCCCTCCGCTTGGCCGTCCGGATCGGCACCGAACAGTCCCGGGCCGAGGATCTGAGAGCCGCCATGGAGCACCGGACCTCGATCGATCTTGCTTGCGGCGTCATCATGGCACAGAACCGTTGCTCCCAGGAGGAAGCCATGGGAATCCTCACCCGGGTCTCCAGCAACCGGAACCAGAAACTCCGCGACGTTGCGGCCGACGTCCTCCGCAACCTCACAGACGGGACCGTCCGGACGCACTTCGAGGCCTGAGCGATCACCTTCGACCTCCCAGTTTGCGATGGCGGACGGGTCGGCGGTTCCCTGCGCTTCATCGCCGCAGGGATCCAGTATCCGGGTTCGGTGCCGGTGGATACATGAAGGCCCGCGACGTCTACCTCCTTTCGGCTGATCAAACGTCCCGAACCTTTGGGGTGAAGACGTGGCGTCCGTGTTTTTGGCGGTCCGTCAAGCCGTCGGGTGAAATGCCTTCGTAGTGTCTCCGGGCCGACGCCGATCAATGGCCACCGCTTTCGCGGCTTGCGGGGTTCCGCAGCCCGTTCAACGCGTGCAGACTTGCACCGTGGCCGCGACCTCGGCGTGGCTCACCGACGCGACGTGCGGGACCGGCAATGCGGTTAGGTTCGCGAGAGTCTCGTGCGTGACGTTTACAGCGTGGCGGAATGAACGGCGTGGCAGAAAGGCTCGGACCGGACCTCCTCGTTGCTTTGCACGCCACACGGAGGAATCTGCCTCGGGAGGACAATCCATAAACTTCGAGTGGTCCACCGTGAGGATGCCTGTCAGGACGACGACAGGGCTGACGTTATGCTTCGGCGGCTGCGTATCTGTTGCCCACGTCGTCCGCTACCCGTTTTTCGGAGACCTGCGGAGCACGGGGCCGGAGCAGCCCGTGCATATCAGCGAGTGACTCACGCGTCAAAGACAGGTATCACATACTGGTCCGCTCCCACGGGTCTTGTATCTAACCTGAACCAAGGCCTTGCGGCACCAGTAATTAAGAAGAATTTCGGGAGGACCTATGTATTCCACCCCGCGTCGATTCTTTGCACCCAGCCCGCGGTGTAAGCACTGTCGAGTATCACTCCGCCAGCGACAATTTAATACTGACTTCTGCTCCCGAGCATGCTGGGAGACCTGGGCACACATGCTGGCCTATAGGCCCGACTTGGCTAAATTGGGCAGGTTTCGAGATGCGGTTCTCTTGGCACGGCTTGTACTTCGTGCGTGACGACGCGCGCAAGGCCAGACGGCAAAGCGTCTCCGTCCTTCAAAAAATACGGGCAACGATGTTGGTTTGAGATCGGCGTCACCTGCATGACCTAGCGCTTTCAGGCTCATCGCCGTCGCCGAGATTGAGTGCGGACCCGGTCCGTGGTGCTGCTCGCCGACATCGAGACGGATCCGCGCTGGCCGGCCTACCAGCAGCAGCTCGCGGCCCAGGGCTGCCGCAGCACCCTGGGTGTGCCCTTGGAAATCGGCCCGGACGTGGCCGCTGCCCTGAACTTCTTCGCCCCCGGCACCGGGATCTTCAGCCAGGACATCATCGACGAGGCCTCCGGCTTTGCCGACCTCGCCGGCCGATCCCTCCGACTGGCCGTCCGGATCGGGACAGAACAGTCCCGGGCCGGGGACCTCAGGGCCGCGATGGAGCACCGCACCTCGATCGACCCGGTCTTCGGCGTCATCATGGCCCAGAACCGTTGCTCCCAGGAGGAAGCCATGGGCATCCTCACGCGGGTCTCCAGCAACCGGAACCAGAAGCTCCGTGACGTCGCGGCCGATGTCCTCCGGAATCTCACCGACGGGACCATCCGGACGCACTTCGAGGCCTGAGCGCCCCACTCCGCGAGGTTGGTCTTCCGAGCGCAGCAAGTAGTCGGTGATGAGAAAGACAAGTACCCTCCACGCTGTCCCACGTATTCCCAATCTCGCAGGCTTAGTCGCGTGGGCGAGATGCCTGCGCAGCCGAGGACGGCTGTGACGCTGAGTTTGGGGAGATCAGATGAGCACTATCAACGACATGTACGCGCGTGAGGAGCTGCGTCAGCACTCAAAGCGACGAGCTTGGTTCATGGCGCAGCTTTCTGGGCTCGCTGTCCTCGCTGCCATAACGTCCACGGTTGTTTACCTCGCATTAGCCCGCCAGTTCTAGGGCCGACAACTCGGGGCATCCACCACCTCCGCGGGGCGCCATGGGAGCAGAAGCTCCGCGACTTCGCGGCAGATGCCCTCCGGAACCTCACGTACGGTCCGGTACGGACGCACTCTATGCCTGAGCGCCCCGGTGGCGTGTAATGGCTCCCGCTGACGGGTCTAGTGCAGAGTGCGCCCGATGGCTTGTCCCGGTGCCACTTTGGACAGCAGGGTACGGGCGGCCATTTGGGCCATCTTTCGTGTCGCGGGTGACAGGAAAGCGCCCTCGCGCTGAATCAGCGCGATCGTGTCGTACAAAGGTTCCGCAAAAGGGACGGCATGGATGTTTTTCGGAAAGCCGGGGCCGCTGACGATAGCTTGTGGAACGAAAGTGTCCGCGGCCCCCGTGGCGACTAACCCCAAGGCAGTGTCGACGTGTTCCACCTCGATGGCCGGTTCGATTTTCAGCCCTTTCAGGCGGGCTCGCTCCAAAATCTGCCGGCGGGTGGGGTCACGCCAGCCAGCGAAGGCGTCGTAGAGCACAAGCTTTGACTCAGCAAGTTCCTCGATTGTCATGGGCCCTCGGGAAGGAGGCCGGGTCGCCGACACGAAAAAGACTTCGTCCCGGACAAGGGGCCTGACCTGGAGGCCGGACTCTGCCACCGGCAGGACGATGAGCCCGGCCTCAATTTCACCCGACGCCACAGACTCGGCAACGGTCACGGAGTTCAATCCCACCAGGCGCACCTTCACCTTGGGATACCGGCGGTGGAAGCGCTGCACCAGATCGGCAAGGTCATAGTGTGCTCCGTACCGCAGAACTCCGAAGGTGCAGACGCCTCCTTCCAGCGACGACATGGACTTCAGCGCCTCCACCCCGTTGTCGAACGACGTGACGGACTGCAGTGCATGCACCTGCAGCTCAACAGCCGCCGTCGTGGGAATGAGTCGCCGCCCGCCACGGATGAAGAGGCTGTGCTCAAGTTCGTGTTCGAGCCTGCTGATGAGTTCAGAAACGGAGGCCTGGCTTGTTTCCAACTTTCTTGCCGCGGCCGTGAAAGAACCGAGCTCATAGGCCGCAAGGAAGGCCCGGAGTTGCGCGAGCGTCATCGTTCCCCCTAGGGATCAGAACGAAATTCTGCAGGTTCGAGGCCGACGTTGAGGCGCGGAACGATCTTGATGCGTGCGCGCAATACGCCACTCAAGCCATAGGGTAACCCTATATCAGGCACTTGTTCAGGTCCCGTTGTGCCATAAGTCGGGCGCCAGTAGCTTGTACTTCATGCACCTAAGCGAACGTGACACAGCGCACATCCCGGGGAACTTCGTCACCCTCAAGGGTCCTGCCGTTGAGGACGTTCCGGCCCAACGGCTTCCCGAAGTTGTGGCGACAGTGTCCGCCATGCTTGGTGAGATCGAGACCAACGGAATGGACGCCGTCGCCAAGTACGCCCAAGAGCTGGACGGGTACCAGGGTGGAAGCCTGGAGATCAGCCCGAACGAGCTCGCAAAGACCGGTGACTTGCTCTCCCCGGAACTGCGGGAGGCCCTGATGGCCAGTGCCGAGCGAACCAGGCTGTTCGCGGCGGAGCAACGCGAACACCTCACCGATTTTGAAGTTGAACTCATCCCGGGCGTCTTCACCGGACAAAAGTACGTCCCCGTGGCACGCGTCGGAGCCTATCTTCCGGCAGGCCGCTTTCCGATTCTTGCCAGCGCCTTCATGACAGTGGGAGTCGCCAAGACCGCGGGCGTCCGTAACGTCCTGGCCTGCACGCCGCCAACCGGTTCTGGCGTTGGTAACCCCGCAGTGTTGTATGCCGCGTACCTGGCCGGCGTGGACAGGGCGTTCGCGCTCGGCGGGGTGCAGGCCATGGCCGCCATGGCCTTCGGGCTGCTGGGGGAGCAACCGGCTGACATCCTGGTCGGCGCAGGGAACGCCTACGTTACCGAGGCCAAGCGGCAACTCTTCGGACGCGTTGGAATCGACCTGCTGGCCGGCCCGTCCGAGGTCGCCGTGATCGCCGACGAATCTGCCGACGCTGAACTTGTGGCCGCTGATCTCCTCGGCCAGGCCGAACATGGCCCGCAATCGCCGGCGTCCCTGGTAACCACCTCACACGAGCTCGGAGAAGAGGTCATTCGGCACATCAATAAGCAGCTGCGGACGCTGGCCACCCGAGATATTGCCGGACCCGCCTGGCGGGACTACGGCACCGTCTACGTTGCCGAGGACCGGGAAACGGCAGTGCGGATTATGGATTTGCTGGCACCGGAACACTTGGAAATCCAGACCTCGGACGACTCGTACTATCACGAGAACCTGCAGAACTACGGCTCTATCTTCCTGGGGCCGTGGTCAACGGTGGCTTACTCGGACAAGGGCTCCTCGGGCACGAACCATGTGCTGCCTACCGGCGGGGGCGCCCGCTCATCGGCAGGGCTCTCCGTAGCCCGGTTCCTCAAACCGCTCACCTTCCAGCGCGTCGAAAAAAGTGCCACTCCGCGGCTGGCGAATTACGTCTCCACGATCTCCGACACCGAAGGAATGGCGGCCCACAAGGCCACCGCCACTCTAAGGCTCGAGCGCTTCAACCGATAGAAATCCATCCCTAGCAAAAGGCACCTCATGAAGAAGACAAAAATCCTCCGCAAGCGTTTCGCTGCCTTGGTGCCCATGGGCGTTGCCGTGGCCCTCGCCATGACAGCCTGTGGCTCAGGCGGCGGCGGCGCCAGCAGCAGCGGCGGAGAGCAAAAGACCATCACCATCGCAACGTCCAACGATGCTCCCTTCTCCTTCACCGACCAGGCCACCGGCGAGCTCAAAGGCATCGACGGGGAGATGATCAACGCCATCGCCGAAGCGAAGGGCTGGAAGATCAAGGTCTTCACCTCCGAGTATGCGACCCTCATCGCGGCGCTGAACGCCAAGAAGGCCGACGCGATCGTCGATGCCATGTACATCACCGATGACCGGAAGAAGCAGATCAACTTCACCGACCCCTGGTACACCGAAGGCGAAGCGATGGTGGTCCCGGCCGATTCAACGCTCGCATCTCGCGACGACGTAAAAGGCAAGATCCTCGGCGCACAGACCGGCACCGTGTTCAAGGACCTCGTTGACAGCCTGGGCGGCAGCCAGGTCAAGCTGTTCGACTCGCAGGCTGCCCTGCTCGCGGCCGTGGAAAACAAACAGGTTGATGCGGTCTTCACCGACAGCGCCGTGATCGGCTACAGCCTGGTCCAGAAGCCGAACCCCAAGCTAAAGCTCGTCTCACCCTACGAGCCCTACTACCCGGGCATCATCGGTGCCGGCGTGCGCAAAGAGGATTCGCAGCTGCTGCAGGACCTGAACTCCGGGCTGGCAGACCTGAAGAAGACACCCAAGTACCTCGAGATCCTCAAGAAGTACGGGCTGGGCGAAGCCAACGTGGCCAAATAGGTTCCAGATTCATGCAGGGTCGGCGGGCAGTGTGATCGCACTGCCCGCCGGCCCTGCCCGACCCTAACTTAGGGATTCTCAGTGGACTTTGTTAAAAACACCCTGGCGGTGTTCCCGGCCCTCCTGCAGGCCGTACCCGTCGTCGTCCAACTGGCGCTCGGCGCCATGGCCATTGCCCTCGTGCTGGGGCTGCTGGTTGCGCTGGCGCGCATCTCCTCGATCAAAATCCTTCGAGGCATTGCCACGGTCTACCTGGAGGTCATCCGCGGCACTCCGTTGCTGGTGCAGTTGGTCTACATCTTCTTCGTGCTTCCCAGCATCGGCGTGAGCATCGATCCGGTGCCGGCCGGCATCCTGGGCCTGGGCCTGAATTACGCCGCTTACCTGTCTGAGGTCTTTCGCTCCGCAATCCTCTCCGTGGAGCACGGCCAGACCGAAGCCGCACTGTCCCTGGGCTACACGCCCAGCAAGACCCTGTGGAAAGTGGTCATTCCCCAGTCCTTTGTGGTCTCCATGGGTCCGATCGGTAACTACTTCATTGCCATGATCAAGGACACCGCACTGACTTCCGTGATTGCCGTGACCGAGATCCTGAAGACCGCCAACATCCTCAACAGCCAGACATTCCAGACCACCGCGATCTATACCGCAGCGGCCATTCTCTATCTGATCATCAGCCTGCCACTCTCGCGCGTCGTGGTTGTGCTTGAACGAAAGGCACGGGCCAGTGGCTGACGAGACCATTATTGACGTCCGCGACGTCCACAAGACCTTTGTCTCCGACACGAGGCCCACCTTGTGGCAAAGGCTTACCGGCAAACCCCACGTGCAGAAAAGGGTGGAAGTACTCAAGGGCGTGGACCTTGTGGTCCACCGCGGCGAAACCATTGCCATCCTGGGCTCCAGCGGATCCGGCAAAAGCACCCTGCTGCGCTGCGTCAACAAACTTGAGACTATCGATGCGGGGCGCATCTACGTCAACGGCCACCTGATCGGCTACGAGGAACGCGACGGGGAACTGATCGCCGAGAAAGCGTCCGTCACGGCCCAGAAGCGAACCGACATCGGCTTCGTCTTCCAGCACTTCAATCTGTTCCTGAACAAAACGGCGCTGGGGAACGTGATGGCGCCGCTGCGCGACGTTAAGAAGCTCTCTGCTGCCGAGGCCAGGGAAATTGCCGTCCCCAACCTCGAAATGGTGGGACTGGGGGACAAGATGGACAACTACCCCAGCAAGCTCTCGGGCGGCCAGAAGCAACGGGTGGCCATTGCCCGTGCCCTGGCCATGGAGCCAAGTGTCATGCTCTTCGATGAGCCGACGTCCGCGCTGGATCCGGAGCTTGTGGGCGAGGTTCTTGCGGTCATCAAGAAAATCGCCCAGCAGGGCACCACGATGGTGATCGTGACCCATGAGATGCAGTTCGCCCGGGACATCGCCGACCGCATCGTTGTCATGGACCAGGGGGTCATTGTGGAAGAAGGGCCGCCCAGCCGGATCTTCACGGCCCCGCAGCATCCGAAGACACGGGCGCTGCTGAGCCGTTCGGGTATTCTGCCGGCCTGAGCGCCCCGGCGCGCCGCCGGTCCTAGGATGAAGGGGATGACAACCACACGCCAAGCCGCCTTCAGCCTCCGCAGCATCGCCGTCCCCGCCTTCGGCCCGGCCCTGCTGTTCAGCATCGGCGAGGGCGCGATCCTGCCCGTGGTGGCACTGTCCGCCCGCGACCTCGGCGCCTCCGTGGCCGTCGCCGCCCTGGTGGTCACCCTGATCGGCCTTGGCTCCTGGTTCTTCAACCTCCCCGCCTCGCTGATCACGCTGAAGTTCGGCGAACGCTGGGCCATCGTCTCCGCCGCGGCGGCCAGCGCCGTCGCCCTCGCCGCCGCGGCACTGGCCCCGCTGGTGCCCGAAGGTCTCTGGCTGCTCGCCGCGGCGATGCTCGTCGTCGGCATGGCCGCGAGCGTCTTCAGCCTGGCCCGGCAGAAGTACCTGACCGAGGCGGTGCCGGTGATGCTCCGGGCACGGGCCCTGTCCACGCTCGGCGGGGTCAACCGGATCGGGATCTTCATCGGCCCCTTCATCGGCGCGGCCGTGATGCAGTTCGCCGGCATCACCGGCGCCTACTGGGTGGGCGTCGTCGCCATGGTCGCTGCCGCGGCCCTGTCCGTGACCATCCCGGACCTCGTGGCGACGCCCGCACCCGAGCACGGCGTCCCCGTCCAGCGGGCCACGATGCGCAGCGTCGCCCGCTCCCACGCCGGGGTCTTCCTCACCGTGGGCATGGGGGTGCTGCTGCTCAGCGCTCTGCGTGCGTCCCGGCAGGTGGTGATCCCGCTCTGGGCCGAACACCTCGGGATGGACGCGACGCAGGCCTCGCTCATCTACGGGCTTTCCGGCGCCATCGACATGCTGGTCTTCTACCCGGCCGGCCGGCTGATGGACCGCAAGGGCAGGCAGTGGGTGGCCATCCCGTCGACGCTCATCATGGGCACGGCCATGCTGCTGATCCCGCTCAGCACCGGCTTCGTGGGCCTGCTGCTCGCGGCGCTGCTGATCGGCTTCGGCAACGGCATCAGCTCGGGCCTGAATATGACCCTGGGAGCCGACTTCTCACCCGACAACGGCCGCGGCCAGTTCCTGGGCATCTGGCGGTTCATGGCCGACGCCGGGGCCACCGGCGGCCCGGTGCTACTCTCAGGCGTGACCGCCGTCGCCTCGCTCGGGGCCGGGGTGGCTGCCACCGGTGTGCTGGGCTTCGCTGCCGCCGCGGTCTTCGCCGTCACCATCCCCAGGCTGAAGCACCGGCGCAACTACTGACGGGTCCGGCGTACGCTTTGCTATCTGCGTGACCACGTACGCCGCGTCCCGGTCCACGCCGCCGATCAGGCCCGAAGTGAGGGCGTACTGGAACGGCATCCCGACGAAGTGCAGCCCAGGAATGCCGGGAACGGCGCCTCTCTGGGTTTCCGGCCAGCCCGACGGCGCCAGCTGCAGCCCGTCGATCCAGTCCAGGTCCGGGCGGTAGCCGGTGGCCCAGATGACGGTCCGCAGGCGGGCGGGAGTGCCGCCGTCGTAACTGCCGTCGGACGTGCCGCCGTCGAACGTGGGCTGGCCGTCCACGGTGCCCGTGAGCCGCGGCACCCGGACCACACCGGCACGTTCCAGGTCCTTCGTGGAGATCCGGATCAGGGGTGCGCCGCGGTCGTGGAAGCGTGCCGCGACCTTGCGCCCGACCGGGGTGCGCAGCGTCAGGACCGAGTGGATAAACCCCCAGTAGGCCCCGCCGGCGTAGCGGAGAACGGGGTCGGGAATGTGCGGGGTGGGCCGGCCCGACAAAAGCACCCGGTGGCTTTTTGAGAGTTCCAGGGCAATTTCCGCGCCGGAGGTTCCCGCGCCCACCACCAGCACGTCGCCCGCGGGGACGTCCGCCGGGCTGCGGTACTGCGAGCCGTGCAGCTGGTGGATGGCGGAGTCCAGCCCGGCGGCGGCGTCCGGAAGGCGGGGGAGTGCGTTGGCTCCGGTGGCCACGATGACGTTGCGGGCCCGCACGGTGCCGCTGGGGGTGTCGACGGCGAACCCGGCGCCGGCCCGGGTGACACGCTCTACCCGGACACCGGTCCGCACCGGCAGGGTGTATGTCTTTACGTAGCTCTCGAGGTAGGCGGCGAAGTCCTCCTTGCCCGGAAAGGTGTTCCGCGCCGCCGGGAAGGGCAGGCCGGGGAGGCCGTCGTGCTGGGCGGGGGTGAACAGGCGCAGGGAATCCCAGCGGCGGCGCCAGAGATCGCCCACCCGCGGGCTGCCCTCGAGGATCTCGAACCGCAGTTTCGTCCGGGCGAGGTGGTAGCCGGCGGCGAGGCCGGCCTGGCCCGCGCCGATCACGACGGCATCAAGCTGCTGGTTGTTCTGGTTCATGGCCGGCTCCTTGCTGAGCGCATTCCCTTGTTCTTACTCATTAGAATACCGTTCCAGTGAGTGGAGCGATAGTCTAATTTCATGGAGAAGACCACGCGACGGACGATCCAAGCGGCCGGCACTAGGGACGCCATCGTGGCGGCGGCCGGCCGGCTGTTCGCCGCCGACGGGTACGTCCGCACCACCATCGACGGGATCGCCGCTGAGAGCGGGGTGGCCGTCCAGACGGTCTACAACTCGGTGGGCAACAAGGCCGCGCTGCTCTCGGCCGTGCTGGACAGCGCCGCCGCGGGGCCCGGGGCGCAGGCCGGCGTGCTGGACTTCATGCGGGAGCGCACCCGCCAAGCTGCCGACTTCGGTGCCCTAGTGAATATGCTGGCGGACTGGTTCGTCGAGGTCCATCCGCGCACCGCCGGGATCAACGCCGTCATCGCCCGGGCCGCGGCCGTGGATGACGCGGCGGCACAGCTGGAAAAGGACCGCGGCCAGCAGCGGCTCAAGCGGTACGAGGAGGCCGCCGCCGCAGCCCGGGCGCGCGGCGGGCTCCGCTCCGGCATGTCCGACGCCGAGGGGGCCGCAGCCATCTGGTCGCTGGGCCATCCGCAGGCCTACCGGTCCCTGGTGCAGGACGCCGGCTGGACCGTGCCGGCCTACCGGGAGTGGCTCGCCAAGGCGCTGGCCGCGGCGCTCGCCTAAGGACCTCGTCCACACGGGGCGTGCGCCCGGCACCCATCTGGCTGGCAGCAGGGCCCTTTTGACCGCTCTGAACGGTCCCTCATTGCGATCTACTTGGGGGCAGATTTCTGGTGCGGACCGGGCCGTGGTTTGTTGTGTTCCGTCAACTTTAAGTCGGCCATTTCAGCGCTAAGAATCAGGCCACCGCGGCACGTTTCCAGGCCATTCCAG
>NZ_MQTS01000155.1:0-6717 GCF_020532825.1 Arthrobacter sp. SO3
GGATGGTGGCATCCAGCTCGGGGGCGGGGAGGGCGGACCAGCGGCCTGCGGCCAGCGGGGGAGTGGGCGCAGTCCCGGTGACGGAGCCGTACCGGCCTCCGGTCAGACCGGGGGATCCGAGCAAACCGGTCCCGTGGGCGCGGCCCAGCCGGCTCAGCCGGGGGGCCCGGGCGCGCGGCGCGCGGGCGACCTGCCGGTGCGCGGTGTGCCCGCCGGCAATCATGGCGCGGACCGGGGCGAAGGTGTCGCCCGTGATCCGGCCCGCCCAGGCGAGGTCCCAGAGCGCTGAGACGACGTCCTGGTCGCTGAGTACAGAGTCCATGCCGCCGGCGACGTCTGTCAGTTGCCGGAAGAAGTAGCCGCCGCCGTTGTTGCGCAGGTGGTCCAGCAGCCGCTGCTGCGCGTCACCGGGCTCGAAGTCGATTGCCGGATTGAGGGTCAGCTCGGCCGAGTCGGCCAGATGCAGGCTGACCCAGCCGTCGTTGCCGGGCAGCGCCCCTGCACCGGACCAGAGCACTTCGCCGGCGGCCATGAGCTCATCGAGCATGGCCGGCTGGTAATCGGTCACCCTGCTGGCGAGGACCAGCGTTTCCCAGGCGGAGGCCGGAACAGGCACCCCGGACAGCTGGTCGACGGCGGTAATGATCCCGTCCAGCCCGCGCAGCGCCGACTGCCCGCGCTTGCCCGGGACACGGACGTTCTGCCAGGCCGGCAGGAAGCGGCCGTAGGCGGCGGCATCCACGGGCTCGACTTCGGCCCGAAGCGCGGCGAGTGAGCGGCGGCGGAGCTTGCGCAGGACTTCCGCGTCGCACCATTCACTGACCCCGGCCAGCGACGGGGCTGCGGGGGCCGCTTGCGTCGCTGCCGCGGCGCCCGAGACCGCTTCCCCGCCCGCGCCTTGGACCGCTTCGCCGCCGCTTTCGCCGTCGCCGTCGTCGGCTCCCGGAGTCGGCGCCGCCGGTGGTGCGGCGTGCGGGCGGAACTCACCTTCCACCACCCGTCCGTCCGCGGCGAGCCGCTTCAGCGCGGTGCCGACGACGGCGACGCCGAGTCCCAGCCGGGCTGCGGCCTCGGCGGAGGTGAACGGTCCGTGGGTGCGGGCATAACGCGAGACGAGGTCGCCCAACGGGTCAGCGACCGGTTCGATGAAGGCCAGCGGCACACCCATCGGCAACGGAACACCGAGGGCGTCGCGCAGGCGGGCGGCGTCCTCCACGGCGGCGTAGCGCTCGGCGCCGCCGACGTTGACTTTGATGGCGCGGTTGGCGCGCTGGAGGGCGACCAGATGCGCGGACGCATCGGCGACGGGGGCCGCGCGCCCGGCGGCCGGTTCGGCGGCCGGATCCTGGGCAAGCCCAGCCTCGGCAAGCCCAGCCTCGGCAAGCCCAGCCGCGCCAGACTCCGCCGCCGGTGCCGCGTCGGCCGCAAATTCAAGCCGGGCGGCGACTTCCGCCGGGTTCAGCGGGCCGAGCAGGCGGAGCAGGTCCGCGACCCCCTCGAGCCCGCGCACCTTGCGGTCCGGCGCGAGCCGCTGCAGCTCCCGCTCGGTGGCGTCAATGACCTTGGCATCGAGCAGTTCGCGCAGCTCGACCCGGCCCAGGAGTTCGTTGAGCAGGGTCGAATCCAGCGCCAGCGCGGCGGCCCGGCGCTCGGCCAGCGGGGAATCGCCCTCGTAGAGGAACTGCGCGACGTAGCCAAAGAGCAGGGACTTGGCGAAGGGCGACGGCTGCTGGGTGGTGGTTTGCAGAATCCGCAGCTCGCGGCGCTCGATGGACGCGGCGATGTCCTTGAGGGCCGGAAGGTCGTACACGTCCTGCAGGCATTCGCGCACGGTCTCGAGGACGATCGGGAACGTGGGGTACTTTCGGGCGACGTCCAGCAGCTGCGCGGAGCGCTGGCGCTGCTGCCACAGGGGCTGCCGTTTGCCGGGGTTCTGCCGGGGCAGCAGCAGGGCCCGGGCGGCGCACTCACGGAAACGGGAGGCGAACAGCGCGCTGCCGCCGACCTCCGCCGTCACGATCTGTTCGAGTTCCTCCGGATCGAACAGGAACAGCTCGGCCCCGGGCGGCTCGTCCTCCATCATGGGCACGCGCAGCACGATCCCGTCGTCGGCGGCCATCGCGGAGCCGTCCAGCCCAAAGCGCTGGTGCAGTCGCTGCCCGACGGCCAGGGCCCACGGCGCGTGCACCGGCATGCCGAACGGGCTGTGCAGCACCACCCGCCAGTCGCCAAGTTCGTCGTGGAAACGCTCCACCACCAGGGTCGTGTCGCTGGGGACCACCTCGGTGGCCAGCTTCTGCTCGGCGAGGTACTGGATGAGGTTGTTGGCGGCGAAATCGTCCAGGCCGCTGGCTTTGCAGCGTTCCATCGCCGGGCCGACGTCGGACGCGGAGAGTTCGCGCACGAACGCGCCCAGGGCGCGGCCCAGGTCCACCGGGCGGCCGAGGGAGTCACCCTTCCAGAACGGGAGTTTTCCCGGTTGGCCGAAAGCAGGGGAGACCAGGACCCGGTCGTGGGTGATGTCCTCGATCTTCCAGCTGGTGGCGCCCAGGGCGAACACGTCGCCGACCCGGGATTCGTAGACCATTTCCTCGTCGAGCTCTCCCACCCGGCGGCCGCCCTTCGCCGCCGCCGCGGCCGGGCTGGCCGCCCTGCCGTCGCCGCTGGCGGAGCCCGGGGATCCTGAGCCTTCCGTTTCGGTGCCGATGATGTAGACGCCGAAGAGTCCGCGGTCCGGGATGGTGCCGCCGGAGGTGACGGCCAGCCGCTGCGCGCCGGGGCGCCCCTCGATGGTGCCGGCGTTCCGGTCCCAGATGATCCGGGGCCGCAGTTCGGCGAACTCGTCCGAGGGGTAGCGGCCGGCCAATAGGTCCAGGGTGGCCTCGAAGGCGGAACGTGGGAGCGAGGCGAACGGTGCCGAGCGCCGCACGGTGGCGAACCATTCCTCCACATCGATGGCGCCCAGCGCCGTGGCCGCAACGGTCTGCTGCGCGAGGATGTCCAGCGGGTTCGCGGGCACGTAGAGCCGTTCGATTTTGCCGGCGAGCATCCGTTCCACGGTGATCGTGGTGTGCACCAGATCCGCGCGGTGCTTCGGGAACAGCACACCCTGGGAGATCTCGCCGACCTGGTGGCCGGCACGGCCCACCCGCTGCAGCCCGCTGGCCACGGAGGGCGGGGATTCCACCTGCACCACGAGGTCCACGGCGCCCATGTCGATGCCGAGTTCCAGCGAGGAGGTGGCCACGACGCAGCGCAGCCGTCCGGATTTCAGGTCATCCTCGATCAGGGCCCGCTGGTCCTTGGAGACCGAGCCGTGGTGGGCGCGGGCCAGGACCGGGTCGGCGCCTGCGGTGCTGCCGGCCTGGGCCATCATGTGTGCCGGTGTCGCGGTGGAGGTGGGCAGCGCCGGGGCGCCGCCGGCAGGCGCCCCCGCCGGTTCGAAGTCCGGAGCCCCGGCGCCAAACTTGCCCCAGCCGCCGCCCGCGGCCATCAGCTGCCGCTCGGCATAGATCTCGTTGAGCCGGGCGGTCAGGCGTTCGGCGAGCCGGCGGGAATTGGCGAACACAATCGTGGACTGGTTGGCCAGCACCAGGTCCACGATCTTTTCCTCCACGTGCGGCCAGATCGATGCCTGCGGCTGCAGCCCGGATGCGGGTCCGGAGTCGAACGCGCCGGCGGCGCCCTGCAGGTCGGACATGTCCTCCACCGGGACAGAGACCGTCAGATCCCAGGTCTTCTTCGAGGGCGGGGCCACGATTTCCACCGGTGCGGAGCCGGCGAGGAACTGGGCCACCAGTTCCTTCGGCTCGACGGTGGCCGAGAGTCCGATCCGCTGGGCGGGTTTCGGGAGCAAAGCATCAAGGCGTTCCAGGGACACGGCCAGGTGGGCGCCGCGTTTGGTGCCCGCAACGGCATGGACCTCGTCGACGATGATGGTGTCCACCTCGCTCAGCGTCTCCCGCGCCTTGGACGTGAGCATGAGGAACAGCGATTCGGGTGTGGTGATCAGGATGTCCGGCGGGTTGCTCAGCAGCGAGCGGCGGTCCGACGCCGGGGTATCACCGGAGCGGACGCCCACGGTGATCAGCGGGGCCGGCAGGCCGAGGCGTTTGGCAGTCTGGATGATCCCGATCAGCGGCGCGCGGAGGTTGCGTTCGACGTCGACGCCTAGCGCCTTGAGCGGGGAAATATAGAGCACCCGGGTCTTGCGCTTGGGCGCCTTCCGCCGGGTTCCTTTCACGGCGTCCAGACCGGGCAGCCCCTCGGGTTCGGCGGGGGCTGAGACGAGCAGGCGGTCCAGCGCCCAGAGGAAGGCGGCGAGGGTTTTGCCGGAGCCGGTGGGGGCGACGACGAGCGCGTGCGCGCCGGAGGAGATCGCCTTCCAGGCGCCGTTCTGGGCCGGGGTGGGCGCAGCGAATGCACCCAGGAACCAGTCCCGGGTCGGCCGGCTGAACCGGTCCATGGCGTCGGCCGCGAGTGTCCCGCCGGCGAGCTCCTGCCCCTTCATTCCTCCATCATGCCTTAGGCCGCCGACAGGGAATGGCGGGCGCTAATCCAAGCGGTCTCACCCCCGCCGAGGTATCACTTCGTGCCCATGTTTCGGACGGTCATGGGCGCGAACTCTCACCTCGGCGTCTGCGGGGTTACTGGGCCTGGAAGGCGCCAATGGTGAGCAGTTGCGTGCCGGTGTCGCTGCAGGCATCCCTGGCCTGGGCGATGAACAGCGAGGCGGTGTCCTCGGGAGGGTAGATGCGGAAGCCGGCGGCCGGGGCCATCATGCAGTCCGGATGGTTGGCTGCCTGGCTGTAGCGCAGCGTCGCGGCACCGGCCTGCCCTGGGGCGAGCAGGACGTCGGCAACCGGGGTGGTTTCGTCGCGGACTGCCGCGGCGCCGATCGGGTCGCCGTTGGCATCAGCGGTGAGGGAGACGCCGGGGAAGCCCTTCAACAGGCACGGCTCGGCGCCGGAGTTTGTGAGGATCAGCGTCATGTAGATGCTGCCGGCCGCGCCGCCGCCGGTGGAATCGATCGTGCCCGTCAGGCCGGAGGCCTTGCACAGCCCGGGGCCGGCCGGAGTGGATACCGTCGGAGCGGCGGCCGGGGAGCTGGCGGCCGTTGCCGTGCCGGAGGCGGCGGGCTGGCTCGCGGAGCTTGCGGGGGAGGACGCCGGGGCGCTGGACGTCTGGGACTGCGGCGTGCCGGCGCCGCAGCCGGCGAGGAGGAGCGCTGCCGCGGCCGCCGTCGTCGTGAGTAGCAGTCTGTTCTTGGTTCGCTGAGCCGTCATGGCACCACCTTCATGCCCGGCGAGGCCTGAGTCAACGACGCCACGACGGCGGCGCCCGATTGATGCCCGGATTGTGATTTCCGGGCATCAATCGAGGTCAGCTACTCCTTGGGCGCGGAGCCGGGTGCCGGCACGCGGACCGGCCGCGGCTTGCTGCCCCGGCTGCGGGCCAGTGCGAGGCCGCCGAGCGCCAGGCCGCCGACCCCAGCCACCAGGCCGGCCCAGCTGCGGGCCTGGGCGCCGCCGTCGTTCACCGCGGCGGCCTGGACCGTCCCAGCTGCCGGGTCCGAAGCGCTGGCGGCGTGGGCGCTGTGCCCGTCAGCGGCAGCGTCGGCCGCGACGGTGGCGGTGACCGTGACGGACGGGGCCGGAGCCTTGAGCGAGTGCGGATCCTGTCCTTCGGCGGGGAGCTGCGACCAGTCGGTCTGGCCGACCTCGCAGTTTTGCAGCGTCGGGAAGTACAGGGTCTTCCCCGCAACGTCGGGCAGCTTCACCGAGAGCACCAGGGCATCCCTCAGGGCGGGTTCCAGAGGTGCCTTGGCGGTGTAGACGATCTGGCTGGTCCGCTTGGTGATGGAGGTGCCGTCGGGGAGTTTCTTCGGCTCGGCCAGCTGTTCTGTGACCTTTGCGGCTGTCCAGTTCGGGTTGACCGTGGGCTGCGCATCGTTGAGTTCGGCGGGCAGGGTGATGGTTACCTTGGTGGTCCCGGACTCCTCGCAGCCGTGCGGGATTCCGAAGGTCAGCAGGGCATAGGAGTTCGCGGTGGCCTTGTCTGGGGTGACGCCGACGTGCGCCGAGGCGCCGGAAATGCCGGCGAGCATCAGGGCAGCGGTTCCGCCGGCCACCGCCGTGGCGGTGAGGGTTCGGCGCAGGACGGGGATGGGTGAAGTCTTCACAGGGGTTGCCTTTCAGGCGTGCTGCTGCGCAGGGCAGGAACACAAAAATGGGGGGTGGCGCGGCGGGGACGCCGATGTTCCGGGAGATAGGGAACAGGCGCGGCCGCGGCCGGAAAAGAGTCAGGAAAAGACGACGGCGGCGGGCGGCCCGCGGCGGCAATCACGCCGGAGGTTCCGCCACGGCAGCGGCGCGGACTCGGTGCGCCAGCCGGCGGCTGCCGGTGCCACGACGGCGTCGGGCGTCACGGGAGCGGGGAGGCGGAACAGGGGGCGGAGCCAGGCCGCGAGGGACCACAGGGCCGCCTCGCCCTTGGCGAGGAGCAGTGCGCAGAGGAGCGTTGCGAGTGTGTGGCCGGCCAGCATCAGCAGGGAAAGTTGGGTGTCCAGCCCCGAGTCCGTGAGGTGGCTGTCAACATTGGTGGGGAGGGGAACCGCCGTGAGGTGGTGCCCGAGTCCGCCCTGCCGTCCGAAGGCGGAGCCGGCGGGGGCCGGTCCGCTGAAGGCGGTGAAGGCCTCGTGCAGCACCAGTTGTCCGG
>NZ_MQTS01000155.1:6742-7851 GCF_020532825.1 Arthrobacter sp. SO3
GGAGATTGAGCCTCAGCCTGGTCGCGGTGGTGGAGGCCAGTCCGGTCAGTGCCAGCAGTGCCAGCAGGATGCCGGGGGTGGGCAGCTGGGCGCCGGCCAGGGTGTGGGCGCCGGCCGCCAGGGATAGGGCGGTGATTGCCACCATGGCCGCGCGAAGGGCGTGGAACGGGGACCTCGCGGCTGTGCGCACGGAACACTCCCTTCACCAGCGGCGGCCATGGCTGCCCGCCGCCGTTTCCGGCCGCGGGACTCCCCTGATTCTACCGGCGATTTCTACCGGGCTGCGAAAAGGGTCCCCGGCGCGGGAAGCCGGCGCCGGGCGGCCCGGCGTCAGTCCGTTTCAGGACCCGAGCAGAAGTGGCAGTCGTCCGGGCACGGGGCCTCGGCGGGAGTGTTCTGGGGGCGGCCGCCGCTCCGTGCGTCGGTCCAAAGGCCGGGGGCTCCATTGGCCCGATCTTGCTGCAAAGTCACGATGTGTCCTGAACGTCATTGGTGCGGAACGCTGATGGTACTCAGCTAACCGGGTGCCGGCGGCCCGGCTCAATGGACCATCCGACGGCAACACCGGCCCCGCGTTGTGCAGCCGTCCAGTGCCACGATAGGGGCGCCTAGTTCAGGGCCTTCGACGTCGCCAGCTCTTTAAGTTCCTGGAGGATTTCGAGCTGCTGGCTGTTGATGGCCATCAGCAGTTCGATCTCTTCCTTCGCCTTCACATTCGTGTCGTAGTCGTGCTGCGCCATCGCCGCGGCGATGGCGTCCTGCCGTTTGGCGGCGATGAGAAGAATGGCGCCCTGGAGCCCGGCCAGCATCGACAACAGCAGGTTCAGCAGGATGTACGGGTAGGGGTCCCAGGAATTGGTGGCCAAAGCCAGGGTATTGATGGCGGCCCAGATCAACATGAAACCGATGAAGCCTCCCACGAAGGGCCAGCTTCCCATTCCGTTCCGCATGAGGTCGGCGGCGCGCTGGCCCGTGCTGAGGGAAGCGGTGTGTTTTTCGTGCCAGGTCTTCTGTCGATCGGTCATGGCTCAGCGTAGCCGCGGGACAGGCGCGAACCTGTCCCGCGGCTATGGCTCAGGAGCCTTAGCCCGCCGCGACGCCGGCGGTGG
>NZ_MQTS01000155.1:7892-32912 GCF_020532825.1 Arthrobacter sp. SO3
GCGCCTTGCAGGCCGTGATCGCCATGCTCAGGAGCTTCTTGACGGCGAGGTTCCGCTCGTCGAAACTGCCGGCGACGATGGCGGAGTCGCGGTCCAGGCCCAGGGTCAGCTGGGTCATGTCGTTGGAGCCGATGGAGAAACCGTCGAAGTAGTCCAGGAACTCGTCGGCCAGCAGCGCGTTGGACGGCAGCTCGCACATCATGATGACCTCGAGGCCGTTTTCGCCGCGGCGCAGGCCGTTCTCCGCGAGCAGGTCGATGACGCCGCTGGCCTCGTCCACGGTCCGCACGAAGGGGATCATGAGCTTGACGTTGGTCAGGCCCATTTCGTTGCGGACGAAGGACAGGGCCTCGCACTCCAGGTCGAAGCAGTCCCGGAAGGACGGCTCCAGGTACCGTGAGGCGCCGCGGAAGCCGATCATCGGGTTTTCTTCGTGCGGCTCGTAAGCCGGTCCGCCGATGAGGTTGGCGTACTCGTTGGACTTGAAGTCGGACATCCGCACGATCACCGGCTCCGGCGCGAACGCGGCGGCGATGGTCGCGACCCCTTCGGCCAGGCGCTTGATGTAGTAGTCGCGCGGGCCGTCATAGGCGGCGATCCGCTCGCGGATTTCCGCTTTGACTTCCGCGGGCTGGTCGTCCAGGTTCAGCAGCGCCTTGGGGTGGATGCCGATCTGGCGGTTGATGATGAATTCCAGCCGGGCCAGGCCCACGCCGTGGTTGGGCAGCTGGGCGAAAGTGAAGGCCTGCTCGGGCGTGCCGACGTTCATCATGACCTTGACCGGGGCCTCGGGCAACTGGGTGATCTCGGTTTCCTCGACGCTGAAGTCGATGAGTCCTTCGTAGATGACGCCGGTCTCGCCGTCGGCGCAGGACACGGTCACCTCGAGTCCGTCGGAGAGGACATCCGTCGCGTCGCCGGTGCCGACGACGGCGGGAATCCCCAGTTCGCGGGCGATGATGGCCGCGTGGCAGGTGCGTCCGCCGCGGTTGGTCACGATGGCGGAGGCGCGCTTCATGATCGGTTCCCAGTCCGGGTCGGTCATGTCCGCGACGAGGACGTCGCCGGTCTTGAAGGCGGCCATCTGGTCAATCGCGGTGAGGATGCGGACGCTGCCGGCGCCGATGCGCTGGCCGATCGCGCGGCCCTCGACGAGCACCCGGCTGGTGCCGTTCAGGCGGAAACGGCTCAGGCTGCCGGAGGTCCGGCGGGACTGCACGGTCTCGGGGCGTGCCTGCAGAATGTACAGGCCGCCGTCGATCCCGTCCTTGCCCCATTCGATGTCCATCGGGCGTCCGTAGTGGTTTTCGATGGCGACGGCGTGGCGGGCCAGCTGCTCGACGTCGTCGTCGGTGAGGCTGAAGCGGTTCCGCAGCGAAGCCTCAACCGGGACGAAGTCAATGGTGTGGCCGATTTCTCGGTTGCTCGTGTAGGTCATCTGGAGGGCCTTCTCGCCCAGTCCGCGCTTGAGGATGGCCGGACGGCCGGCCTCGAGCGCCGGCTTGTAGACGTAGAACTCATCCGGGTTCACGGCGCCCTGGACGACGGCCTCGCCGAGGCCGTAGGAGGAGGTGACGAAGACGGCGTTCTGGAACCCGGATTCCGTGTCCATCGTGAACATGACGCCGGAGGCGCCGACGTCGGAACGGACCATGCGCTGGACGCCCGCCGAGAGTGCGACCTCGGCGTGCTCGAACTTGTGGTGCACGCGGTAGGCGATGGCGCGGTCGTTGTAGAGGGACGCGAAGACATCCTTGATGGCCACGAGGATGTTCTCGATGCCGCGGACGTTCAGGAAGGTTTCCTGCTGTCCGGCGAAGGAAGCGTCGGGAAGGTCTTCCGCGGTCGCGCTGGAGCGGACGGCCCAGGAGAGGTCCTCGGAGCCGCCGTGCTTTTCAACCAGTTTCTGGTATGAGGCGCGGATCTGCGCCTCGAAGTCCGGCAGGAAGGGCGTCTCGCGCATCAGCTTGCGGATCTCCTGGCCCGCAGCGGCCAGGGCGGTCACGTCATCGGTGTCCAGGCCGACCAGCCGGTCGGCAATTTTCTGGTCCAGGCCGGAGCCGGCCAGGAAGCTGCGGTAGGCGTCTGCTGTTGTGGCGAAGCCGTCCGGAACCTGGACGCCGGCAGACGTCAAATTCTGCACCATCTCACCGAGGGAGGCGTTCTTACCGCCCACCCGGTCCAGATCCTTGAGGCCGAGTTCTGAGAACCACAGGATGTCTGTCGTCATGTTTGCTGCTCCTTTGCAGATGGTGGCATGCGGTATCACCGCCCCGCGCGGGGGCGTTCGCCGGTTAATGGGCGCGAGTCCTGTCCACAGTGACAGGTCTGCGCCGGTGTTTCCACATGATGTGGTCCACGCAACACTTGTGAACGGCGGCACCTAGTGCTTGAGGTTCATCCGTTGCAGGATCGTGGCGGCCATTTCCTCCACGGAGACGCTGGCCGAGTTGAGGTAGGGGATCCCGTGGGACACGTAGAGCCGCTCGGCGCTGCGCAGTTCGAAGCCGCACTGCCGCAGCGACGCGTAGGGCGAGCCGCGACGGCGTTCGGTGCGGACCTGGCTCAGGCGCAGGGGATTGGTGGTGAGGCCGAAACACTTCGAGACGAACGGCCGCAGCGGTTTGGGGAGTCCCTCCCGTTCAAAGTCCTCGTCCACCAGCGGGAAGTTGGCGGCGAAGATGCCGTGCTGCAGAGCCAGGTACATGGTGGTGGGCGTCTTGCCGCAGCGGGACGGGGCCACCAGGATGACCTGGGCCTTTTCGAGCGCGCGCAGGCTCTGGCCGTCGTCGTGCTCCATTGCGTATTCGACGGCGGCCATCCGGGACTGGTAGCGGGCGGCGTTGCCCAGGCCGTGTGCCCGCCCCGGTTCCCCGCTGGCCGGCGTGCCCAGGGCGCTCTCCAGCACGCCGACGTGGGTCCCGATGAGGTCCACGATGATCGCCTTGCAGGTGCCCAGCGTCTGGCGGATGTCGCTGCCGACAGCCGTGGAGAAGACGATCGGCTGCAGGCCGGTGGCCGCGAGGTTGTCGATCACCTTGACGACCGCCCGTGCCTGGTCGACGGTGGTGATGAAGGGGACCGTGATGCGGTCAAATTCGTTCGCGGGAAACTGCGTCAGCAGGGTGTTGCCGAGCGTTTCTGCGGTGATGCCCGTACTGTCCGAAAGGAAGTAGACCGGGCGGGGAGCGTCATTGGTCATGAACGCATTGTGCACCAGTGCGGGCCGCTTGTTCTTCCATGACGCAGCCGCCACCCGGCCGGGACGGGCTGGACCGCGGGGAGTATGCTGTGTCCCACGTCACTAAAGGAGCCCGAATGAGCTACAAATACCGGACCGTCAAGGTCCGCGGTACGGACCTGATCGGAACAATTGCCCGCAGGCACGGGGGTGCCCCGGAAATCTACGAAACCTCGAAGGACCCCAGTACGTCGGTGGTTCCGGTGTTCTTTCCGGAAACTGGAGAAATCCGCTTCTTTGACCGGTCGGTGCTGGAAGACGTCGTGAGTCCCGCCGGCTAATTAACCCCGGTAATGCGCACGGAGGAGGGAGTCTGGAAGCGGACTATTCACAAGGGCGCCGAATTTTCAAGTCAAATTGAAGCCTATTGCTAGCCAACGCTAAGCCGTTTAGCCTGACGTTGGGATCTGGCCCGGGCATCTTTCTGGGGAGAGACCATATCGGTGTTCCGATCGAGTCGGATTCCGCAAAGGCTGGCTCCATGGTCTCAAAACGATGGAGCCAGCTTGGCGGACTATCCGGGCTCCACCTCGGGCGCCTGGCGAAGGGCCGACATCTAAGCGGGACTGCACCATTCCAAGCCGTGCCGTTGAGGATCGCTGTTGGGACACTGGGGGTCGCTGCACCTGGCCGGTACTGTCACAAATTGCTTCGCCCGATCACCCAACGAGGTGGATTCCACCTCTCGGTTGAATGTCCTGGCACCGCAGTGGTCGCACGTCCATGCATCTGGCATTTTTCCCCCGTTTGATTGGAGGCAACTGCCCCGGATTGAAAGCTTAGGGTCGCCATGCCCGGGACGGAAGGGCCGAATAGGGCTGGCGTAGGGTGGAAGTTAGACGAAAGGAACACTTCATGAAAAAGATCCTCATGGTACTGACCAGCGTTTCCGAGATCGGCGATACCGGAGAGCAGACCGGCTACAACGTGGCCGAAGCTGCACATCCCTGGAAGGTCTTCAAGGATTCCGGGCATTTCGTCGACTTTGCGTCCATCAAGGGCGGCCAGCCCCCGCGCGATGTGGTGGACTCAGAAGATCCCATCCAGGTCGCCTTCACGGAGGACGAGACAACGCGCGCCGGCCTCTACAACACTGCCCGCGTCGACGTCGTTGACCCCGAACAGTACGACGCCGTCTATCTCGTGGGTGGCCACGGCACCATGTGGGACTTCCCGGACAGCGAAGGCTTGCAAAACCTCGTAGCCAGCGTCTACAACGCCGGCGGCTTGGTGGGCGCGGTCTGCCACGGACCGGCCGGCCTGCTGAACGTGGAACTGGAGAACGGGTTCCGCCTCGTCGAGGGCCGGAAGGTGGCTGCCTTCACCAACGACGAGGAAGTTGCCGCTGGGAAGGACAAGGTCATCCCGTTCTTCTTGGCTGAGCGGCTTGAGGAACAGGGCGCCACCCACGTCTTCGCTGATGTCTTTGAGGAGAAGGTCGTCGTTGACGAGCGGCTGGTGACCGGCCAGAACCCGGCCTCAGCCGCCGGTGTGGCCAAGGAGATGGAGAAGCTCTTCGCAGAGGTCATCCACCAGGAAAAGGCCGAGGAACAGCACGATACGGAGGCTCTGCGCGCCGAGAAGGACGCCGAGAAGAACGCCAGGAAGGCTGCCGCAGAAGCGGAGCACTAACACCCGCAGCGGTCGCTGCCGAACGCGCCCGTGAACTCTGGGAGGGCGAGTTCGACGGCGAAGCCCCGAGGACGGACGACGACGTCCAGGCGTTCATCGACGCCCTCGTCACCGGATTCGACGAGAGCATGAACGACACGATCGACACGGAGGCGGTGCTCGTCCGTGTGCGCGGGCTCCTCGGCGAGTTCATGACCCCCGCGGATGCCGACGCCGCGATCGTGTCCTTCCGGGAATGCCCCGAGTCCCACACCGACGAGGTGCAACGGGTGCGGCGGGAATGGAACGCGAAGAACGCCAGGCGGGCACGAACGATCCGGGTGTTCTGGCGCACCTACTGGGCCGGGGCCGTCGTGCTCACAGCCGTCGTCGTCGGACTGGCGATGGCCTCGGGGAACGGCGAAAACGTGACCGTGGCCGCGATTCTTGGCGCCGTCGGGGCTGTCCACGACAGGTCACCGGTCGTCATCCCCAAGGACCGTGTTGCTGAATGGCCCGACCCGGACCTGACCGGCAAGAACGACGTCCAGCGCCCGCTGGATTCCGTGCCTGATCCGACCCTCACTCCGAGAATTGTCAGCACGGGAGTGAACAGCGTTGGGAACAACTGGCCTGAGCTGACCGAGCCCGCTGAATGAGCTCCGCGTGAAGCCCGCGCGCAGCGCCAAAATGACCACTGGGCTGCTTGCCCTGATCCTCATGATTTCCAACGCCGCCGTCTTCGCATGGATGGCCTGGGCGTTCAGGGACCCCACATCTGGATATGGTGCGGGCTACGTGGTGATCTTCGTCGCCGTCTTGACCGTGACCGGCGCCATTCTGGGCGTGAGCTCTCTCATCGATAAGAGTGGCAGGCTGCCAGGAGCCATTGCTCTGGCAATATGTGGCGCCGGCTTGTTGCTCGCCCTTTACAGCATGATCGCCGAGGGTATGTGAAGCAGATTTAGCAGCTGGCAATAAGAATTCCCTCGCTGACCTCGAGTAGGGGAAACTGAACTCCCGCCACGCCTGGCTCACCCTTCCGCTGTTAACGGAACATATCGCTTCGGCCGGCCGGCGAGCCGGCGGCGGTGCCGGGTGTCTTTCGGTTCGACGCGTCGAACCGAAACAGTCCACGTGGATGGCGTTTCACGCCGCGGAAGTGGCGATGAGCTTGTCAGGTCTCGGCAGGTATCGCCAGCGTCCTGGCATAGGCGGCGCAGCGACCGCGGTGGCTTCAGGCTTCTTCTGCGGTCCGGGAGGGGAACTCACTTCTGATTCTGTTCCGGGCCCCGTGCTCAATCAAGGTCGGAATGTAGGTGCGGATGCGGCTGTAAGCCAGTTGGTCGTACTCTTCCGCCACGACTCTGGCGACCAGCGTGCGGGGAGCGTCGGGGTGCCGAGCGACTATCCGGGCCGTGACCTTTTCTATGGTGTCCTGTTTGTCGGCGTCGTCCATGACATCAGTGTGATGGCCGGGCCGGGACGGCGTCCATCAGTTTGCTTATGACGACATGTAGACGAACGCATCACCAGGCGCCCCCAGGCTTTCAGATTTGGTTGAGACCGGTCAAAGATCCTTGGGCCCACAGTCTTGTCCAGACGCTGCGCGGCCTGGTTGTATTCACGCGCTGCCGCCTCGGCACTCAGCTTGCAAGGGGTTCCGGATTCTTCTCCGGGCGAACCGGACTGTCCGGGATTCCCGGGTCGTTGATCTCTGCTCATGAACATGCGCGGCTGAACATGCGGGGCGCTGTGGCCCACCGTGCGGTAGTGCCCATTCGCGTGGTGTAACAGCCCGGCCCTGGGCGTGTTGTTCCCGAACGTGAGGCGGCCATCGCGTGATTCTTGGAAAGACCGACCAAAGTCTTCTCTCCAGGAGTCACCACGCGATGACCGCACCCCATGTTATCGACCCTGCCCGTTTCCTGTCCGAGCAACTCGAGCAGGCCTCCCCGGATCTCATGCATGCTGACCACCTTTATCAACGCGCTGATGAGCGCCGAGGCCGACGCGGTCTGCGGCGCCGAATACGGTGCCCGGTCCCAGGCCCGTGGAGTTTTGTGGTTCAGATGCGAAGACCCTCAAAGCCTCAGCGCAGGGGTATCAGCTGCCAGAGCTCTTACGGTCCTGATTGTCGGAGTCGTTGTTGCCGTCGTTGTTGTTGTCCTTCCCGGTGACGGAGGCGATGGCACCTGTTTGTTCGTTGAGCAGGACGTTGCCGTCGCGCTGGTGGTGGAAGTTGAACATGGCGTTCACTGAGCCGGCGGTGGCGTCGGCGGAGGCGTCCCCGATCTGGCCGGTGTGCCAGTTCTCTTCGATGAAGCGCAGGATCGAGGCTTGGTCGGTCTGGGTGTGGTCCACGAAGTTCTTCTTCGCGTAGGGGGAGATGACCACCAGCGGCTGGCGCGGACCCGGGCCGCAGCGGTCAGCGTAGCCACCCGCCATCGGGACTCCGGCCGCTGCGGCACTCTGGCACCAGGCAGCGTCATCGGCGCTATTGGAGGAGTTCTTGACCTTGGCTGCGGCGTGGTCATACCAGCCGTCGGAATCATCGTAGGCGAGCACCACGGCGGTGTTCTCCCAGTTCTTGGACTTCTGGATCTGGTTCACGGTGTTGGTGATGAACTTCTGCTCATCGACCGGGTCCGAGTAGCCGGCGTGGCCATCCTGGGACATTCCCGCCTTCAGGAACGACACGGCGGGCATGTTGTCGGTGTTGACCACTTTGTTGAACGCGGTGAGGTCGTACTGGTGGTTCGCCTGGCCGTTGTGGCCGATTTCCGCGTCGGTGGCCGGTGCCAGGTGGTGAGGGTTGGCGGTGGAGGCGTAGTACTGGAACGGCTGGTGGTGCGGGGAATAGTCAACGACGCTCGCGCCGGCGGCGTTCGTGTGGCTGGACAGGCATGAGGCCGGGGTGGTCGCGGTCGCGGCAGTGGTGGGCGTGAAGCCGCCCTGGAACCAGCCCCAGGAGGTGCCCTTGGCGTTGAGCAGGTCCCCGATGTTCTTACCCGTCATGCCGGCCAGGTTGCCGGGTTTGGGGTTGGTGTGGCTGTTGTTGGAGCAGTCGTCGTGGACCGGGTCCGGGTCGTTGATGACGGTGCCGACGCCGTTTGCGTCCGGCTGCCGGACCGCGCTGGATCCGGCTGCCGGCGTGGCCACGGGCTGCCCGGCGGGGGTGTATTCGGTGGCCCCGTGGGTCTGGCCGGAGACCAGGTTCAGGGCGCCCGGGGTCGAGGGGCCGAAGACGGTGCTGAAGTGGTTATCGCTCATGGAGTAGTTCTGGGCGTAGTTCCAGATACCGGTGACGGTGTTGCCGTCGTAGTAGTCCATAGTCAGCCCGGGACGCCCGTACTGGTTGGTGCCGCAGGCGTCCCGGCTGGTGAACTGGACGAACTTATCCATCGCCCCGCCGTTGTAGGCCTGCTGCTCTTTCGTGTAGTTATGGTCCTGGTCGCAGGTCACAGCCTGCATGGGGGAGAGCCGGGCCGGCTGGACCGTGTTGGGGTTGTTTGGTGCCAGCAGAGCGGCATTGGCCAGGGTGTTGATGTCCTTGGGCGTGTTTTTCGCCGCGGTGAAGGCTGCCGCATTGGTGCCGGTGCCCTGCTGGGTTTCACCCGGGGCGTTGGCGGCCTTGGGGTAGGTGGCGAAGTAGTGGTCGAAGGAGACGTTCTCCCCGTAGATCACGACGACGTGCTGGATCGGCGTCGCGGTGCCGGCGTGGTTATCGCCGGCGCTGGCGGGGCCCGCGCCAATACCAACCAGGCCCGCGGTCAGGGCCGAGGCGCCCAGGGCCACCGCGCCGGTCGCGGCGGCGATCCGCTTCCGGGTGAATCGTTGTGCTTTTTCAATCATGGAATGTCCAATCGTTCCTGTTCAGGGGTGCCTGTAATGGTGGACGGCGTCCGTGTCGCGTGCTGTGCTGGTGATCCGTCAGCGACCGCGACCCGAGCCCGTCGTGGGTTATTTGGCGGGGGTGACGGTGGCTTCGTAGGTGAGGATTTCTGTGCCGTTGCCTTCGTCGCCGTTGTCGGGGGCGACTTTCAGGGTGAGGTGGTTCCCGTCGGCGGTAATTTTGAACGGGTTGCGGGTGGCGACGTGCCCGGCGGTGGACCACTGCTGGAACGGCACATCGCGGATCACGTTGTGGGATTTGAGGTCGATCATCGCGATGCCACCGAGTTCGTAGGTGGCACTTGTGCCTCCGGCCGCGGGGGTCTGCGGGAGGTTGGTGATCCCGGCGCAGAGCATCTTGGAGCCGGGCACGTACTGGCAGTCTTGGTAGTCGATGAAGTAGTTCGGGTTATCCCAGGTCGAGAGCTGTTTGCCCTGCAGGTCCCATTCGGCGAACCGGCGTGAGCCCCAGGTGTTGCCGACCAGGTGGCCGGTCTGTTTGTCCATCACGATGCCGCCGAAGTGGTCTTTGACTTCGAACTGCTTGTGCACATTCAGGGTGGTCGCATCGACGCGGTAGATGATGGCGCTGCTGTCGGGCCGGTACTGGGCCACTGGGACCCAGACGTTGGTCCCGTCGAAGTCAATGCCGCCCGGGTGGTACATGTCGCCTTCGCCCAGGATGATGTCCTTCTGGAGATTCCCGGATTTGTCCATGACGAAGAGGTGGCCTATGCCCTTACCAGGCGTGCGGTCGAACCCGCCCTGAGGGGCCGGGAACTTCGTGGTCGGCTCGGTGATCTGGACCGCGGAGAGGAAAATGTGGTCCTGGCTGTAGGCAATTCCCTCCGTGTGGTAGGTGGGGAAATTCAGTTTCAGCTTCGAGGTCTGCTGCCACGTCGTGTTCCGGTCAACACCATTGAACGCGTCCGCCAGGGCAGTGTTCGCTTCCTTGTGGTTACCGGAATCGTTATTGCCCTCGTGCTGGTCATTGTTGCCGGCGGCCTGAGCGGCCGCGGTGCCGCCGATGGCGGACGCGGCCAGGATGACGGCGGCCGCGGCAGTGAAAACGCTTCGGGTGCGAGTCGTGCTCATTCGGGAGCCTCTCAAAGGGGTTGGTTCGCATCAAGAGCTCGCCACGTTACTTACTGGTAATGAACCAGTGTTGGCGCCTTGATGAACGCCAGGTTGCGAGCACGGCAGGGCTTCCTCTCGCCCATCGTTTGACGGGTCCCGCAGTAAATATCGAAGGTGGGCTCCTGGTCCTTTTGGTCTGGGCCGTGCGCCACAAGCCCCCAGAGGTTCCCCGGATGTTTCCGGCGATTTATCGGTACCCGAGCGTAGAGGGCCTTCATCTCCGGGCACGATGCCATTGCGTGGCTGACCAGCACCGCCGCCGGCGCCGCGGGGACCCTTGAGCCCGGCTGGCGGACCCGTCCTGTGGTGTGGGGGGCGGGCGGTCCGGTTCATGACGGGCGGCGGCTTGGTTCAGGCGTAGTTTCCTTCACGGATGTGTTCCTTCAGTTTGCACGGGGACCATAGGCCGGTGACTTCACCCTGCCAGGCCCACGAGACCGACAATGCTCCCCTTTCGCCCAGCCGCCGGGGATTCCTGGCCGCGGCGCTGACCGGCGCCGCCATCACCCTGGCGCCCATGAGCTTCGCGGCTGCTGACACGGGGACCAGCAAGACCAAGACCCTCACCGGTCACTTCGATCCGGGGGCCGCGGACTTTGTCTACCTTCCCGTCGAGGTGCCGGCCGGCGTCAACAAGATCAGCGTCTCCTACACGTACAGCAAGCCGACCGTCGCTTCCGGGCTCCTGAACAACGCCTGCGACATCGGCGTCTTCGACGAGAAGGGAACCGACCTGGCCGGCAAGGGCTTCCGCGGCTGGTCGGGGGATTCCGCAACGAGTTCTTCATCTCCGCGGCCGAGGCCACCCCCGGCTACCTGCCCGGCCCGGTCGGGAAGGGAACCTGGAACATCGCACTGGGGCCGTACCAGGTCGCCGAACAGGGGATGGGTTACACCGTCAATGTCACACTCGAATACGGGCCGCGCCTGGACTTCATGATCAGCACGGACCACAACACCCCGGCCTCCCACGGCGTCTGGGGGCCGCTGGCCGGCAACGACCTGCTCATCCTCACGGGTGAGGAAGTGACGACCCGCAACGGGCACTACCTCGCCTTCGGGCTCGAGCCCGGGGAGTGGATCGACTGGCGCTACCGGGCCCGCGACAAAGGGTTCGAGCAGGAAGCCCAGCGGATCCATGCCTCCGGAGGCCTTGTGGTCCCCGCCCACCCGTACTGCCCGTCCGTCGCCTGCCGCTGGAAGTTCGGCTACGACGACGCCGACGCAGTCGAGGTATGGACCGGTCGCTGGACCGCCGACGACGAATACGCCATCAACTCGTGGGACTCCATGCTGGCCCCCTCCGTGCGCACCGGCGGACACTGGCTCCCGGCGATGGGCAACAGCGACGCCCACAGCGCACCCCAGGTCATCGGCTTCCCCCATAACGTCGTGAACGCCGCCGCGCTGTCCCGCACCGCCATCCTCGACGGTATCCGCCGCCGGCGTGGGGGAACGACTCGATGTCGCGCCGGATGCCCGGGTAATGGTCACGGCGAAGATCTCCGGCGTGCCCAACGGCGTGGTCCGCTTCATCACAGACGAAGGCCAAACCCAGCAGACCACCCTTCCGGCCTCGGGCCAGGGCACCAGCACCTGGATCACGACTCCCCAGCTCGCAGCCTACGCCCGGGTGGAGGTGCGCCACCCGATGGCCGACGGCACCCCGAGTAACGGGACGGCCATGGGAACGACGCTCCAGCTCGGCCCCATGGCTGCACTCACCAACCCGATATTCCTCGGCAAGAAATAGCAGCCGGATACGGGCCCCGGCACAACAGTGCCGGGGCCAACGTCACCATCCCTACACCGGCGCGCACACCGGAGCTTCCGGGTTTGCCGAGAGCGGCAGGCGCGCCTCAATCCGCCGCTGATACGGGACATCGACCACGCCGGCGAGCCCAGCCGCGCACACTCCGCAAGAGTCCATCCGCGGCATCAAATTCAATGATCGACGTACGGGTAACAGCACCCGCTTGCCCGGCGTCGATTAGGCGGCGCGCATTCTCGATTTGGCTGTCGGTGAACCGTTCCCGGCGCCCGCCCAGGTCCCTGCCGGCGGCCCGGCGCTTGGATACCGAATCGGTGATCCGTTCCCGTTGGATCTCAAGTTCCATCTGCGCCAGTGCTGCCATGACGGTGAAGACCATGCCGCCCATCGGCGTGCCGGTGTCCACGTCGCCGCCGCCGAGGTTCAGCACGCGAAGACCGATCCCTCGCGCCCGTAGTATGGTGGCCAGCTCCAGCATGTTGGCGGTGGATCGGCCCAACCGGTCCAGTTGTCATTTTCAGAAGTCGCCTGCACTGAATGTCAGAAGTCCTCTGCACTGCGATTATGTGCCGTGGGCGGATCCTCTGCTGGGACCTTGGTCCGAATAAGGTAGCGTCGACCTACATGGCAATGCACGACAATGAGCTGCCCGTAGGTGAGAACGTTGCTCGGCAGATGATCGCGGCTCAGTTTCCGGAATGGCGCGATGAGCCCGTCCGTCGCATAGTGGCGGATGGCACGGTCAACGCCATATTCACGATCGGCTCCGACCTCGCCGCCCGCTTCCCACTGCGCTACGCTGACCCGGCTTCTGTCAGCGCTGAACTTGCTGAAGAATCCAAAGCAATGCGCGAGTTAGCCGCATGCTGCCCGTTCCCCACACCCGTGCCAGTTGCCATGGTCGATCCCGGGTACGGTACGACTATCCGCTGCCGTGGTCGGTGCAGACCTGGGTACCTGGCATTACTGCAACCCCCAATGGCCTATCGCACTCCGAACCATTCGCCCGTGACCTTGTCGCCCTCATCTGTTCGTTTCGTGCCGCCGACACGAGAGGCCGGCCCTTTGCCAGCACCGGCCGGGGCGGAGACCTGAAAGAATCTGACGAGTGGATGGAGGTCTGCTTCCATGAAAGCACCGACCTGCTGCCCGTCGATCGGCTCCGAACCCTGTGGGAAGCATTCCGAAGCCTGCCGGCAGCTAGATCGGTAGTGATGAACCACAGTGATCTGATCCCCGGTAATCTCCTCGTCGAGGGCGACCGACTCATAGGTGTGCTAGATGGTGGGGGTTTCGCTCCTGCTGACCCTTCTCTGGATCTCGTTGCCGCGTGGCACATGCTCGATGACGGCAGACGGGCACTTATCCGCAATGACCTCGCCTGCGATGAGCTCGAGTGGTGGCGCGGAGCCGCGTGGGCGTTCCAGCAGGCAATGGGCCTGGTCTGGTACTACCGGGAGACCAATCCAGGGATGAGCGCTCTCGGTCAAAGCACCTTGGCGCGCATCTCCAATGATCAAGTGTTTTCGAAACTGACCTCCACAACGTAAGGCGCCCGTAAGCCGATCCTCTACCGGACGCGGTGCTCACTGAGAACGATCGTCTTCGCCTCGGTTCTTGCGGCTTTCCTGCCACGAATACAGGGGAACAAAGACCACCACGAAGGCTGTACCCCCTCCCGCGATGGCGCCGAGGCCCTGATAGATGATGGTCAGCAATGGGGAGGATCCGTGGTCCGACTCCCCGCTAGTGAGGGCCACCACGAAAGTGACAATGGTGACCACGAGAACGATCAATGTTGATTTCCTCAGCCGGGCCTTGGTCAGAGAAGTCATGGCCATCGATGAGTCCGATCTCTTCATGGTGAACTGGCCGAGACGAGCCGAAGCCGATGACCTGAGTGTTGCAGGTGCAATGTCGAAGTGGCAAAAGCTCTAGAGGGTCTGATCACGTCGGGATTTGCAACGCAAGCACCAACAACGGCTTCAAAATCCCTGCCCGTTCGCCGATCCCCATATGGACGCCACCTGGCTTCAACCTCGAAGTGGTTATGCGTAGATTCCGGGATGAATGTCGGCGGGATCGACAACTAGGGTTTCTAGGCCGGGATCATCTACCAGAGCCGAGACGCAGGCTTTGGAACCAGCGATGTAGACAGAATCGGCGTAAAGATCATTTCCTACGCACCAGGATCGATCAGCCGGCCACCACCGCAGACTGCGCCTGTAACGTTGTTCATCGAACGCCTCCGTTGCAGCCCGGACGGGTCCTTCGAGGAGGTACATCTCGCGCTTGGGGGGAAGGACTATCACGGGCGCTCCGGTGAGCTCGTCCCTAATGTCGGAGTAGCCTGCCCAGACGGCGAAGAAGCATTTGTCGGGCGTGGTCGTGTATCGGCTGAGAACGTCTGCCAAGGAAGATGCAACCTTGTAATCGAGTGTCCCGAAATCGACATTGATCTTCTCACCCGTTTTGGCCTCGTAGTCCTGGCAAAGGTGGTCACCAACGGCGGCACCCTTTAGGGGAATGCCCAGCTCCTGCGCAACGGCGGCCCAAGAGAGTTTCCGCTCGGCGGCGCCAACAAAGGGATTTAGAACACGAACGACTGCCGGAAAAGTCTCTGGCACAAACGTGCTCACGAGAAGCGGAGGGTCCGGAAAGCCGCGGGCTAGCCAATCCGCAGAAGATGCCGAGCTGGCAGGAACCAAACTTGCATTCATGGACGTGCCCCGATTCTGTCTGAGTAGCATTGTGTCAATAGAAGATCACCGTAGCGGGTGACCCCTTCCCTCCGAGCGGGGTGCACGCCGCTCAAAGGACTACGCAAATGCATCGCGAGTGTCCCGTAGAGGGACACCCTACCGGGCGGTTTTACGGTGTCGTATAAACGCATCGTCGGTTACGGACAGTCGTCAAGGTCATAGAGGTCATAGAGGTCATCGGCTCAATCAGTGAGGCGTAGCGCGTAGCGGAGCAAGTTCTCAAATTTCTCGACAGACATGCACATCAACTGTTAGACATCTGGCCTGATATCAGTTCACCGGATGACAGCGGTCACCGGATGACTGAACAGGGTGCTGATGCTCGTGTGCGTGGTCAGTTGTCCTTGTTTTTGCCTTTGCCCTCGTTGCCTTTCTTCTGTCCAGGTGCTTGGTGGGGTGCCGGGAGAGGGACTGCAACTACCGGCGCCGTGTATTCCTGTGCTGATCTCGCCACCCCTTCCGTGTCCGCATCGGCCTTGGCCTTTTCCGCGTCTGCCGCGGCAGCGGCGGCTGCCGCTTCCTCCGCCGCTTTCGCCCCTGCGGCGGCCGCGTCAATGGCAGCCATGAGGTCGGCCCTGACGGCGGCGATGCTGGTCATGATGCGCCGGCGCCGTTCCTCGGAAACCTGACCGCTGGCGGCCGCTGTTGTCAGGTCCGCTTCCAGGGTCTCCAGGGTTCCGAGCGCGGCTGAATGATCATTCGCGGCCGCCGCCTGGCTCACGCCCAGAACTAGTTCCTGAAGCTGCCGGGATGCCTCGCGTGGCAGGCCGGTGTCGGCCGGTCCGCAGCCGGTAAGGGAAGCCGCCAGAACCAGGGCGGCGGCAAGGCCAATTCCCCGAATTCCAGGGCGTGGACGCTTGGGTTGATTGCGGGTCATGGTTCGACACTCTTCTGAAGTTCCTGGAGGTGATCTCCCAGCGCGCCGGTGACCGTCGGGTACGGCACAACAACGGACGTGGACGGTTGCGCCATGCTCGCCGTGATTGCCGTCGCCCCGCCCCCCAGCACGAGAACGGTCAGGATTGCGACCGCAGGAAACCGCCTCTTGTGTCCCGGACGGAATGACCGGGACCTCCGGTGCGTTGCCGGGCGGTCCCTTGTCTGATCGTTACCGGGGAACATCGGGTCAGTATGGGTGGCGGCGTCGGTCCCGCTGCAGTCCCGGGCGTGGGTGTGATCGTTGGCTGGGCCGGGGGAGAGGTTGGGGGCCGGGGACTTTGTCGTGATGGTGACGGCACTGAGGGGCCTGACCGGCAGCACTTGCGGGGTTCCCGGTGGAAGCTCGCCAGGGGTTGATGCCGGCGAGACAAGTGCCTGCCGCAGTGCTGTCTGAACATCGGCGGCTGTCGGGCGTTCCAGCGGATCGATTGCCGTCATCGACCGGATCAGGTCGGCCCACTGCGCCGGGAGATCCTCGGGAATGTTCGGGGTGCGGTGCAGCCTGGCGACGGCGGATTCCACGGCGCTCCCGGGGTATTCCATTGCCTGTTTGACGCATTCGAGCAGGACCAGCCCCAGCGAATACACGTCAGTGGCCTGGCTGAGCGGAGAGCCCATGGCTTGTTCAGGGCTGAGGTACGCTGCGGTTCCCACCATCGCCCCAGTGGCAGTCAGGCGTGTTGAGTCGGCGATCCTGGCAATCCCGAAGTCTGTGACCTTGGCCCTGAGCGGCTCCCCGGGGCGCGTCTGAACTAAAAGGATATTGCCCGGCTTGATATCCCGGTGGATGACGCCCATGTCGTGGACATACGCCAACGCGTCTGCGCTTCCGGCTCCGATGACCGCGAGCTCGTCCAGGGGGACAGCACTGTGCCTGATCCGGCTGCGCAGGTCCTGTCCGCCGACCAGTTCCATTGTCAGGAAGGGCCGCGGTTCGTCCGGGATGCGGGTGTCAATGCCGGCGTCGAACAGCGTCACGAGGTTGGGGTGGTTAAGCGTCGCGAGCAGCTGAATCTCAACTTCCTGGCGTTTGAGTTCGTCCGCGTCTGGCGCCTGAGGTGCGAAGAGTTTCAACGCGACGTCCCGGCCCAGATTCTCATCCGTTGCACGGTAGACGGACGACATGCCGCCACGGCCGACCACCTCGCCAAGCCGGTAACGTCCGCCGACCACGTCAATTCTGATGGAGCTCGGCGATTCCGCCACCATATCCGTTCCTCCCGGTGCACCGTGGCACTGTATACCTAAATCATAAGGCACCTTACTATTTGGCCATTCCGGGTGATGCTGGCCTCTCAATTACCTCAACTCCGGAATGGGGAACGCTCTCGCCATCGCTGGCCTTCGCGTTCCTGGCAGAAGGTCCCGAGGGTTACGCGTGCGTATCCGACCTGATCGCTTGGGGACGCAGTTCCCGCGGATGCTCACCCGCGCCCAGGTAAAGGGAAATACTGAACTTCGGCATGCCGAAGATTCACGCCTACTGGGCCACTAGGAAGTCTATGGAATTCACTTCGGTGGGAGGCCTCGGCGGCGGGTGAGTCAGACGTGGCTGACGATCCGGGACGTTCCTAGGCCCGGCCGATGGCCCGCATTGGGGCCGGCCAGCTCGGAGATGAGGAGTCGGCCGAACTGAACTAGTTCGCTGATTTAGTGGAGGGACCGCCCCATCAGCCACATGAATGCGGTGATTTTCCAGTTCCCGCAATCGGATTCTGTGCGATGCAGGCTGGGTCGTAGTGCTGTTAGTCCTGTACAAAACCTGGAACATTTCAGCGCAGACGATGAGCCGGTGACCGACGAACCCGTACATCGCCTCTTCCTGACCGTTGAGCAGGCAGCCGAAGAGCTGACCAGAGGCCTGTGGCGCATCGGGTGCTAGGGCTTCGATGACTGCCCTTTTCCTGGGGGGATGCGGGCAAAGGGTCAGCCCTCGTCGTCGACGCAGTCGCCCTCATCCAGATCTGGCAACCCGGCCTGTGATCTGATCACGCAGGAGATCGCAGCTAAGATCGACCCGAGCCTGGCTCCTCCTGGCGATTCTACGTGGGCCCGGAGTCGCCGTAGGGTTCAGTCTCAACGGGTGCCAACAACGGCCCGGCCGGGCCATTGTTGGCACTCTTTCGCTGTCTCACATGCCGTCGGCTGGGGATGACAGTGTCCAGCTGAGTTTCCTTGCCCGGCCATCCGGTGGGCCCGATGAGTGTCGTTCGCCGGCCGCGCGCGTTGCCTCGGCGTGGCTGAACACAGAGCGCTGCGGGAAATTTGTTACCGCTGCGTTACCGCTGGCCCGTTCCAGACAAAGCAAAAGACCCCGCTTCCCTTATTTGCAAAGGAAGCAGGGCCTTTCTCATTCGCGGTGACGGTGGGATTTGAACCCACGTTGGCTTTCACCAAACAACATTTCGAGTGTTGCACCTTCGGCCGCTCGGACACGTCACCAACCTGAATAGGTTACCGGAGCAAAGCGCTCATCCACAAAACGAGGCCACAACACACCGCGGATGCCGCCACCCGGACGGAGAATGGCTCCCCCAAGAGACCGCCAACCACCGTCCACGGCGGCGCGCCCGGGGCCGTCCGTACTTCCCCGCGAATGGACAGGGGACTAGATTCGTCAGCAAGATGACTAACGCAGCCAAACAGCCAGCACAGCACACCACAGCCACCGCCTACTGGACCGTCGGCCCCGGGAAAGGGGAGCTTCGGCGCGAGGACCTGCCCGTCCCGGGCCCCGGCGAAGCGCTGGTCCGCACCCTGTTTTCGGGCATCAGCAAAGGTACGGAGCTGGTCGTGCACAACGCCCGCGTCCCGGAATGTGTGGCGGAGGAGATGGCCGCCCCGAACCAGGAGGGCTCCTTCCCGTCCCCGGTGAAATTCGGCTACCTCTCCGTGGGCGTGGTGGAGGACGGCCCGGCGGACTGGCTGGGGAAGACGGTCTTCTGCCTGTACCCGCACCAGGACCGCTACGTCGTCGCGGTGGAATCACTCACCGTGGTGCCGGAAGATGTCCCCGCCCGCCGCGCCGTCCTGACCGGCACCGTTGAAACCGCGATCAACGGGATCTGGGAGGCCGGGCCCCGCCTCGGCGACCGCGTCGCCGTGATCGGCGCCGGCCTCGTCGGCGGCATGGTGGCCAAGCTCCTGAGCACCTTCCCGCTCGGTCGGCTGCAGCTGGTCGACGTCGACCCGGCCAAACGGGCGTTCGCCGAAACGCTCGGCGTCGAGTTCAGCCACCCCGATGACGCCCTGGGGGACTGCGACATCGTGATCCACTGCTCCGCGTCGGAGGCAGGCCTTGAACGGGCACTGCAGCTCGCGGGTGACGACGGCGACGTCATCGAAATGTCCTGGTACGCCGACCGCAAAGTCACCGTGCCGCTCGGCGAGGATTTCCACGCGCGCCGGCTGTCGATCCGCGCCAGCCAGGTCGGCGTGGTGGCCCGCGCGCGCCGCCACCGCCGCACCAACGCCGACCGGCTCCGGCTCGCCGTCTCGCTGCTGAGCGATCCCGGGTTCGACGCGTTCCTCACCGGCTCGTCCGCCCTGGCTGAGCTGCCCGACGTCGTCCAGCGGCTCTCCGACGGCGCACTGGACGCGCTCTGCCACGTCATCGAATACCCGTCCGGCGACGACCCCGTCGGTGAAGACACCGCCAGTGAAGGCCACGCCAGTGAAGACCACGCCACCGCATCAACCCCCACAGAAGCCACGAGGTAAATCCGTGTTCAGCCTGACCGTCCGCCGCAACTTCATGATCGCCCACAGCCTCCCGCGCCCGGCCTTCGGCCCCGCCCAGGGCATGCACGGCGCCACCTTCGTCACGGAGGTGACCTTCCGCCGCCGGCGTCTGAACGAGGACTCGATCGTGCTGGACATCGGCGAGGCCGGCGAGGTGCTGGATGCAATCCTCGAAGACCTGAACTATAAGAACCTGGACGAGCACCCGGACTTTGCCGGCAGGCTCAGCACCACCGAGGCCCTGGCCCAGTACGTCGCCGACGCCGTGGCAGCGCAGATCCGTCCCGGCGCGGACGGGCGTGAGCTGGCCGGACTGGACGTCACCCTGCGCGAAACCCCCGACGCCTGGGCCAGCTACTCGCTCGACTTTGAGGCCAGCTAGGACTCTGGTGCCAGCCGGGAACAGCGTGCACCAGGACGGCCTCCGAGTCCGCCTCGTGGTGCCCGGCAGCGTGCGCCACAACTCGGGCGGCAACGTCTACAACGCGGCCCTCGCCCGGGAGCTCGCCGGGTTGGGCGTTGAAGTGGACATCTGCCCGCTCGACGGCGGCTGGCCGGTCGGCAGCGCAGCGGACCGGCAGCGGCTGGCCGCCCTCCTGTGCGACGGCGAGGAGCGCGGCGGCGACCGTCCCGGAATCAACGTCGCCCGCAACGACACCGTCAGTATGGATGCCCGCGCCGGGCGCACGGTCACCCTCGTCGACGGGCTCCTCGCGTGCGGGGCACCCGATGAACTGGCAGCCGCCGCGGCCGCCGGCCGGCCCGCCTGGATCCTGCTGCACATGCCGCTGGACGACGCCGGCCATGACGAGGCCGGGCTGGAACGCCGGGCACTGCGGGCGGCGGCCGGGGTGGTCTGCACCAGCGGCTCGGCCGCAGCCGGGATCCGGGCCAGGCACGGGCTGGACGGCGTGCGGGTTGCCCTGCCCGGTACGGACAGCGCCGCGCTGGCCCCCGGGTCGGAGCCGCCGCATTTCCTGGCGGTGGCCGCCCTGCTGCCGAACAAGGACCAGACCCTGCTGCTCGCCGCACTGTCGGCCCTGCCGGACATACCGTGGACCGCCTCCCTGCTGGGCTCCGACACCGCGGATCCCAGCTATGCCGCGATCCTCCGGGACACGGTGAAGCGGCTGGGGCTGCAGGACCGCATCCGGATCCCGGGGGAGCTGCGGGGGCCGGCGCTCGAGACGGAATGGTCCGCGGCCGACCTCAGCCTGCTCATCTCGCAGGCCGAGACATACGGCCTTGTGGTCACGGAGTCGATTGCGCGGGGCGTGCCCGTGGTCGTCCGAGCCGGCACCGGCGCCGTCGAAGCGCTCGCAGCCGGCGCCCCTGCGCCGGCGCCCGACTCGCTTGATGCGCTAACCCCTGCAGCGAACCCCGCGCCAACGTCGGCGACGGAACGCACCCCAGCCTTGCCGGGTGCCGCCGTCGCCCTTGGCACGGACCCGGCACCCCTGACGAAAGTGCTGCGGCGCTGGCTGCTTGACCCCGGGGTCCGCACCCGCTGGCGGGCCGCCGCGGTTGACGCCCGGGAGCGTCTGCCCGGCTGGGATGCCACGGCCCGGACCGTGCTGGCAGCCGTGGACCCGGAGCCTCCCGCCGCGCAGCAGCCGGATGCCACGCCGGAAAAGCCTCCCGGGGAAGATTCCCCTGCCGCGCCGGCTGGTGGACAATGACCCCATGACGCCCGAGCCCCTGACCACGCAACCCCTGACGGCGAACGCGCCGCCGGCCCGGACCCTGACCCGGGAGCGGCTCTGCGCCTGGGCCTGGCACAAACAGGGCCTGGACGGCTCGCTGGCCGGCTGCACCGCGGAGCAGGTGTTCGCCCGCGCGGGCTGGGCGCGTTCCGTGGGCGGCGCCAACCCCTACCTCACGCTCTTCGCCCGCGCCGGCATCCGCCGCGCCCAGGTGGACGCCGACGTCGGGGCGCGCCGGATCCTCGAACTCCCGACCGCGCGCGGCTGTACCTACGTCCTGGGCCGGGACGACTTCGCCTGGGCGCTGCGGCTCGGGCGGGACGCCGCCGAGGCGGCCGTCAAGGTGGTCGGCAGGCTCGGCGTGGACCGCGGCGAAATCACCCTGCTCGAGGAGCAGGTGCTGCACACACTCGCCGATGCCGCTGTCCCGATGGACCCGCGCCAGCTCAAGGAGGAACTCGGCGAATCCGTGCGGAACCTCGGCGAGGAAGGCAAGAAAAAGGGCGCCACCACCACACTGCCCACGGCCCTCGGCATCCTGCAGTCCCAGGGCCGGATCCGCCGGGTCCCTGCCAACGGCCGCCTCGACCAGCAGCGCTACGCCTACGAACTGTGGGACCTGCCGCCGAGCCCGCTCGACGACGACGAAGCCCGCACCGAGCTGGTCCGCCGCTACCTTGGCTGGACCGGAGGCGCCACCTTCAAACAGTTGCAGTGGTTCACGGCCTTCACCGTGGCCCAGAGCAGGGCATCGCTGGCCGCGGCCGGCGCCGTGGAGGTCCCCACCGCCTCCGGGGAGACGCTGTGGATGCTGCCCGACGACGTCGAACAGCTCGTAGCGTTCCAGGAGCCGGCCCGCGAGCAGATCCAGCTGCTCGCCGGAACGGACTCGCTCGCGCTGCTGCGGCGCAACGCCGCCGACATGCTGGCCGAGGAGGACCAGCACACGAAGGCCCTGGGTTCGCTGGCGCTGCAGGCGGACCTCCCGGACCATCCCATCTTCGACCGGGGCCGGATCATCGGGTTGTGGCAGTACGATCCCGGCAGGGAGCAGATCGTGCCCTGGGTGTTCCACGCAGCCACGCCCGCCGTGACCCGGCGGATTGCCGAAGTCGAGGAATGGATCCGCGAGGACCTGGGCGACTTCCGCGCTTTCGGCCCCGACTCACCGGCCACCCGGCAAATACGGATCGACGGCCTGGTGGCAGCGGCAGCAGGCTCGGCAGCCGGCAGCTAGCGCTGCCCGCTCGCCTCAGGCACGGGGAATGGCGCGGGTAATCGCGTTGGCGAGGGCTCAGGCACCGCGGTGCCCGGCAAAAAAGTCGCGCAGCAAGGCCGCGCATTCCTGCTCCCGGACCCCGCCGTACACTTCCACCCAGTGGTTGAGCCGGCGCTCGCGGAGGACATCGAACACGGAGCCCGCGGCCCCGGCCTTCTCGTCCCAGGCGCCGAAGACGACGCGGGGGATCCGGGCCAGGACCACGGCCCCCGCGCACATGGCGCAGGGCTCCAGCGTCACCACGAGTGTGCAGTCCGCCAGGCGCCAGCCGTCGGCGGCGCTCCCGGCCACGGCGCCCAGTTCCTGCAGCCGCGCGGCCGCGGCGCGGATGGCCACCATCTCCGCGTGCGCCGTCGGGTCCCCAATGGCCTCCCGTTCGTTGCGCCCGCTGCCGAGCACGGTGCCGTCGGGACCGATGACGACGGCGCCGATCGGCACGTCGGCCGTGTCCAGCGCGGCACGCGCCTCGGTGAGGGCAAGGCCTATCCATTCGGCATGGCGCGGCTCAGGGGAAGTCATGGCTCAATGATAGTTTCGGTACTAAGCACGCTGTGCAGCACGGCTGCCGGCATCAACATTCGGGAGATACCGTGAACACCGGGATAGAGAGTTGGCTGACACAGCGCTGGGGCAAATGGGTGGTGCCGTACGCGGCGCTGTGGGTCACCATGCTCATCGGCGGCGCGATGGTGCTGATCCTGGCGCTGGTCAGTGCCGAGGTCTATGACAACGTCGTGGACGACGCCGGCCTGGCCAACCTGGACAAGCCCACCCTCGGAATGATGGAACAACTCCGCAACCCTGGCCTTGACGCGTTCGTGACGGGGTTCACCAACATCGGGGGCGGGATCGGGATGCCCATCCTGGGCAGCATCCTCACGGCCTGGCTCATCTGGGCCGGCCGGACCTGGCGGCCGCTGATCCTGGTCGGAGGTGCTGCCGCCGTCTCCGTGACCGCGACAGCCGTGGGCAAGAAACTGATCGGCAGGTCCCGCCCGGACCACGCCGACGCCGTCCCCCCCTACGAAAACTCTCCCTCCTTCCCCAGCGGCCACACGCTGAACACCACGGTGGTGATCGGACTCGTGGTGTACCTCGCGTGCCTGCAGATCAAACGCACCATGGCCCGGATCAGCCTGATCGCGGCCGGAGCGATCTTCATCTTCGCAATGGGCATGAGCCGGGTGTACCTGGGCCACCACTGGATGACCGATGTGATCATCGGCTGGGTGCTGGGGCTGGCCTGGGTCGGGATCGTCATACTGGCCCACCGGCTCTTCCATGTCCTGCGGCACCGCGAACACGCCGGACCGGCCCCGACTTTTGACCACCCGGCCCACCTGCGCGACGGCTCCACCGGCAGCAGCGCTGACGGGGACTCCAACGACGTCGGTGCCCGCGGCCCCTCGGGCGGGCCCCCGGCCGCCGGGTGATAGTTTTGACCCATGCGCACTCTCGTTGTGGACCACCCGCTGGTCGCCCATAAGCTCACCGTTCTCCGGGACAAGAACACCCCGTCCCCGGTCTTCCGCCAGCTCACCGAGGAACTCGTCACGCTCCTGGCGTATGAGGCCACCCGCGAAGTACGCACCGAACCGGTGACCATCGACACTCCGGTCAGCACCACCATCGGCACCGCCTTCACCAAGCCCACCCCGCTGGTGGTTCCCATCCTGCGCGCCGGACTCGGGATGCTCGAGGGCATGACCAAGCTGGTCCCCACGGCCGAGGTCGGCTTCCTGGGCATGGCCCGCGATGAAGAGACCCTGGATATCATCACGTACGCCGAGCGGCTCCCCGAGGACCTCACCGACCGTCAGATCTTCGTCCTGGACCCCATGCTCGCCACCGGCGGCACGCTGCGCGAGGCCATCAAGTTCCTTTTCAAGCGGGGCGCCTCCGACGTCACCTGCATCTGCCTGCTCGCCGCCCCGGAAGGCCTGGCCAAGCTGGAGGAAGAGCTGGCCGACGCCAACGTGACGATCGTGCTCGCCTCGATTGACGAGAAGCTCAACGAAAAGTCCTACATCGTCCCGGGCCTGGGCGACGCCGGCGACCGGCTCTACGGCGTGGCCGGTTAAACCAGCCGCCCTACGTGGCAGCCGTCTGTGCGGCGGCTTCCACGACCTTGGGATTTCCGCTTCCGGTACCGGCTGTCCCGGACTACCCTGAGCCGCATGGACTGGAAACTTGAACTCGTCTTTGTCCCGGTCTCCGACGTGGACCGCGCCAAGGACTTCTACGTCAACCAGGTGGGCTTCAACGCCGACTACGACGAGCGGCCCGTGGAGGGTATCCGTTTCGTCCAGCTGACACCGCCGGGCTCCGGCTGCTCGATCGCCATTGGCGAGGGCCTCAATGATGCCCCGCCGGGCACCGCCCCCAGCCTGCAGCTTGTGGTCAGCGACATCCAGGCCGCCCACAAGCAGCTCAAGGACAACGGCGTGGATGTCAGCGACGTCGACGTCCAGGACTGGGGGCATTTCGTCTATTTTGCCGACCCGGACGGCAACAAATGGGCGGTGCAGTACCTCCCCAACCGGTCCGGTGGCTAGGTGCGGGGACCTTCAGGAAGGCCGCGCCGGCTGTTTAGTACCAGTGGTGGGCCAGGTGGAAGTTCAGGGCGCCGCACGGTGAGCCGTAGCGATCCTTGACGTACTTCAGGCCCCAGTTGATCTGGGTGCGGTAGTTGGTCCGGTAGTCCGCGCCCGCGCTGGCCATCTTTTCGGCCGGCAGGGACTGGACCACGCCGTAGGCGCCGCTACTCGGATTGGTGGCAGTCGTCTCCCAGTCCGATTCCTTGGTCCAGAGCTTCATCAGGCACTGCATCTCGCCGGGCGCCCAGCCGTAGGAGCCCAGTTGGCCCGCCGCATAAGCCTGCGCGCCGGCAGGGTCATCGACGGCAACGGGTGCAGGGGCCGGGGCGGGAGCCGGGGCAGGTG
>NZ_MQTS01000156.1:0-6885 GCF_020532825.1 Arthrobacter sp. SO3
CCCCGCGCCCCACCCGAGGCCCGGGCAGCGGCCTCCGCCGGCGTCGCAAAATCCGGCCCTGACGCCGGGAAACACCCCTTTTCCGCCGCCGGGGCCGGACCCGACCGGGGGGCCGCAGCGCCGCCGGCCGCCAGCAGACAGCCGCGTCCGGGTCGCCCCCGCCCCCCGCGGAAGGGGCGCGGTCCTGGCCCTAGTCTTGAACAACCGGCCCGAACTGTTACCTCCGTCACACCTGCGACGGATCCGCGCGGCCACCGTCGCGGCATCACAGCTGAGCCACCTGCCGCTTGGGACAAGGAAAGAAGCCTGATGACTGAACGCACAATTTTGGTGCCCAAGAGCACCGAGTCGGAATCTGCCACGAAGGGCCAGCACAACGAACCGCATCTCGCCCGCGCCCTGGGCAACCGCCACATCCAGCTGCTTGCCATTGGCGGCGCCATCGGAACCGGCCTGTTCATGGGTTCCGGCAAAACCATTTCCCTGGCCGGCCCGTCCGTCATTTTCGTCTACATGATCATCGGTTCCATGCTGTTCTTCGTCATGCGGGCCATGGGCGAGATCCTCCTCTCCAACCTGAACTACAAGTCTTTCAGCGACTTCGCCGGCGACCTTCTGGGCCCCTGGGCGAGCTTTTTCACCGGCTGGTCCTACTGGTTCTTCTGGGTGGTGACCGGTGTGGCCGACATCGTCGCGATCGCCGGATACGTCGACAAGCTCGCACCCGGCACGCCGCTGTGGATCCCGGCCCTGATCACCCCGGTCGTGCTGATCCTGCTGAACCTGCCCAGCGTCAAGGCGTTCGGCGAAGCGGAATTCTGGTTCGCCATCATCAAGGTGGTCGCCATCCTCGCCCTCATCATCACCGGCATCGTCATGATCGCCACCCACTTCACCTCCCCCAACGGCGCGGTGGCCAGCCTGTCCAACCTCTGGAACGACGGCGGCATGTTCCCGCACGGCATGTTCGGCTTCGTCCTCGGCTTCCAGATCGCCATCTTCGCTTTCGCCGGCATCGAACTCGTGGGCACGGCAGCCGCTGAAACGAAGGATCCCGAGAAGAACCTGCCGCGCGCCATCAACTCGATCCCCGTCCGCGTCCTGCTCTTCTACGTTGGCGCCCTGGTGGTCATCATGGCCGTCAACCCCTGGCACAGCATCGACCCGGCCAGCAGCCCGTTCATCGGCATGTTCACGCTCGCCGGGCTGGGCATCGCCGCGGTGGTCATCAACCTGGTGGTGCTGACCTCCGCCGCCTCCAGTGCCAACTCCGGCATCTACTCCACCTCCCGCATGGTCTACGGCCTCGCCCAGGACGGCAACGCCCCGAAGGCCTTCGGGAAGCTGAGCTCCCGCAAGGTCCCGCAGAACGCCCTGCTGTTCTCCTGCATCTTCCTGCTGGCCGGGCTGGTCCTGCTCTACGCGGGCGACTCCGTCATCGGCGCCTTCACCATCGTCACGTCGGTGGCCTCCGTGCTGACCATGTTCGTCTGGTCGATGATCCTCATCAGCTACATCGTGTTCCGCCGCCGCCGGCCCGCCCTGCATGCGGCGTCGAAGTTCAAGATGCCCGGTTCAGCCTTCATGCCCTACGTCGTGCTCGCCTTCTTCGGCTTCATGCTCGTGGCACTTGGCCAGGCCGACGACACCCGGCTCGCCCTGCTGGTAACCCCGGTCTGGTTCCTGCTCCTCGGCGCGGCCTGGCATTTCAACCGCCAGACACCGCTGCAGCAGGCCCGGATCGCCGAATGGAAAGCCGTCCACGACGCCGAGGCAGTCCCGGTAGCGGGCTAGGCAGCACCCATCTCCCGGGAACCCGGGAGAAGGTCCCGGGCACGCAAACTCCGGCCGGATCCAACCGGCCGGAGTTCGCGTGCCCCAGCGGGCGGCAGCACACCGGGCCAAGTCCCGGCGGGCGGCCGCCCTACCGGCGCCGGGCGACCCGCGGGGCCACCGCGACCGCGGCGACGCCGATCAGCGCGGTCAGGGCGAAGACCCCGGCGAAGGACGCCGCCGCCGTCGGGACTGCGGCGAAGATGATGCCCGTGGTGGCGAGGGACAGCGCTCCGCCGAGCGAGTCGGAAATGGACATCGCCGAACTGTTGAAGCCCTCGTTTTCCTTGCTGGACAGGGCCAGGGTCATCACGCTCAGCCGCGCGTACATCAGCCCCATGCCGCCTCCGGCGAACACCCAGGCGGTGATCACGGCGGCGGCCGGCCAGGTCAGCACCGTGGCCGCCAGCACCAGGACGACGGCGCCGAGCACGAGGGCCGCGCCGGTTCGAACCGCGCGGCGGTGATCCAGGCGCGGCCCGAGCCGGCCCTGGATCGCGGACCCTGCCGCCCAGGCGACGGCGCCGCCGGTCAGGGTCAGGCCGGCGAAGGTGGGCGAGAAGGCGTAGCGCTCCACCAGCAGGTAGGGCAGGTAGACCTCGGCGCCGAAGAACGCGCCGGCGGCCAGGCCGCGGGTGAGGATGACGCTGGGGAGTCCGCGGCGCGCGGTCAGGGTGCCCCGCGGCAGCAGCGGGCGGACGGCGATGAGGGCCACGACGACGGCCGCCACCGCCACGGCTCCGCCGGCCACCGGAAGCCTGGCCGAGAGGTTCAGGCCGAGCACGGCGAGCGCCGCGAGGGCGGCCCAGGCCAGCCTGCCGGAGGCCGAGGACTTCCGCGGAGCAGGATCGGACATGTCCCCCGGCGCGGCGCCCGCCGGGGTCCCGCCGTCGGGCGTGCCGTGCAGCCCGCGCAGTGCCGGCACAATCATCAGCAGGGCTGGCACCACCAGCCCCACCACGCCGAGGAACACCCAGTGCCAGCTGAGCAGCTGCGCCACGAGGCCGGCGGCGAAGGGCCCAACCAGCGAGGGAATCACCCAGGCTGCGGAAAATACCGCGAAGATCTTCGGGTGCAGTTCGGGCGGATAGACCCGGGCTATCACCACATACAGCGCCACCGTCATGGCGCCGCCGCCGAGGCCCTGGACCAGCCGGCCGGCCACCAGGGCAGGCATGGTCGCTGCGGTTCCGGCGATCAGCAGGCCCAGCGCAAACATGGCGACGGACGCGTACAAAGGGCCCACCGGGCCGCGCCTGTCGGACCAGTTGCCCGCGGCCACCATCCCGATGACGCCGGTGGCGAGCGGGCCGGCGAACGCCAGGGCGTAGAGGGCGGCCCCATCCAGCTCACGGCTGACCAGCGGCATGATCGTGGTCACCGCCAATGATTCGAATGCGGCCAGGAACACGAGAGCACAGGCGCCCAGCGTCACCAGCACGTAGTCGCGGTGGAAGATGCCGGCTGAGTCCAGCGTCGGAGCGGGGACGGAACGGGGCAAGGCCTGGCCTGATCGGTAGGGGAAGTTGACTCAAGGGGAAGCATGCCACAGCTGGCGGGCAGGACGCACCACCGCCCGGGCATCGGCTCTATACTCGCGTGAAGACCGAGGCGACAAGGATGCATTGACGTGAGCGAACGAATCGGAATCATTGGTGGCGGGATCGTGGGCATCGCGCTGGCACGGGCCCTCGTGCAGCGCGGATTCGGCGAGGTCACCGTCTTCGAGAAGGAGCACCGGCTGGCCACCCACCAGACCGGCCACAACTCCGGCGTCGTGCATGCCGGTCTCTACTACGCCGCAGGATCGTTGAAGGCACAGTTGTGCGTCGCGGGACGGTCGGCCCTGCGGGACTACTGCCTGCAGAAAAGCCTCCCCTACCGGGAAGTCGGCAAGCTCGTGGTCGCAGTCGACGAGTCCGAGCTGCCCGCCCTGGCCGAAATCGAAAAGCGGTCCAGGGCGAACGGCGTGCCCGGCCTTGCCCGGATCAACGGCGCCGCCGGGCTGCACGAGATCGAACCGCACGTCGCCGGCGTGGCGGCGGTCCACTCGCCGCACACCGCCGTCGTCGACTTCGCGGCGATTACCGAGGCGATGGCCCAGGACATCCGGGAAGCCGGCGGCAACATTCTGCTCGGACAGGAGGTGGTGTCGCTGGCCGTCGAGGGCGCCACCGTGCGGGCCGGCACTCCCGGGTCGGAGCACCGCTTCGACCGGGTGATTGCCTGCGCCGGTTTGCAGTCCGACGTCGTGGCCCGCCTGGTGGGCGCCGACCCCGCACCGAAAATCCTCCCCTTCCGCGGCGAATACTGGTCACTCAAACCGGAGCGGACTGCCCTGGTGCAGGGGATGATCTACCCGGTGCCTGACCCGCGCTTTCCCTTCCTCGGCGTGCACTTCACCCGCGGCGTGTACGACGACGTGCACGTGGGTCCCAACGCTGTCCCGGCGCTCGCCCGGGAGGGCTACCGGTGGCTCGCGGTCTCGGCGAAGGACACCTGGAACTCGCTGCGGTGGCCCGGGGCGGGTCCGCTGGCGAAGAAGCACTGGCGGATGGGGGTGGACGAGATCAGCGCGTCGCTTGTCAAGTCCCTCTACTACCGCAAGGCCCGGCGCTTCATCCCCGAGCTCACCATGTCGGACCTCACGGCGAAGACCGCGGCCGGTGTCCGGGCCCAGGCGTGGGGCCGTGACGGGGCGCTGCTGGACGACTTCGCCGTGGAGCAGGTCGGGCCGGTGACGCTGTTGCGGAATGCCCCGTCGCCGGCCGCGACGTCGTGCCTGGCCATTGCGGACTACCTCGTCGACCGGTACCTGCAGGTCCGGCGTTTCTGATCCCTGCCCGGCCGTCTGCAATGTCAGGTCAAAGTGCCCTACTTGGGGTTCCCTACTGAAACGTAGCCTGTGGCCTACAAGCTAAAGGGGGCCTGGGATGTCCGCTCGGGCAGTTGGGACAGCTGGATCTTTCCGGGCGGCGCCGGCGGCGAGGCACCGGCGGCGGCTTGCCTGCGCCGCCGTCGTCCTGCTGGCCCTGGCTGGATGTTCGTCCGGGCCCTCCGCGCCGGGCGGCCCGACGACGGCGGGTCAGTCGTCCAGCACCGCCCCATCGGCGGGCACTCCGGACAAGGTCTACACGGACCAGGAGCTGATGGCGATCATCAACGCCGTGGCCCAGAACCGGCAGGTCCAGGGAGGGGCCATGGACTCCCAGCGCCTGCGCAGCGCGGTGTCGGGCGGTGCCGGACCCATCACGACAATGGAGACGACGCCCGGTGACTGTGTGGTCCTCGCTCCCCGGAACCCGTTCGCCGGCTGGGCCGACAAAAGTGTGAACATGGCCCAGGGCGGGATCCCCATCGCGGCACAGTCGGGACCGACGACGACCGTCACTCTCACGGTCCGGAGCGCTGAGAAGGACGCGATCTCCCAGGCCGACTTCAACTACACGGACGATTTGGTTGGCCGCTGCGGCCAGTTCGACCTCGCGTACACGGAGTCCGGCAGGAGCTCGATGTATGCCGTCCAGCTTCTCCAGGCACCGCCGGCCGGGGAGAAGAGGTTCGCCTGGATGCAGAACACCAAGCCCCACCAGCCCCAGGACTACGGCTCGGTGGGGCTCCAGGTGCTGGCAGGTACGTTATCCGTCAGCCTGACTCTTTCCGTGGCCGAGCTGAACTCCGAGGCAGACGCCCGCCCGGCCCTCGATTCCATGGCCGGGCTGGCCCAGGAGCTCATCGACCAGGCTGCGCAGCACCCTCCGTCAGTGGCGCCGGCCCCGCCGAACCCGCGCACTCCTGATGATGTCGCAGCCCTGCTCAGGGGCGTCACCGGACCAAACGGCAACACGGTGGACAGGCCGAGCGCCGCTGTCATTGGCGCAGAGCGGCCCGGCGTGAATCCCGGCACTCCCTCGCAGGGGTCCCCGGCTCCGTGCACCTATAGCGACCCATCAGTCCTGCCGGGCTCGGTGGTCGGGCAGGGGACGATCCAGGGTTCGAACAAGATGGACTTCATCGATCTCATGGTGGCCAGCATGCCGACAACGGCAACCCAGCCGTACGTGTTCGACACCGTTGCGGCCACGCTTCGGGACTGCGCCACGATCCAGGAGGGCATGGGTGGCAGCACCCGCCAGTGGTCGGACCTCCAGCATCTGAGCGTGGGCCTCGCCGCGGACTCCAGCTACGCCGTCGCCTACCAACTCCCCGACGGGACCGGCGAGCGGCACGTCCTGGTCGGGGCCCGAAAGGGAACGTTGACGGTGCAGGCCAACGTTATTAAGTACTCGGATGCCGAGGTGCAGTCCGGCGCCGACGGGCTCGCAGCCGTGATCAGCCAGGTTTTCGCCAGGGCCGGCCTGTAGATGCGGCGCCGCCGTTGGATGGCCGGCGCGGCGGTGGCCATCATGACCCTCGCCGGCTGCTCCCCGCCACCCTGGGGCGCGCCGACGTCGTCCGCGCCCGGCAGCACTTCCCCCGCGAGCGCATCCCCCGCCGCCGCGGTGCCCGGCGAGGTATATACGGATCAGGAGCTTGTCGATCTGGCGACGGCTGTTGTGCGCTCACGGACTCTTCAAGGGCTCGTGATTGACACGCGGACGCTCCGTGACATGGCCAGGAACTTCCAGGGGCCGGGCAGCACCGGCACCACGACGCCGGATCACTGCTCCGCTTTCCGCATGTTCGAGGAGATGGAGACCACGGGGCGGGGCACCGAACTGGGCGTGAACTTCGCGGAGGGACGCCTGCCCCTCGCCGCGCAGCCGTCGCAGGCGACCATCGTTTTCGTGATCAGGAGCGCCCCGCCCGAAAAGCTTGCCGCCGCGGACTTCAACAAAACGGATGCCCTGGCCGCACAGTGCGCCCACTTCGAGCGGAGCTACACCACTTCCATGCCCGACGCCGGAGCGGCGCCGCCGCAGACGACCTATGAGGCCAACCTCGTGCCGGCTCCGCCCGTGGGGCAGCAGGCGTACGCGACTACGCAGAAAGCGAAAGGTCTGGGCCCCATGGACATGGGGACCGCCGGTCTGCAGGTGCTGGCGGGCACGG
>NZ_MQTS01000156.1:6927-12875 GCF_020532825.1 Arthrobacter sp. SO3
GAAACGACTGCCCGGGCGGTGGAGTCCATGGCAGGCTTCGCCCGGGACCTCATCGACGAGGCGGTAAAGAACCCGCCCAGCGCCCCGCAGCCGAATCCGGCCGGCGCGCACAGCCCCGAAGAGCTCCGCCAGCTGCTCCAGGGAGTGACGGGAGGGGCGGGCACGGAGCTGTTCGTAACCCCGACCGATGCCCGGGTGATCCCAGGAACCCCAGGGGTCATTCCACTCCCCTCGCAGGCCGGCTGCGCCTACGACGACGCCGCCTACTACGGAACCCTGGCCGGCCAGGCGACCATGGCCCAGGGCATCGCCTCCACCGCCGACAAGGTGGTCTCGCTCGAGGTGACCATCATCAGCATGGGCACATCGGTCGCGCAGCCGTACCCCTTCGACATCCGGACGTTGGCGATCAAGGACTGCCCGTCCATCCAGGCGAACGTCCTGGGCCAGGGCCAGCCTTACTGGTCACCGGTTGAGCCTTTGAATGTGCGGCTCGACGCCGATTCCCGCCATGGGTTCAGGTACCAGAACTCGGATGGATCCGGCCGTTCCTACGTCCGCCTCGGCGCCCGGCGGGGAACACTCTCGGTGGAGGTCGGCACGATGAACTTCCGGCCCCTCGCACAGGGCGATGTCCAGGCCGCAGTCGATTCGGCCACCACCGTTATCCAGCAGGTCTTCGCGAAAGCCGGCCTGTAGCGGGCCGCTTCCGTCAGCCGCCGATGAAGCGGTTCCGGCCGGCACGGTAGCCGAACACGGCGGCCAGCGATCCGACGGCAAGGAAGAGCACACCCGCCGCCGCGAAGGACCCCGTGGACTGGTGCAGCTGGCCGACCATCAGGGTGCCGGCGGAGCCCACCCCGTAGCCCACACCCTGCATCATCCCGGACAGGTGCGCGGCGGTGTGGCCGTCCCGGGTGCGGACCATGATCATGGTGAGCGCGACGGCCGTCAGGCTGCCCTGGCCCAGGCCCAGCAGCCCGGTCCACAGCCAGATCAGCGGCAGCGGGCCGAAGATGCTCAGCGCGAAGCCGCCACCGGTCATCAGCGCGACCACGGTGTTGATTGTGCGCTGGTCCCGGAGCCTGGTGGCGAGGGCCGGGGCGAACAAGGACCCCAGCATCTGCAACACGATCGAGACGGAGACGATCACGCCCGCGGTGCCGCCGTCCACGCCGCGTTCGCGCAGGATCGGGGCCAGCCAGGCGAAAACGCTGAAGGACATCATCGCCTGCAGCACCATGAAGATGGTCACCTGCCAGGCGACCGCCGAGCGCCACACATTCACGCCGCTGCGCGACGTCTGGTGCCGGCCGTGGCGCTGCCTGATGGCCAGCGGCAGGAAGAGCAGGAGAACGACGCCGGCGGGCAGCGCCCAGAACCGCAGGGCCGCGGTCCAGTCCCCGGTCGCGCTGAAAACCGGGTAGGTGAATCCGGCGCCCAGGGCCGCGGAAGCGCAGATCGCCGTGGTGTACAGGCCGCCCATCAGGCCGAGCCGGTGCGGGAAGTCACGCTTCACCAGGCCGGGCAGCAGCACATTGCAGAGCGAGATCGCGGCACCGCAGGCCGCTGTCCCCGCCAGCAGGGCCGGGAGGTGACCGGCGCCTGCGGCCTCCAGGGGCCGCAGCAGCAGCCCGGCGGTGAGCACCGCCATGGCACCCAGCAGCACGCGCTCGGCACCGAAGCGGCGGGCCAGGACGGGAGCGAGCGGCGCGAAGACCCCGAGCAGCGTCACCGGCACCGTGGTGAGGACGACGACGGCCCAGCCCGGCAGGCCGGCGTCGGCCGTTAACTCGGGTAGAACAGCGGAGAAACTGGAAAAGACCGTGCGGAGATTCAGCCCGATCAGGACCAGGCACACCCCCAGGTAGACCAGGCCGCGGCGGCTGCCGACCCGGGTAGGCTCCGCCGCGGGTACGTCGTCGATCTCGGCGTCGACCAGCAGGCCAGGGCGTTCGCCAACCCTGATGCCGCTGAGGGTGGGGTCCTGGGAGCTTTTCGGTACAGTCACGGACCCCATTCTGGCAGGATCTTCGCCGCGTGCCGTGCCACCGGAGTCACGCTCGGCTGCCCTGCCCGCCAAACCTGCCGAGCCGGCCGCACGCCGGGACTCCACTATTCTGGAAGGGATGAGTGAATCCCCAGAATCCCCCGAATCACCGCAGGAATCACGCCCGGTGACCCCCGGCACCCAGGCCTCCTTCGGCACCTACGGCGGCCGTCCGGTCAGTTTTGTCCGCCGGGGCACCCGCCTGCAAGGCCGCCGGCAGACCGCCTGGGAGGAACATTCCGACCGGTGGGCCGTCGATGTCCCCCGCCACATCGCCAACACGTCCGTGCACCCGGACTACGTCTTCGACGTCGAAGCCGAATTTGGCCGGAAGGCCCCGCTGGTCGTGGAGATCGGCTCGGGGCTCGGCGACGCCGTATGCCACGCCGCCGAGGAGAACCCGGACAGGGACTTTCTGGCCGTTGAGGTCTATACCCCGGGGTTGGCCAACACCCTGATCAAGATCAACAGCCGCGGGCTGGCCAACGTCCGCGTCGTGGAGGCGAATGCCCCCGAGGTGCTCGCCACCATGCTGCCGGCCGGATCCGTGACGGAACTCTGGGTCTTCTTCCCCGACCCGTGGCATAAGTCCCGGCACCACAAGCGCCGCCTCATCCAGCCGGCCTTCGCCGAGCTTGCCGCACGGGCCCTCAAGCCCGGCGGCATCTGGCGGATCGCGACGGACTGGTCCAACTATGCCGTCCACGTGCGGGAGGTCCTGGCCGGCTCCCCCGACTTCGAGAACCTGCACGACGGCGAACGCAGCGGCGCGGAGAGCCCCCTCACGCAGGTCTGGGAATCCGGCGTCGAGTCCCTCGTGGGCGGAGCCCCCGTGAAGGAGGGGCGCGCACCGGTGAGCACCGAACACACCGGCCCCAACGAAGGCACCGATGAGACCGGCGGCTGGGCGCCGCGGTTCGACGGGCGGATCCTGACAAGTTTCGAAAACAAGGCGCACGACGCCGGCCGGCTCATTTTCGACCTCAGCTACCGCCGCCGCTAGGCCAACCAGCCGGCGACGCTGTCGCCGGCGGGCTCCGCGTGGCACGATTACCGAAGAGACAGAAAAGGCATACACCGGGCGGAACCGTAGTCCGGCGGAACCACCGAGTCAGTTGAAGGATCGATCATCAAAAGAGAACTGAAGGACGCCGCGGACGCGGCCGAGGACATCACCAACTCCCGGTGGCTCGAACCGGTGGCCCGGGCCGGGTTTGCCGTCAGCGGCATCCTGCATTTCCTGATCGGGGTGGTCGCGATCCGGCTCGCCATGGGCGGCCAGGGCGAGGCTGACGTCAGCGGGGCCGTCGGGCAACTCGCCGGACAGCCGGCCGGGCCGTTACTGCTGTGGAGTTGCTTCGCCGCGTGCGTGGCCCTGGCCGTGTGGCAGGCAAGTGACGCCATCTTCGATTTTGAGCATCTTCCAGTGAAGAAAAAGGCCGCAAAGAAGGCCAAAGCCGCGCTCCAGGCCGTGGTCTACGCCGGGCTCGCGGTGACTCTGGCCTCCTTCGCAATCGGCGCGGGCAAAGACCACAGCAGCTCCACCAGCGACTTCACGGCGTCTGTGATGAAGGCACCTGGAGGCTATCTGCTCCTGCTCGCCGTCGGCGCGGCGGTGGCGATCGCCGGGGTTGTCTACGCCATCCGCGGTTTCCGGCAGTCCTTCACCAAATACCTCCGCCTGCCCGCCGCCGAGAAGGCACGGATGGCCGTGATCGTCCTCGGCGTCGTGGGCTACGCCGCCAAGGGCATTGCGCTGCTGCTGGTGGGACTGCTGGTCATCATCGCCACCATCAAGGTGCACCCGGAGGAGTCCACCGGGCTCGACGGCGGCCTGAAGGCCCTCCGCGACCAGCCGTTCGGCGTGTACATGCTGGCCGCCGTCGGCATTGGCCTCATCTGTTACGGCGTCTTTATGATGGTGCGGGCCAAACTCGCCAAGATGTGAGGCCCGCCGCCTATCTCCTGGCCGGGACACTGATCTCGGACGGCACCGCCGCGGCTGATTCCGTGGTCGCCGTGACTGACGGACGGATTGCCTATGCCGGGCCCCGGGCCGGCTTCGACGCTGCGGGCTTCCGCGGCGCCCGGGAGCTAGAGCTTCCGCCGGGCAGCTCGATCCTCCCCGGACTTGTTGACCTCCACTGTCACGGCGCCGCAGGCGGCGGCTTCCCCACCGGCGGCACCCGGGCCTGCCGCGCCGCCGTCGGTTTCCTGCACCGCAGTGGAACGACGACGCTGCTGGCCAGCCTTGTGACTGCCTCTGCTGAGGAGCTCGTCCGGGGAATCGGTGTGCTGAGGCCGCTCGCGGAGGAGGGCCTCATCGCGGGCATCCACTCCGAAGGGCCGTTCCTCGCCCGGGCCCGCTGCGGGGCGCAGAACCCGGAGTGGCTCCGGGACCCCGACCCGGCGCTGCTGGGCCGGATGCTGGACGCCGCCGGCGGCACCCTCAAGACCATGACGTATGCCCCGGAACTGCCCGGAGCCGGCGGGCTGGTCCGCCTGCTCACCGGACACGGGGTCACGCCCTCGGTGGGCCACACTGATGCCGACGCCCGCACCACTGCTGACTCCCTTTCCAGCGCAGCCGAGTCCCTGGAGTCCGGTGCGGCAACCCAAACGGGCCGCCGGCCGACGGTGACGCACCTGTTCAACGGGATGCCGCCGCTCCACCACCGGAACCCCGGGCCTGTGGCAGCGTGCCTGCGCCTGGCGGCCGAAGGCACCGTTGCCGTGGAACTCATCGGCGACGGTGTCCATCTGGACCCCGAGACAGTCCGGATGGTGTTCGGGCTGGTCGGCGCCGACAACATCGCCCTGGTCACCGATTCGATGGCGGCCACCGGCCTGCCCGACGGCGATTACGAGCTTGGCCCCTCCGCCGTGGTGGTCTGCGGGGGCGTGACGGAGCTGAAGAGCAACGGCGCCCTCGCCGGCGGCACGGCCACGCTCCTTGAGGTGGTCCGCCGGACCATCGGGGCCGGGGTGGCGCCCGCAGACGCCGTGAAGGCGGCGACCCTGGTTCCGGCCAGAATCCTCGGCCTTGAGGCCGAGATCGGGAGCCTGCTGCCGGGGATGCGCGCCGACGTCGTGGCAGTGGACCCTGACTTCGGGCTGGTGGCGGTCCTGCGCGCCGGTAACCTGCTGGGCCGCCCCGCACTCCAAGTCAGGGCTTGAAGTCGTCGTGGACCACGACGCGCGAGAGCTCGACCGTTCCATCCGGCAGTCGCCAAAAGTGCAGCCGCCGGGCCGACGCCACGTTCTGCTCGATCGCCGCGCGGAAGCATTTTGCACCGTCCGCGCGCACCAGCTGGGCTGTGTCTCCGCCCGGGTTCGCCCGCAGCGCATGAACTTCACGCGCCCCATTCCGCTCCGCCGTCCCGGTCAGGACCTCCACCGTGGCCTTCAGCGCTTTCGCGACAGCTCCCGGCCCGGTGAAGCCGTAGAGGGACGCTGCAAACTCCGGCCCGGCCTGCCACTCCGAGGGCAGCACCTGCCGCGCCTTGTCGAACGCCGGGACATTCCCGGCCCAGGCGAGGTACACATCGTGCCGCAGGCGTTCACCTGCCGTCGCGAACAGCCCGTCCGAACCGGCGGCGGCCAGTGCGCGCTTGAGCGCAGGTTGCATCCGGCGCTTGTAGGCCCGGAGCTCGAGGAGTTCTGCCTGCCGCCGGGCGAGCCGGGCCTCCGCGTCCTCCAGCGCCGCCCGGGCACCCTCCACGATCTGCTGCTCCGCCGCCAGTTCCAGCCGCAGGGCATCCTGCTCCTGCTGGAGGCCGACGAATCCGGCGCCGGCGTGGCTGGCAGCGGCGACAAGTTCCTGAAGGGCGGCGACCTTCCTCCGTTCGGCTTCCAGCTGGAGCTGGGTGGTCATCAGGGCAACCGACGGTTTTGGAGC